>DNRQ01000143.1 GCA_003499925.1 Geobacter sp.
GCCGCAAGAACCCGCGCTTCCAGGAGGAGAACTTCAACCACAACCTGAGGCTCGTTGCCATGGTGCGGGAGATCGCTTCGGCCCACGACTCGACGCCGGCCCAGGTCGCGCTGGCCTGGCTCCTGAGGCGGGGGAGCGACACCGTCCCCATCCCGGGCACCAAGCATCTGCGCTACCTGGAAGAGAACGCCCAGGCGGTCGGACTGAAGCTGGCAGATGAGGTCTGGGCCACCCTGGACCGGGCGGTGAGCTCCTTCAAGGTAGCGGGTGAGCGCTACCCTGAGGAGGCCCTGCGCTTCATCGATTTCACCGAGTAGAGCGCCTGCCGACCGATCCCTACCCCGACCCGTTGCTCCCCCCCCTTTGCTGGGGAGGGGCACGGGGGAGGGGTGTCCCAGCAGGCCAAGGCTTCCCCTCTCCCCTTGCAGGGAGGGGGATGTTCCAACTCCTTCATTTGGGTGTATGCTTATCTCATTAACTTGAAGGAGAAGCCCATGACTGTCGATCCGCTTCCCGCAACCGGAAACCCAAGCCTGGACCAGCTCTGCGTCAACACGCTGCGCTTTCTGGCGGTCGACGCGGTACAAAAGGCGAACAGCGGCCACCCGGGTATGCCGATGGGGGCGGCCCCGATGGCATACCAGCTTTGGACCCGTTTCCTGAAGCACAATCCGGCCCATCCCGCCTGGTTCGACCGCGACCGCTTCGTGCTCTCCGCAGGACACGGCTCCATGCTCCTCTACGGCCTGCTGCACCTGACCGGCTACGACCTCCCCCTGGACGAGATACTGCGCTTTCGCCAGTGGGGGAGCCGCACGCCGGGCCATCCCGAACGCGGCCTGACCCCCGGTGTCGAGGTCAGCACCGGCCCGCTGGGGCAGGGTTTTGGCAACGCGGTCGGCATGGCGATCGCCGAGGCCCGTCTGGCTGCTCGTTACAACCGGCCCGGCTTCGAGATCATGGACCACTTCACCTATGTCATTGCAAGTGACGGCGACCTGATGGAGGGAGTGGCCTCCGAGGCGGCCTCTCTGGCGGGACACCTGGGGCTGGGGAAGCTGATCTGCCTCTACGACGACAACTGCGTCTCCCTCGCCGCCTCGACCGAGCTCAGCTTTACCGAGGATCGCGCCGCCAGATTCCGGGCCTACGGCTGGCAGGTGCAGACGGTTTGCGACGGAAACGACCTGGAGGCGATCGGGGCTGCCCTTGAGAGCGCGCGTGCCGACTCCCTGCGTCCCTCCCTCATCATGGTCTGCACACATCTGGGGTATGGCTCCCCCGGCAAGCAGGACAGCTTCGAGGCGCACGGTGCGCCCCTTGGCGAGGAAGAGGTGCGGCTTACCAAGGAGCATCTAGGGTGGCCCGCTCAACCCCCCTTTCACCTGCCGGACCGGGCGCTGGGCCATTTCCGGGAGGCCCTTGCCAGGGGTGCCGAGAGCGAGGCCCGCTGGGATGCGCTGCTCTCTTGCTACGCCAGGGAGTACCCCGAGCTCGCCGGGGAGCTCCGACAGACGATGGAGGGAGAGCTCCCCTCCGGCTGGGAGGCTGTCATTCCGGTATTCCCCGCCGACCCCAAGGGGATGGCGACCCGCATCGCCTCTGGCAAGGTGCTGAACGCGCTGGCGGCGCGACTGCCGCAGCTGGTAGGCGGCTCGGCGGACCTGAATCCCTCGACCTTCACCGCCCTCCACGGGATGGGGGATTTCCAGAGCGTGCTCCGGGAGTCCGGCGACCGGCAAGGAGCGGCCGGCGGGGAGTGGGGCCCGGCAGGCGCCAATATCCATTTCGGCGTGCGCGAACATGCCATGGGAGCGGTCGTCAACGGCCTTGCAGCCCACGGCGGCACCATCCCGTTCGGCGCCACCTTCCTCACCTTCTCGGACTACCTGCGACCGACGCTCCGCCTGGCGGCGCTCTCCGAGCTTCAGGTGATCCACTTCTTCACCCACGACAGCATCGGCCTCGGGGAGGACGGACCGACCCACCAGCCGGTGGAGCAGCTGGCGAGTCTGAGGGCCATCCCGCGCCTGGTGGTGATCCGTCCGGGCGACGCCAATGAGAGCGCCGTCGCCTGCCGGGTGGCACTCTCCCTGAAGGGGCGGCCGGTGGCGCTCGTGTTGTCGCGCCAGTCGGTGCCGACCCTGGACCGCAGCCGCTATGCGGGGGCCGAGGGGCTTTTGCGCGGCGGCTATATCCTGGCCGACGCAGAAGGCGCAGTGCCGGAGCTGATCCTGATCGCCACCGGTTCGGAACTTTCCCTGGCCGTTGCTGCCAGGCTGAAACTGCTGGAGGAAAAGGTCCTGGCGCGGGTGGTCTCGCTGCCGAGTTGGGAGCTCTTCGAGGAGCAGCCTCAGGATTATCGCGATCTGGTCCTGCCCCCCGGGATCACCGCCCGACTTGCCGTCGAGGCCGGCTCGCCGCAGGGGTGGCACCGCTATGTCGGCTTCACGGGGGGCGTCCTGGCCGTGGAGCGCTTTGGGGCCTCCGCCCCCGGGGAGGTCGTGCTGCGGGAGTACGGCTTCACGGTGGATAACGTCTGCAGGCTGGCCCGGGAACAGCTGGGCCGGGCAGGGGCGACACAGGCGTAATCAATGTAGGGTGGGCCGTGCCCACCATCACGATGCGGTTTGGCGGGCACGGCCCACCCTACCTCCTGGTATGAGCCGAGTCGGGGGATAAGTGTAGCAACCTCCCTCCCCTTCAAGGGGAGGGTCGGGGTGGGGATGGGGCGTGACTTTAGCGGCGGAAGCTCAACCTGGTTGACGAATTGAGTCAGCAGGGTAGGTGGCGGCATGCGTATCGGCATCGCAGCCGGCATCGGCGCCGGCTCGCCAAGGTTGCTCTGCTGGAGCGGGAGGAGCAAGGAAGATGAGAGACAATCCGCTGCTGATGTTGGCCCGGTCCGGCCAGAGCATCTGGCTTGATTTTCTGAGCCGCGCCATGCTGGTCTCGGGTGAGCTGGTCTCGCTGATCCAGGAAGACGGCGTCAGCGGCGTGACCTCCAATCCGGCCACCTTCGAGAGGGCGATTGCAGGGAGCGCCGACTATGACAGGGCCATCGCAGAGCTGGCGCGCCGGGGGATGAGCGCCGCCGAGATCTACCAGGCGCTCGTGGTGGACGACATCCGGATGACCGCCGATCTGCTGCGCCCCCTGTACGACCGGCTTGACGGCAGGGACGGCTTTGTAAGCCTGGAGGTTTCACCGCACCTGGCACACGACAGCGTCGGCACCCTTTTGGAAGCGAGACGGCTTTGGGAGCGGGTGGATCGCCCCAACCTCCTCATCAAGGTCCCCGGCACCCGGGAGGGGCTCGCCGCGATCCGGCAGCTGGTACGCGAGGGTGTCAACGTCAACGTTACCCTGCTGTTCGGGATCCCCCGCTACCGCGCGGTCGCCGAGGCTTATCTCGATGGACTCTCCGAGCGGGCGGCGCACGGGCTCCCCATGGAGCGGGTGGCGTCGGTGGCGAGCTTCTTCCTGAGCCGCATCGACGTGCTGGTCGACCCGCTGCTTGCCAAGCTGGCGCAGGAGGAGGGGCGGGCCGGTCGCATGGCGGCTTCGCTTCGGGGGGAGACCGCCATCGCCTGCGCCAAGGTGGCGCGCAAGGTATATCGGGAAATACTCTCCGAGGACCGCTACCTGGCACTCGCGGCACGCGGCGCCCGGCCCCAGCGGCTCCTTTGGGCCAGCACCGGCACCAAGGATCCCTCCTACAGCGATCTGAAATATGTCGAGGCGCTGATCGGCCCGGATACGGTGAACACGGCACCGCTTGAGACGCTGACCGCCTACCGGGACCACGGCCATCCCGCGCCCCGACTGGAGCAGGGGCTGCAGGAGGCCCTGGCTGTTTTGAGCCGGCTGGGCGAGCTCGGCATCGACCTGAACGCCGTGACCCGGGAGTTGGAGGACGATGGGGTTGAGAAATTTGCCCGCCCCTTCGACAGCCTGATGCGCTCCATAGAGCTAAAGCGCGTGGCGGCGCTTGCGTGATCGAGGAGATCAAATATGATCGTGAACCCTGACTGCTTCACCGTGGCTGCTCAAAGCTTCTTCGAACCTCTCGGATCTTAAAATCGTCGTTTAAGTCCTTTGTGTCCTGTCTGTCCTTTGTGTCCTGTCTGTCCTTTGTGATGTCGAACTCTGAGACTAAAGGCGAGCCAAAATTGTCATGCGGTGAAACCATGCTAACGTTTACCATCAAGCGCATAAGGAGGACGTAATGCTTCACTGCGAGATTGCCATGAGGGCGGCGGAAACGCTGGTAGAGAACATCATGAAGGGCGGACAGCCGACCGAGGTCCAGTTGAGACGCTGCGTTGAGCTTTTGAAAAAGGGGCTGGAGGAGGTCACCCGGCCGCATATAGCCTGGGGGAGGGGGAACATTCAGATCATCAGGGATGACTGGCCCGAAGAGAGATGCGCCGAGGCGCTCGACTATGTGCGTCATGAACTGGTGGAACGCTCCGCCGAAGCGGGGGAGGGGATACTGGAGGATCTGCTGATGAAGTTCGAGAAGGCCAATCCGGATCAGCATGGCGGCGCATCACAGGAAGCCCGAAATGATTCCGGTTGCAGAAATCAGTGACGGGGCGATTCGGGCGTACCTCGTTCATCACTTGACTTGCCGGCAACTCTCTGCTTTCTCAAAAGCAGCACCGCCACAACACGGCTTCTTCAAGCCTGCCACTGATTGGTCAATACCGTTCATCGTTTCTCGGGATCCGATCCTGATATACCTGCTTCGCGATCTGCCGACAACTCCGCCAAGGATCTTGCCGTGGAGTTCCCGCGGGTTGCCGGGCAGCTGTTTTCCTCCGTAAAGTCCGAGAAGGCGGTTATGGCAACCAGCTTTTTATAGCTCTCGCCCATAAATGCTCTCACCAGATGAAGTACGATCGGATTTATTTTACAGTATGCGGGGAGTCTCAACACCTTGCAGCCTCTCGTTATTTTTGATTGGTCGAGTGTCTGTTTTCCTGAAGGAAAACCCCGGAAGATAAATCGCGCGTTGCTGGATTTTGCTTCTTCTCTTATGGTATGCGTCATGAAGTCGGTCACTTGCAAGGGCTGGCTCTTTGTGTCGGAGAAATAGATGTCCTCGATGATAACGTCCTCGACCTGATATGCTATTTCGATGGCCGATAACTTCTCTTCATGGTATACGCCCATCACCACGATCTTGGGATTTTCAAAAAAGGGTTTGGCCCAGGCGGCAAAAAGATCCTTGTTCAAGCGTTCTTTCTTGTAGAAGTACCTGGTCCTGTTGTAGAAAGATTGGTATATCCCGGGTGCCTGTTGGATAAAGAGATCCAGATCGGCGATTCTCTTGGCCTGGAAAATTTCCAAACCCTTTTTGATGATCTGTCTGTGCTTGCAACACAGTTTATCTATGGAGTAGGCACCGGGTTCGTCGTACAGGAACAAGTGCATGTAGCTGTTGCCGGAGATGCCTGCCGGCACCGGGTGCATGACACCTCCCAGCACCGCTTGGCCGGGATAGTTCCGCAAGCCGGGAGTGACCTCGGCGAAAGGGAAAAGCGGCCTGAAAAAGAACGGGCGGGGTTCCACCCACCAGGTGTCCTGTATTTTCACGACATGCGTCCCGCATGCTCGCTGAAAAGCCGCGTACTCGTCTATCGTCATCGCTTCCCATGCCATGGCATCTTCTCCCCATGATAATCACGGGCAACGAGCAAACCCGCTTTGGCGTGCAACTTATGAGATGATGATGGAAAGCCAGGCTGGGGGGAATCATCGGTCCCCTGTGGACTGGAGCTTGTCGTTGTCAGAGAATGAGGTTATGGCGACCAGCTTTTCATAGCTCTCGCGCATAAACATTTTCACCAGTTGCAACACCAACGGATTTATCTTGAAATATGCGGGCAGTTTCAATATCTTACATCCCCTGATTGTTTTAGACTGGTCCAGCGTTTTTTTGCCTGAAGGAAAACCCGTGAATATATATCTGGCATCGGTAGCTTTTGCTGCTTCTCTGACGGTATGTGTCATGAAATCGGTTACTTGCAACGGCTGGCTCTTTGTGTCAGAAAAATAGACGTCTTCTATAATAACGTCCTCAACCTGGTATAGTATTTCGACAGCTGACAGATTGTTTTCATGATATGCACCCATTACCACGATTTTGGGATGTTCGAATAAGGGTTTGGCCCAGGCGACAAAAAATTCTTTATTCAAGCGTTCTTTTTTGTAAAAATACCTGGTCCTGGCGTAAAAGGATTTGTATATCGTGAATGCCTCTTCAATAAAGAGGTTTAGATCCGTGATTCTCCTGGCGCTGAATACTTCCAAACTCTTTTTTATGATCTGCCTGTGCTTGCAATTTGATGCATCTATAGAGTAGCTTTGAGGTTTGTCGTACAATAACATATGCACGTAGCTGTTGCTCGAAGCGCCTGCCGGTACCGGATGCATGACACCTCCCACCAAGGCTTGCATCGGATAGTTCAGCAAGCCGGGAGTGACCTCGGCGAAAGGAAAAAGCGGCCTGAAAAAGAACGGGCGTGGTTCGACCCACCAGGTGTCCTGTATTTTCACTACATGCATTCCGCATGCTCGCTGGAAGGCCGCGTACTCGTCTATCGTCATCGCTTCCCATGCCATGGCACTTTCTCCCCGATCCTCGGAACCTTATGAACCTGCTTCTCTCTTCAGATCGCCCCGGGACTGCTTCGAGGTGCATTTCATTGTCGACCAATTGAGACTTTCGCAGTCTGGACAACAGAAATGTCAGTTTCCGACTGCATGCAGATTCTTTAGCTATCTGAGTTTCGCGCCCGCCTGCTTGTGACTCGTTAGTGCATAGCAGGCTTTGCAAAGCAGTATAAGGCAAAGATATTTCAACGATATTGGCGTTCCGCAAAAGCCGTCAAAACTGATAAATTAAAATGCTACCATTAATCCGTTTGGTCACAAGCGAGTTTTTTGGCTCAGGATGAGGTGCCTGGGTTTCAGGGAGATCTCGTGACAGGGGGAATGATGGTTTGGGGACGTCGCGTCTCTAATCAGATTAGTAACCGTCAATAATTTGTCAAGCCTCTGTAATTGCGGCAAAAAGTGCACAAATGAATCGTGTTTATTCGTAGGAGGTCGATCCACGCGGTTCTGCTATCCACATTTTTGTTGATAATGCTGTGGATAACTTTCCCTGCCCGTTGCCTATATGTCCCAAGATCGTGACTTTTTACCGTTTTGCCTAAATAATGAGCAGTTCTTCTGGCCTGCGACAGTACCCGCTTTTCCTCCGGTTCTGCCTGTTACGCGCCGCCGAATTGCATGTTTCGGGAAATGTGTTAATACTTGCACATCGCTTGCGCCGGAGGCGTCACAGGCCGGGAAGAGGCCATTGGCAGGCGACCGGCTCCGGAATGACGGATGGCAGTCGGGACGGTCTTTATCCGAAGGGATGGAGCTTTCGAGGGAGAAAACATGGAACGAAATATTTGCGATCTTTCAGTCGGGCATTGCAAACCGTGTGAAGGGGGAGCGCCCCCTATGCCATCGGCCGACGCCGAACGTCTTCTCGCCGGACTTCCCGGGTGGGAGCAGGTCGCAGGCGTGATATCGAAGCGGTTCGAATTCAAGAACTATTGCCAGACCATGGCCTTCGTCAATGCCGTGGCCTGGATCGCCCAAAGCGAGGGGCACCACCCGGATCTGGAGGTCTCCTATCGCTCCTGCCGGGTCAGTTACACGACCCACGCCGTCGGCGGGCTCTCGGATAACGACTTCATCTGTGCCGCACGGGTGGAAGCCCTTTTTCAATGATCACGACTCATCGCTCTCTTCTCCGGTTCTTGGCCAAAGAACTACCTGATTAGTGCTAATCTTCCGCACACTGCGCAGGCACCCCCTCCCCCTCGATGGGGGAGGGCCGGGGAGCACTGCCATTAAGTTAANNCCCTTGAAGGGGAGGGAGTTTTCGCAGCGGAATATCAGCGCTGATCAGGTTAAGTTAAGGTCAGTTCTTTTCCCGTACGCTACAAAAGCCCCCTCTCCCTTGATGGGAGAGGGTTGGGGAGAGGGTGAAAAGCTCGCACCAGCCTCACCCTCCCCCTCGCCCCCTCCCATCAAGGGAGGGGGAGCTTTAACCAGCGGAAGATTGACGCTCTTAAGTAACTTAATGCAAGTAGGCGTAGGTCGGGTTAGCGTAGCGTTACCCGACAACCTCTGGTGCCACATCGTCTGCTTTATCCTCCACGTCCCCTCCCCTTGAAGGGGAGGGTCAGGGTGGGGATGGGGACAGGAGGGTAATCTTATTCCTGGACAAAACGCCGCCGCAGGCGGGGTTGGTTGCTTATGAGGAACTTGAAAGGCAAATCCCCCCTGTCCTCCCTTTGTCAAAGGGGGGACAGGTATCGGGAGCGTTGCAGCTAGGTAAAGTCCCTCTCCGACAAAACGTGCCTCAGGCGGGTTGGTGGCTAATCAGCAAGAACTATGTGCGGAGGATTGCCATGCATGACTGGAACGTGGTGGTAACGGTACAGGAAGGTGGCTACAACGAGGCGCGCAAGCTGCTGGAGCGCTTTGCGCGGGTCAACAGGACGGACTACTTCAACGTTTTGCTGATGCGGGTAGTCGATGCGCGCCAGTTTCTGGAGCTGTTGCGTGAGGAGGCCGAACGGGACCCGAAGAGCGTCTTGGCGCTGGCGCGGGTCATGCCGGTGCTCCAGAGCTTCGATTTTCAGACGCCGGCGGAATTCGAGGACAAGGCGCGGCGAGCGGTCTGCGCCTGGCTCCCCACTCTGGGAGGGAAGAGCTTCCACCTGCGCATGCACCGCAGGGGTTTCAAGGGGAAGCTCTCGGGGATGGAAGAGGAGCGGTTTCTCGACACCTATCTGCTGGAGGCGCTGGAACTGGCCGGGAACAAAGGGCGGATTTCCTTCGACGACCCGGACGCCATCATCGCCTTGGAAACGCTCGGCTCGCGCGCCGGCCTCTCCCTATGGACCCGTGAGGACCTCAAGCGCTTCCCGCTGCTGCATCTAGACTGACGGCTGGGATCGGGCAGCCGCGTTGGCAAAAGGTCGCCAGAGGGGGCTCCGGTCGCCCCCCGGCCATCACCCCTGCGCCAGCACCTCCCTGATCTTCTCGTTGAGCCTGTTCATATCGAGCGGCTTCTGGATATAGTGCATCCCCTCATCCACGATGCCGCGCTGCGCCACGATCTCGGCCGTATAGCCGGACATGAACAGCACCTTAAGCTCCGGCCGGATCGCCCTGATCCGGTTCACCATCTCGCTGCCGTTCATCCCCGGCATGACCACGTCGGTCAGAATCAGGTCTATGCTCTGATCGTTCCCCTCGCAGAGGGAGATCGCCGCCTCCGGGGAATGCGCCTGAATCACGCCATAGCCCATCTGCTCCAGAAGCCTGGTCGCCATCCAAAGGAGCATCTCTTCGTCCTCAACCAGCAGGATGGTTTCCGAAACGGTCGGGGCCTGCGGGGTGGCCCTATCCTCCGGCATCGCATCCTGCATCAGGCGCGGCAGGTAGATCCTGAAAACGCTCCCGTGCCCGGGCTCGCTGTAGACGTTGATGAAGCCGCTGTTCTGGGTGACGATGCCGTAGACCGTCGCCAGGCCTAGACCGGTTCCCTGTCCCACCCCCTTGGTGGTGAAGAACGGCTCGAAGATGTGCTCCCTGGTGGCCCGGTCCATGCCGACTCCGGTGTCGCTGATGGTCAAAAGGACGTAGTCGCCCGGCCTGGCGTTCGGGTGCAAGTGGCTGTAGTCGTCGCTGATTTGGGCATTTGCCGTCTCTATGGTCAGGCTGCCGCCGTCGGGCATGGCGTCGCGGGCGTTCACCGAGAGGTTCATCAGGACCTGGTCCACCTGGGATGGGTCGATCATGACCGTCCACAGGTCGCTCGACGGGCGGAAAGAGAGCTTGATGTCCTCGTTGATCAGTCTCGCCAGCATCTTCTCCGACTCCACGATATGCGGGTTCAGGTTTACCGGCTTCGGCAGGATCACCTCCTTGCGGGAGAAGGCCAGCAACTGGCGGGTGATTTCGCTGGAGCGTCTGGCCGCTTTGGAGATCAGCTCCAGATATTGCAAGACCGGATCGCCTTCTGCGACCTTGCACCTGGACAATTCTGCAGCCCCCAGGATGACGCTCAGCATGTTGTTGAAGTCGTGGGCCACGCCTCCGGCCAGGCGCCCGATCGATTCCATCTTCTGCGCCTGGCGGAACTGCTCCTCCAACTGCTTGCGCTCGGTGATGTTGATGAAGGTCACCACGGCGCCGATCAATTCTCCTCCCTTGTACTGGGGGTAGGACCGGCACTCGGCGGCGAAACAGCTCCCGTCGGCTCGCCATAACAGCTCCTCGTCGACATGGGTCCTCTCGCCCTGGTTCAGCGCCTGGTGCAGGCATTTCTGACCCGGAGAGCGGCTGCCATCGCTGCGGGCGTGGTGGATCTGGAGGTGCATCTCCTTGCCGAGCAGCTCATCCGGGTGGCTGTACCCGAGCATCTTCAGGCATGCGGTGTTGCAGAAGGAGCAGCGTCCCCCGAGATCTATGCCGTAGATCGCCTCGCCGGTCGAATCCAGTATCAGGCGAAGTTTCTCCTCGCTCGAGGTCAGGGCCTCCTCGGCCTGCCTCCGTTCGGCAATCTCCTCCTCGAGGAGGGTGGCCTGTTCCTCCAGGTTCTCCTGGGCCATCTGGCGCTCCTCAACTTCAAGCTCCAGCAGCGCCGCCTGTGCCTTGATCGCCTCCTGCGCCCGCTTGCGCTCCTCTATTTCCAGTTTCAGCCTCCAAAGGGTGAAAGCCATCCCCGCTACCAGCGCCAGCAAGAGCAGCCTCAGCACGGTCAAGCGCCAGTCCTGCTCGCTCTGGTACACGTTGGCCCGCAAAAAGATCCCGCTCTCTTGGGAGGTGATCAAGGCGCTGTGAACGAACGCCCCGTCCGGCACACCGGTATGGGGCAGCTCTCCGAGAACGCTTCCGGAGGCGTCCGTCAGGCTGGCATGGTACAGCTGGGGCTGTACCTGTGATGCCAGCCCCTTGATGAGCTGGTCACAGGAGTAGACACCGCCGAACAGCCCCAGGAAGGTACCGGAGTCCCCTTGGAAGACGGGCACCCAGATCTCGAAAGAGGGCTTCCCCTGGATCGCCTCGAAAGGGCGGGTGTAGACCGGCTGTCGGAGCTCCCTCGCCAAACGCGATACCCGTTTCGGCTCCGGCAGGTTGAGCTGCAACCCCACGATCTGCCTGTTGTCGGCAAGCGGTGCCACGTCGCGGATGAAAAAGTCGGCATCGACCCAGGTGATATTGATCAGTTCCGGGTGGGACTTGACATATTGCGCAGCCCTCTCCTGAAACAGCTCGGGGCTGAGTTTGCCGGAGCTCCGCTCCAGGGCCAACATGAGGAGGTAGGCGCTGTTCCCTTCCATGGTGAGCTGCAAGCTTTTCCGCAAGGAGTCGGCCTTGACGGCAAGATCGCTGCGCTTTTCACGGTAGCTGTTTTGCTGGGTAACCCAGAGGATCGATCCCAGCACCAGCAGGAAGGCGGCCAGCAGGATGGCCGGTACAAACCACAGGGGGCGGGGGGCGGGCGGCCCGTGCTGCGGCTTCAGCCCCTTTCGGTGCCTTCTCGGTTTGACTGCATAGTTCATAGAACCACCCCTCGTACCACCGTTGCCGCCAGTATCGGTACCAGCCGGGCTCTCCGGCTCTCGGTCCCTTCTTCGATGCTCGGTTCAGGGTGCCTGTGGTTCAGGTGGGTCGCTGACCTTATGGAAAAAAACGGCCGTGGCGCTGCATTTGGCGGGGTGGGCATGGAAAATGGAGATTCCTTTGATAGTAGGATGGTTCCCTTTGGTTGCGGGGCGCGCCAATCAGGCCGCGCGAGATCTTCTCATTATAGCACCTGTTTGTGGAATGGACAATAATATCCCCAAATTCCTGTAAGTTAACGGACCCTATTGCAGTGGAGGCGCTTGAGCCGGGACCGGCCCATTAGAGCAGGCACCCGCCGGGATATCAAAGCAGCCATGCGGCGGCGCCGAAGCTGGCGCTAAAAATGCGCCATCCCCCTGAGCAAGCTCCTCATGGGACTTTCTGGAGCTGTACAATCTCCCGCTTGTTCTTCTCCCCCCCCATCCCCCTCCTGACCTCCCCCTTGAAGGGGGAAGGGCCTGAACAGCGGAAGATCAGCGCTAATCAGGTTAAGTCAGGTCAGTGGGGCCGGGGAGGGAGGGTGAGTTTCTGCAATAAGCGGAAAATCGCTGCCAAGGCGTCCCCTCCCCTTCAAGGGGAGGGACAGGGTGGGGATGGGGATTGCGGCAGCAGTTGCTTTCAGAGAGCTTTGGGCCGGGCCCGCCCCGCCGGAGCCGGCCTTGACAAACAATGCCGTTTTCTGTATAGCTGTGCAAAGCTACATCCAATGTTAAAGGGGGATCAATGATTCTGCTAGCCAATATTCTCTTGGCCCTGGCAAAGATAGTCGAGCTGGCGAGCGGACTTCTAACCATCTATAAGTACATCCTTTTGGCAAGCGTCGTCATTTCCTGGGTTAACGCCGACCCCTACAATCCGATCGTAAACTTCATCTACCGGGTCACGGAGCCGGTGCTGCACCGGGTGCGCCGCTACATGCCCAGTACCGGCATGGTCGACCTGTCGCCGATCGTCGTCTTCGTGCTCATCTACCTGGTGCAGATCATCGTCTTCGATACCGCGTACACCTACTTGATGATGCTCAGCAGCCAGATGAAAGGGCAGGCGCTATGAAAATCTCGCCCATGGACATCCAGCAGCAGCAGTTCAAGGGGAAGATGTTCGGAGGCCTCGATGCCGAGGACGTGGACGCCTTCCTGCAGTCTGTCGCAGGGGAGATGGAGGAGTTGATCCGCGAAAACGGGGAGCTCAGGGAGCGGCTCACCCGCAACGCCACGGCAATGGCCGAGATGGAGGCGCGCGAGGCACAGCTGCGCGAGACCATGCTCGCGGCCCAGCGCATCACCGAGGAGATGAAGGCGAACGCCCAGAAGGAGGCGCACCTGGTCGTCTCGGAGGCGGAGCTCAAGGGGGAGCGGATCGTCGCGGACGCGGAGAAGAAGCTGGTCGAGCTCAGCAACCAGATCCAGGAACTCAGAAGGGACAAGGTCCAGTTCGAGTCGGGCTTCAAGGGGATGCTCGATACCTACTACAAGCTGCTCGCCCTGAACAATGAATGAACCGCCGCTGCGCGTCACCCGCACGGCCGAGGGGGTCAGCTTCGGCGTCCACGTCCAGCCCCGGGCCTCGCGCTGCGAGATCTGCGGCCCCAAGGACGGGGAGCTGCGGCTCAGGCTCACCTCGCCTCCGGTCGAGGACGCGGCGAACAAGCAGTGCGTCGAGCTGATCGCCAAGGCGCTGGGGATCGCGAAGTCGCGGGTCGTCATCAGGGCGGGCGCCAAATCGAGGCACAAAGTCGTCAGTGTGGAGGGGGTGGACCCGGGTTCGCTGCTCTCCCTATATAAACAAGAGTGAGGATGATATCCATGAAGGCTAGAGACATTATGGTAACGGACGTGCCGGCCATTTCGGTGCGGACCTCGGTGGCCGAGGCTGTCCGAATGATGAAGCGCAACTTCGGCGACGAGAGTTTCATGAACGCGGCCCCCGGCCTGATCGTGCTGAACGAGAGGGGGGGACTCGCCGGCATCCTCACCCCCCTGAGCGTCATCACGGCGCTTATGGACGGGGCACCGGCCGGCGGCTCCGACGAGGCGTTCTTCGCCAGTCTCTGCGACCGGGTCAAGGACCTTCCCATTTCCGCCATCATGGAGCACCAGCCGATCTCGGTCACCCTGGATGCCCGGATCAGCGACGTGGCCGAGCTGTTCCTGACGCACCGCTTCCAGCGGGTTCCGGTGGTGGACGGCAAAAAGGTGGTAGGGATCATCTACCGCTCCCGGCTCCTCTTTGCCATGACCCGCAGCCTGGAGGTTGCCCCTTGACAAAGCGGGGGGGCGATACGTATATTAGCTCTACCGTCCGCAGTCTTGCCTGCGTTACAGTCTAACAGGAGGTAGTACAAGCGATGCCACTTTACGAGTACCAGTGCAAAAGCTGCAGCAACACCTTTGAGTTGCGTCAGAAGTTTTCCGATCCTCCGGCTTCCGCGTGCCCCGCGTGCGGCGGCGAGGTAGAGAAGCTGATCTCCCAGTCCGGCTTCGCCCTCAAGGGGCAGGGTTGGTATGGTGACGGTTATGGCAGCTCGAAGCAGTCCGCGCCCGCCCCGTCCCCGTGTCAGTCCGGCGGAAGCTGCGCCGGCTGCCCATCGGCATCCTGACCCTAATGAAAAAGGCCCCCGGCGACGGGGGCCTTTTTTTGCTGGTAATACCGCAAAACTCTTTACAAATTTCGCCGCGTTACTTATTATTCCTCAATTAAAAATCAGACTCCGGAACCTCGACGGCGAGCTTCCCGTTTCGCCGTTCGACCCGGGGTTGCCACCTGGATCAGGCGGGAGCGGGAACCGACCACCGGGATGCTCCGGAGACAAGGAGTGCGATTTAATGGCAAAGGTTATTGACGGCAAGGCCATCGCGGCGAAGATCCGCGCCGAGATCAGTGCGGAAGCGGCCAATCTCAAGGCACAGGGGGTCGTACCGGGGCTAGCCGTGGTGCTGGTCGGTGAGGACGCCGCCAGCAAGGTATACGTCTCCATGAAGGAGAAGGCGTGCGCGGATGTCGGGATCTTCTCCGACGAGTACAAGCTGCCGGCCGAGACGGGCGAGGCCGAACTGCTGGCGCTGATCGACAAGCTCAATGCCGACCCGAAGATCGACGGCATCCTGGTGCAGCTCCCTCTCCCCAAGCAGATCAACACCGACCGCGTGCTGGAGGCGATCTCGCCTGACAAGGACGCCGACGGCTTCCACCCCTACAACGTCGGGCGCCTGGTGATCGGCAAGCCGCTGTTCCAGCCCTGCACCCCCTACGGCGTCATGGTGATGCTGAAGGAGTCGGGGGTCGATCTTTCCGGCAAGGAGGTGGTTGTGGTCGGCCGTTCCAACATCGTCGGCAAGCCGGTCGCCTTCATGTGCCTGCAGCAAAACGCCACGGTGACGCTGTGCCATTCCAAGACGCGCGATCTGGCCGCCAAGGTCGGGCAGGCGGACGTCTTGATCGCGGCGGTCGGCGTTCCCGAGATGATCAAGGGGGCCTGGATCAAGGAAGGTGCCGTGGTGATCGACGTCGGCGTGAACCGTGTGGGCGAGAAGAAGCTGGTGGGGGATGTCGAATATGCCGCGGCAAGCGAGCGCGCCGCCGCCATCACCCCGGTTCCCGGCGGAGTGGGTCCCATGACCATCACCATGCTGCTGCACAACACCCTGGAGTCCGCCAAGAGAAGGGACCAGCGGCGCTAAGAAGTAGCGCTCTCCTTTTAAGAGGGGGGTGCGGGGCAGCGTTGTCCGGTTACATTGTTGCAATCGGCGGATTTTCCCCCTCTCCCTAGCCCTCTCCCACCAGGGGAGAGGGGACTTACCCCTCAATCCCCCCTCCCTTGATGGGAGGGGCTGGGGAGGGTGATGCTTATGCGAGCTTTTCACCCTCTCCCCAACCAATGGGCAGAAAATCACGATTGACGACGGGGCCGGCGGGACAGGCGGAACTTCCCTGAAACAATGGAAGGTGACGGCGGAGACGCCGGAGCTTCCCGGAAAAGGACACAGAAGGAGTATTACATGCGGGTAAAAAAGGCAGTTTTCCCGGTTGCGGGTCTCGGGACCAGATTCCTCCCGGCAACCAAGTCGACTCCCAAGGAGATGCTGCCGCTGATCGACAAGCCTCTTGTCCAGTACGTGGTCGAGGAGGCGGTCGCCTCAGGCATCGAACAGATCCTCTTCGTTACCGGGCGCGGCAAGAGGGCCATCGAGGACCATTTCGACATCGCTTTCGAGCTGGAGTCCCTGCTCTACGACAAGGGGAAGGATCGGGAACTGCACCAGGTGCGCGAGATCGCGGAGATGGCAAACATCTTCTTCGTCAGACAGAAGGAGGCGCTGGGCCTCGGGCACGCGATCCTCTGCGCCAAGGAGTTCGTGGGAGACGAGCCGTTTGCCGTGCTTTTGGGCGACGACATCATCGATGCCAAGCAGCCCTGTCTCTCCCAGCTGCTGGCGGTCTACGAGAGCTACCGCGCGCCGGTACTGGCCCTTGAGCAGGTGCCGATGGAGAACATCTCCTCCTACGGCTGCGTGCGCGCCAACCTTCTCTCCGACCGCGTTTTCGAGGTGCTCGACCTGGTGGAGAAGCCGCCGGTAAGCGAGGCCCCGTCGGATCTCGCCATCATCGGGCGCTACATCCTTACTCCCGGCATCTTCCCGATCCTGGAAAAACAGGAGCCGGGGAAGGGGGGGGAGATCCAGCTGACCGACGCCATCAGGAGCCTGGCCAAGGAGGAGTCCATCTACGGCTGCCGTTTCGAGGGGGTTAGACACGACTGCGGCGACAAGCTCGGCTTTCTCAAGGCGACCGTGGACATGGCGCTCAAGAGGGAGGAGTTCAACGGGGACTTCGAGGCGTTTTTGAGGATGCGGCTCGGCTGCTAGCGGAGCCTGCCGCCGCCGATACCGTACTGAAAGAAGGCGATAAGTTTGAAGGTGTCGGCGCTGTACCCCCTGGGGAAGGAACCGATCGGGCCCAGCTGTTTCAGGGTCCGCATCACCTCGTCATCCAGGAGCCCGCTCCCCGAGCTCTCCAGGAGCTCCACCTGGATGATCTCGCCGCTCCTGTTGAAGGTGATCCTGACCGGGGTAGTCCCCTCGATCCCGCGCATGAGCGCCGCCTCGGGATAATGCCACACGCCATAGACTGCGCCCTCGAAACGGCGCAAAAAGGAGCCGAACCGGATGTCGTCCGTGTTCAGGAAACTGGTTTCGCCCTTTTCGACCTCACTGCCGTACTTCCTCCGGTAGCTGTCCTCCAGGCGCGCCAGCTTCCCGGCGCTGGGAAACAGCTTGGAGCGGTCGATAGCCTCTCCGGTTTTAGGCTTGAAGATCCCGTCGCCGCGCGTTACCGGCTCCGGTTCCCCTTTTCCCTGCGGGGTGCGGCTCGTTTCCGCAGTACGGCTCACGGGGCCGGCGGGCTGAGGGGGCTGGGCCGGAATTTGCGGCGCCTGGCCCGGCCGGATCGGCCTGGGCGCTTGCGGGGCGAACCGCTCGGTCACACGTTCCTGCCCGGCTGCCGGCTCCTTGCTCACCAGCTGCTCCCTTTGGTCGCGCTTCCTGGCCTGGCGCTGGGCTTTGGGCGCCGCCGGCTGAGGCTTGGGAAGATCGGCAAGCTCGGGAAGATCGGTCAGATCCACCATGGTGGGCCCTTGCTCGGTCTTGGCTTTTCCGGGGGGGATCAGTGAGATTGTTTCATAGACCGCCAGATGAAGCAGGACGGAGAGCACCAGCAGGTAGAGGAAGGTTTTTTCGACGTATTTATCGGACATGTATCTCCACCCGTAGCGATCGGGTGATTTTTGATCAATAGTAGGGCTGTGACTGCGAGATTGCAACCGGGGTTGCAGAGATCCCAGTCAAGGTGGCTGAGCCGTCCGCCTTCAGAGGCGGCCGACTTCGGGTCGGCTGACAATCCGACCTGCGCGATGTTAGAAGATTGGCCGCTAAAATGCAAGGGGGAACTGGCACCGGAGTGGTGCTTGCCCGTCAGCATGGTTAGGGTAAACTCATCCGGAATTGACGTCCCTTTGATCCAGGTCAATCAATTTCCTCAAAATAACTGTAGGCTCAAGGCATCAAGAACACCGAGGTTGCCATGCTTGTTGTCGTATGCGTAAAACAGGTCCCCGACACCACCCAGGTTCAGATCGATCCCGTCACCAACACCCTGATCCGCGAGGGGGTCCCCTTCATCGTGAACCCCTACGATACCCACGCGGTCGAGGAAGGGTTGCGGCTCAAGGATCGCTTCGGCTTTCGCGTGGTCGCGATCTCCATGGGCCCCCCCAACGCGGAGGCCACCCTGAGAAAGGCGCTCGCCTCGGGCGTCGACCGTGCCATCCTCCTCTCGGACCGCTCCTTTGGCGGCGCCGACACCCTGGCGACCAGCAAGGTGCTTGCCGCCGCCATCGAGCGGCTGGCCCTGGACGAGGAGGTGGGGGTGGTGATCTGCGGCAAGCAGACCATCGACGGCGACACCGCCCAGGTCGGACCGGGGATCGCGACCCGGCTCGATTACGCCCAGCTGACCCTGGTGGACCGGGTCGAGGAGCTCGATCCCGCCACGCGCAGGATCCGGGTCAGGAGGAAGCTTGAGGGAAGGCACGAGCAGGTCGAGGCGCCCCTGCCGGTCCTCCTTACCGTGGTGCGCGAGCTGAACCGCCCCCGCTACCCGACAGTCGCCATGCGTCTGGAATCCGCCGACGCCCAAGTGGAGACCTGGGACAACAAGACCCTGGAGCTCGACGTGAACAGCATCGGTCTCAAGGGCTCCCCCACCTGGGTGAGCCGGATCTTTTCGCCGCAGCGCTCCCTGGGGGAGATGATCGGCGACGGCGTCCGGGACCCGGAAGGGGCCGCGGAGCTGCTGGTCGAGAAGATGCTGGAGAAGGACCTGCTGGCTCTTTAGGAATGAAGGGTTTTTCACCTTTCACCCTTCACCTTTCACGTTTTAAAGGACTTGTCATGACCGATGCTGTGAAACCACCGAAAAAGCCGCGCGGCAAAGCCGTCCTGTTGGAGGACAAGTGCATCGCCTGCGGAGCCCGCTGCCAGAGTGTCTGCCCGGTCGACGCCATCCAGATGAACGATGCCGGCGAGCCGATCATCGACGCCTCCCGCTGTATCGGCTGCGTCAAGTGCGTCAAGGTCTGCCCGGTACAGGCTCTGCAGATGGCCTTTACCCCCGAGGAACTGCGGATCCTGGAGGAACTGGCAGGTACGGCTTCCCCTGAGGCCGAGCTGCCGGAGGAGGACGCCGAGGAGGTCGCGCTCAAGAAGCGGCTCGCCGCCTACAGCGGGGTCTGGGTCTTCATCGAGCAGACCGGCGGGGAGGCTGCCAAGGTTTCCTGGGAGTTGCTCGGCAAGGGGAAGGAGCTGGCGCTGGCCCGCAGCTGCTCGCTTTCCGCCGTGGTCATGGGGGACGGGGTGGAGCATCTTTGCCGCCAGGCGATCGGTTACGGCGCTCAGACCGTCTACCTGATGGATGCACCTGTGTTGCATCATTACCGGACCGAGGCCTATCAGCGCGGCGTCTGCGCACTGGTGGAGAAGTACCGCCCCGAGGTGATCCTGATGGGTGCCACAGGCCTGGGACGCGACCTGGCGGGCGTGGTGGCTACCGAGCTTGCCACAGGACTCACGGCCGATTGCACCGGCCTCTCCATCGACGAGAAGGGGAACCTGATGCAGACCAGGCCCGCCTTCGGCGGCAACATCATGGCGACCATCGTCTGCGACAAGTACCGCCCCCAGATGTCGACGGTCCGGCCGCACGTGATGCCGATGCCCCCCTTCGACCCGGAGGCCAGGGGGGAGATCGTCGGGGAGCCCGCGGCGGTCAAGGAAGAGGAGATTTCGGTCAAGGTGCTGCAGGTCCTGATGGACGGCGGCGGGGAGAAGGTCGACATCGCAGGGGCCGATTTCATCGTCTCGGGCGGCAGGGGGATGATGGGGAAGGAAAACTTCGCCATGCTGCACGAACTCGCCGAGGTATTGGGAGGGGTGGTCGGCGCCTCGAGAAGTGCAGTCGACGCGGGATGGATGCCTCCGGACCGTCAGGTCGGGCAGACCGGAAAGACGGTGCGCCCCAAGGTGTATATCGCCTGCGGCATCTCCGGCNNATCTTCCAGGTGGCAAGCTACGGCGTGGTGGGCGACCTGTTCAGGATCATTCCGGCGCTCACCAGGAAGCTCAAGGCGCTCAAGGCCGCCCGGGCCGGCGCGCCTAGTTAATTTTCAGCGACATGCTGCCGTTGGACTCCCCCTCCCTCGATGGGAGGGNNGGGCGGGGGGGAGGGTGAGGCTCACGCGAGCTTTTCACCCTCTCCCCGGCCCTCCCCCATCAAGGGAATAAGCGCCAGCTTTGAGCTTCTGGTTCCTTCCCCTTCAAGGGGAAGGTTGGGATGGGGATGGGGTTGTCTCTGACAAGATGCTGATCTACCCCATCCCCACCCCGACCCTCCCCTTGAAAGGAGGGGGGAAATCAAGTCTTTTCTTGTTAAATTAGCGCTTTTGCCCATCAAGTGGGAGGGGGCGTTTGACTGGCAGTGTCCCCGCCCCCTTTTTCCCAGAAGGAAGGCGTGGAATAATTTAAACACCGATCACGGTCGATCCTCGATGCCGAACGCATCTGATCTTTACTGCGGCCTGCGCCGCATACAGCTTAAAGAGGTCCCCTATGATGCCGCATCCTGCATTCTTTACCCCGCTCCTTCTGGCCTCGCTGGCTTTTTTCTGCTGGAGCGTCTACCGGCGCTTCTCGCTGGTCCTTCTGGGACAGCCGGAGCAAAGGCTGGACCAGCCGGTCCGCCGCCTCGAGGAGATGCTGCTCTACGCCTTCGCGCAGCTGCGCGTGCTGAAGAAGCCGTTCGGGCTGAACCACTTCGTCATCTTCTGGTCCTTCATGATCCTCGCCGTGGCAAACGCCGAGTTCATGATAAACGGCGTCTTCCGGTCGGTAAGCCTCAGCCTCCTTCCTGAGGGGCTACATCACGCACTGCTCTTCGCCTTCGATATCGTTTCCCTGCTGACCCTGGTGGCGATTGCACTTTCTTTCGGCAGGAGGCTCTTCGCCAAGCCCGCCTACCTCGACAGTCTCTACGTCAAAGCCAGGAGCCCCGAGGCTTTCCTGATCCTCTCCTTCATAGCGCTTCTGATGATCGCCTATTTCGGGCTGCATGGCGCCATCATCGCGCAGGGTGGCGAGCCTGCAGCCTCGGCGATGCCGATTTCCAACCTTGTCGCCTCCTTTTTGGCCCCCTATGCCTCTTCCCTGGATGCGCTCGCGCTGTTTTTCTGGTGGCTGCACGCGGCCGTGCTGCTCGCCTTCATCTGTTTCCTGCCGCACAGCAAGCACATGCATATCCTCACCGCCATCCCGAACTGTTACCTGGGGAGCCTCGACTGGCCCGCCACCCAGCCCAGGGAGCGCTTTGCCAAAGGGGAGCAGTACGGCGTGGGGAGCGTGGAGCGCTTCACCTGGAAGGATCTCTTCGATTCCTACAGTTGCACCGAGTGCGGCCGCTGTCAGGACGCCTGTCCCGCCACCAATACCGGCAAACCGCTCAACCCGCGCCAGATCGTGCACGCCATCAAGGTGAACCTGTTGGAGAACAGCCTCGCCTTGAGGGAGGGGAGGAAAGGGACCCTGCCGCTGATAGGATCGGAGGGGGAGGGGACCAACACCGAGGACGCCATCTGGGCCTGCACCACCTGCGGCGCCTGCATGCAGGCGTGCCCGGTGCTGATCGAACAGATGCCGAAGATCATCAAGATGAGAAGGTTCCTGGTGGAGACGGAGTCGCGCTTCCCGGAGGAGCTTTTGAACCTCTTCGAGAACATGGAGCAAAGGTCCAACCCGTGGGGGATCGCCCCGGGCGACAGGAACAAGTGGGTCTCCACCATGGAGGTGCGCCCCTTTGTCGCGGGGGAGACCGAGTACCTTTTCTATGTCGGCTGCGCCGGCTCCTTCGATTCCCGGGCCAAGCAGGTCACGGTGGCGCTCGCCACCGTGCTGAACGCGGCGGGGGTCTCCTGGGGCATCCTGGGCAAGGACGAGAAGTGCTGCGGCGACAGCCTGAGAAGGCTCGGCAACGAGTTCCTCTTCGACAAGATGGCCCGGGAAAACGTCGACCTCTTCCGCGAGCGCGGCGTCACCAAGGTGATCACCCTCTGCCCGCACTGCCTCACCACCCTGAAAAACGACTACCGGCAGTTCGGCCTGGAGCTGGAGGTGATGCACCACTCCCAACTGGTAGCGGAGCTTTTGCACGATGGACGCCTCAAGCTGGATGGCTCCGACCGGAGCCTGGGCAGGATCTCCTATCACGACCCCTGCTACCTCGGCCGGCACAACGGCATTTTCGACGCACCCCGCGGGCTGATAGAGGCGGCCACCGGCAGCGCGCCCCAAGAGATGGGACGCAACCGCGAGAACTCCTTCTGCTGCGGCGCCGGCGGTGGGCGCATGTGGATGNNGATCGAGGACGGCCTGAAGGACCGGGGGGCCGGCCAGGTGCGGGTGAGGGATGTCGCCGAAGTGGTGGCCGAGGGGCTGCGCGCGGGGGCGGTCGCCGGATCCGTCCCCTGATCAGCGCAATACTACATGCCAGCCGGTTCACCCCGCTTCTCGCCGCACTCTTGCTGCTCCTTTCCCCTTTGCCGTCTGTCGCGCAGGGGATCACCGTGTCGGCGGTCGGCGATATCATGATGGGGAGCGATTTCCCC
>DNRQ01000142.1 GCA_003499925.1 Geobacter sp.
GTGGTCGGCGGCGCCCTCTTCTACCTCCTGCATCAGACCGAGATTCCCTCCTCCGTCAACCTCACCGTCTCCGCCCTCGCGGTCATCGGCATCAGGTGCGCCGCCATCATGAAAGGGTGGCAGCTTCCCCGCCGCCAGGCGCTCTGACTTATTTTACTCCAGCATCACCAGCAGGATCTGCACGCAGATGATCTTCAGTNNTACCCCAGCACCGCGGTCTGGGTCTGCATGCCGGCTATGATCCCCATCAGAAGGCTCATGGGAATCTTCAGCAGCCGGTAGCCGACCCAGAGGGCTAGCAGCGAGGCGCTGCAGGTCATGGCGATGCCGATGCCGAAGATGACAAAGCCCCCTCCCTTGGTGAAGGTGGAGATGAAGCCGTAACCGGCCCGGGTGCCGATTCCTGCCAGAAAAAGCACCATGCCGATCTGGCGCAGGGTCATGTTGGCGCTGTAGGGGAGACTCCAGATCATCCTGCCGCTGTGGCCGATGCTGCCAAGGATCAGCCCCACCACGAGCGGCCCGCCGGCAAAGCCGAACTTGAAGGTGATCCCCCCCGGCAGCGGGATCGGCAACAGTCCCAGCAACAGGCCCAGCGCCAGCCCGAGTCCGAAGGTCAGCACGTCCACCTCGCTCACCGCCCGGTAGGAGTCCCCGAACAGCCTGGTGACCGCCTTCATGTTGTCATGATGGGTCACCACCCTGACCCGGTCGCCAAGCTCCAGCACCATGTCGGCGCTGGGGAGAAAGTCGTCGTCGCCGCGCCTGACCCGGGTCACCACGGCGCCGAACCTCTTGCGCAGGTTGAGGTCGCGCAGGCGCCGTCCGGCAACCTGCTGGCTGGAGACGAAGATCCTCCTGAAATCGAACTCGCTGCGGTCCAGATCGATCTCCTCCTCGCTTTTTTCCCCCAGATACGCCGCGACCCGCTCGATCTCCTCGGCCGAGCCGACCACCGTTACCAGGTCGTCCATCTCCAGCTTCTCCTCCGGCGTCGCCAGCTGGAACTGCCCCCCGCGCTTCACCCTGCCGAAAATCACATCCCACCCCTGCTCATGACGCAGCTCGTGCAGCGCCCTGGCACAACAGACATCGGATCTGGTTACGCGAATGGTGCAGTTCAAAAGCGGCTCGGTAGGCGCCCCCAGGGCACGGAGCTGCCTGGCTTCACCGGCAAAGTTGATGCGCCAGATGCGCTGCGACAGGTTGATGGCGAGCACGGTACCGATCACCCCCATGGGATAGGTGATGGAATAGCCCACCACCGGCTCGGCCAGCAGCTGCTCCAGACCGGCACCGGCACCGGGATAGTTGTGTTTCAGCGTGTCGAGGATGGCGGCAAGGGCGGGGGTGCTGGTGAGGCTGCCGGAAAAGATCCCGGCGGTGATGGTCCCCTTGAGGTGGAGCAGCTTCCCTACCGCTGCCGCCATGGCGGCACACAGGGAAAGGATCAGGAGCACCAGGAGGTTGTAGCTCAGCCCCTGCCTTTTGAAGGAAGCGACGAAGGTCGGGCCGCCGCTCAGCCCGATGGAGTAGATGAAGAGGCTCAGTCCCAGCATGTAGATCACTTCCGGCAGCTTCATCTGCGGGTGGAGCGAGCCGAAGGCCAGCCCCACGAACAGGACCGCCGCCACCCCGAAACTGCTGCCGAAAAACCTGAGCCGCCCCAGGGGATAGCCGATGCCGGCTACCAGGAAGAGGAGGAGCAGGGGATTGTCAAGCAGGATCTGGATCATGGAGAGAGCCTTGGGAGACGGGATTAGACAGCGCAGGAAATTATAGCAGACATTGCCGAAGCTTCACGGCGCCGATGCCACCACGGTTCAATGCAGGCTTGAAGATCGCCGTTCATGGCAACGGCCCCGGCGGCGACCGGCCGCTTCCCCGCAATGTGCGGCTCCGCGACTGAAGTTCCCAAGATACCGCCGGGGTGTCGCCTGTTATCTGTTAGAAAAAGCACAGCTACTGTCAAAGCCTCCATAATTTCTTTTCCATTTGCACCGCCCTGAGTGCCTAAATATTATTTAATGTCTATGAAAAAATCCCACCGTTGCTGTATTTAGAGTTCCAGATCAACGTTTCCAACGTTTACATTAAAAAAATGATTTAAGTTTGTCCACTGATCCAGCGATAAGCTTCCTGTATTCACCTTTAATAGCTCCCGCTAAGACAGACAAGCTGAAGGAGCAAATCATCTGGAACAACAAGGTGCCGAGTCGGAACAAATACGGCATCAAAACGAGCAAACAGGAGGAGTTGAGATGCAGATTCAGGACATGAAAATCGGTTTGCGGCTAGGTCTTGGTTTCGGATTGATCCTGCTGTTCCTTCTTGCCATCAGCGCCATCGGCATCATCGGCATGTTGAAGATGGACACAGGGCTGAACCGGATCGTCAAGACGGACTACGCCAAGATCCAGCTGGCC
Source organism: Geobacter sp. (assembly GCA_003499925.1). Classification (GTDB taxonomy): domain Bacteria; phylum Desulfobacterota; class Desulfuromonadia; order Geobacterales; family Geobacteraceae; genus Geomonas. The sequence continues at coordinate 2,427 of DNRQ01000142.1, forward strand.
AACGAATGCTCCAAGGAGGTCTCCTCCCTGATCTCCAGCATTCAAAGCATGATTCTGCAATCGGAGCCAGCAGCCAGGAGCGAAGAGAATAAGCATATCGAGCTGAACCGGCAGCAATACCGGGCAGCCATGGAAAAACTGGAGAAGCTCGAGGATTCCGACAAGGGAAAGGAGCTGATCGCACAGGCGAAACTGTCGCTTGACAACGCCCGCAAGGCAAACAACGAGGTAATAGAGCTCGCGCTTGCCAACAACGGTTCCCGGGCGGCCGTCGTCTTCGAGAAGGAAGCGGGACCGCTTTGCGCCAAGATTTTCAACTCCTTCAACGAGTTGGTAAAGTACCAGGAAGCGGGGATCGAGGTGCGCTACCTCGATGCGGTGAAGGTCTCCGGCAACTCCCGCTACCTCGCGATCGCGATCGCCACGCTGGCTCTGCTCTTGGGCGCCGTGATAGCATTTCTCATCACCCGCAGCATCAGCAGGCCGGTCAATGCCCTGGCGGCCTGCGCCGATCAGCTGGCCCTGGGCGATGTCGAGGTGAACATCGCCACCGACACCAAGGACGAGATCGGCATGCTGGCGAAATCGTTCAAGAACATGGCGGACAATGTCAGGGACGCCTCCCTTGCGGCTGAAAAGGTCGCCCAAGGTGACCTGACGGTCCAGGTGGCGCCGAAATCGGAGCGCGACGTCATGGGGAAGAACCTCTCCGCCATGATAAAAACGATCAGCGGATTGTCGCAGGAGATGAACCTGCTGATCAAGGGGGTTCAGGAGGGAAACCTTGCCGTCCGCGGCAACGCCGCCGGCTACCAGGGTGCCTGGGGAGAGCTTCTCAACGGGCTGAACCGGCTGATAGAGGCGTTCGTCCAGCCGATCAACGTCACCGCGACCTACGTGGACCGCATCTCCAAGGGGGACATCCCGGAAAAGATCACCGACACCTATTACGGCGACTTCAACGAGACCAAGAACAACCTCAACCTGCTGATCGACGCCATGAACAAGGCCACCGAGTTGGCCAGGGAGATCGCCGGGGGGAATCTGCTGCTCAACGTGGAGCAGCGCTCGGCAAATGACGGCCTGATGCAGGCGCTCTCCGAGATGGTGCAGAATCTGACCAGGGTGGTAGGAGACGTGAAGTCCGCGGCCGACAACGTGACGGCCGGAAGCCAGGAGTTGAGCGCCACCTCCGAGCAGATGTCCCAGGGGGCCAGCGAGCAGGCGGCCTCTGCCGAAGAGGCCTCCGCGGCCATGGAACAGATGTCCTCCAACATCCGCCAGAATGCCGACAACTCCCTGCAGACCGAGAAAATCGCGGTGAAATCGGCCTCCGACGCCAACGAAAGCGGCACCGCGGTGGCAAAGACGGTACATGCCATGAAGGAGATCGCAACCAAGACCTCGATCATCGAGGAGATCGCACGGCAGACCAACCTTCTGGCGTTGAACGCGGCGATCGAGGCCGCGCGCGCCGGCGAGCACGGCAAGGGATTTGCCGTAGTCGCCTCGGAGGTCCGCAAGCTCGCCGAGCGGAGCCAGCATGCGGCGAGTGAAATCGGCGCCCTCTCGCTTAGCAGCGTGGAGGTGGCGGAGGACGCGGGAGAGCTGCTGCAAAAGCTGGTACCGGACATCAAGAAGACCGCCGACCTGGTCCAGGAGATCTCCGCGGCCTGCAAGGAGCAGGATACCGGCGCGGAGCAGATCAACAAGGCGATTCAGCAACTGGACCAGGTGATACAGCAAAATGCCGGCGCCTCCGAGGAGATGGCCTCGACGGCCGAGGAGCTCGCCTCGCAGGCAGGGCAGCTGCAGGGGACCATCGCATTCTTCAAGATCGGCGCAACCGGCGCCATCGCCTCGGCAAGGCCGCAGCGGGTCGCAAAACAGCCGATGGCGAAAGTTGCCTCCAAGGCGGCGAACTGCAGAACTCTCAGCAAGGCGGGTGCCGGCATGGCCGGCGCAGGGGTTGACTTCAACATGGCCGACACCGGAAGCCTCCTCGATGTCGGATTTGAGAGATACTGATGCATGTGATGCCCGCATAGGGGAAGCTGCAGGTATATGCAACAAGAAAAGGCGACCCGATGGTCGCCTTTTCTTGTGTGGCCGATTTCTGGACTCAGCTCGGATCTCGCTCGTCTCCCGCCGACCTTCTCCCCCTCCCTTGATGGGAGGGGGCAGGGGGGAGGGTGAGGCTCATGCGGGCTATTCACCCTCTCCCCAACCCTCCCCCATCAAGGGGGAGGGGGTGCTTGTTAAATCCCCCCCGACCCCCCTTTTCCAAAGGGGGAGGTTTTGCGGCTGCAGATTAGCAGATGAGCTACGGACTCACAGCTTGACTTCAAGGACCCCGAACCCCCTTTGTTCAAAGTAGCGAGCCTGATTCTACTTTGTCAGATTACAGCACAACGCCGTCATCCTCCCCCCATCCCCCTCCCAGCCTCCCCCTTGAAGGGGGAGGAGCCTTAAAAACCCCTCCCCTTCAAGGGGGAGGAGCCTTAAAATCCCCTCCCCTTGAAGGAGGGAGGAGCCTTAAAATCCCCTCCCCTTCAAGGGGAGGGTTAGGGTGGGGATGGGGGCAAGGTGGTAATGTGACAAAGTAGAACTAACCTCCCGGTGTAATCATCACCGTTCCCGGACCGTCGCGCTCGCCGTTCACCTGCGTCTCGATGTCCAGGAAAAGGGCCGTCACCATGAGATTGGTCTCCAGATGGCTGCTGATGCGCGAGGTGGCGAAGACGGACGGCCCCTTGGCCTGGGCCAGATAGAGAACCAGTTGGTCGGCGAGGTGCTGATCGACAGGCATGCCGGTGGCGTGAAACCCGAGCAACTGGCAGGCTGCCTCCTCGCCTACGCGCTCAGCCGGCTTGCCGCGGGCTCCGAGGGAGGCGAACCCCGAGACCGCCTGCTCGTATGCGCACTTCAGGAAGATGAAGGTCCCCTGCCCGAATATCGACAGTTCCTGGATTTCGATCTCGATCGGCAGCTCCCTGCCGAGTTCCTCCTCCAGATGGGTCCGGGCCGCGTGCGCCTGGCGCTCGGCAATGGAGCGCGGCAGGTTCCCGACAGCCGAATAGCCGGTGATGCGCAGCAGTTCGCCGCGCTGTTGGGCCGCAAATGCAGAAAGAGAGCCGCAGGGCTCGACACGGCAGCGGACCCTCCCCCCGCCCTTCGGGTAAAAGCCGCACGACTCCAGGGTGAATTCGACATCGACGCCGAGGCGGGCCAGGGTCGGTCCGAACACCTCGGCAAGGTAGTGCCAGGACGGGCTGAAGGGGACGTGGGTACCCCCGATCAGGGAAAGCCGGCTCGTTGCGCCGCCCAGCAGGAGCGGCGGGATGATGGTCTGCAGCACCAGCGGAGTGGAGCCTGCCGTCCCGATGTCGAAGTGGTAGTTCCCGGCGCTGACGCGACCGGGCCTGAACCCGAGTTCCATCGACCCGAGCCGGTCCCCTGCCACCTCCGCGGCGGCAATCCGTGCGGCAGCCTGCACCGCGACCAGGTGCTGGCGCATCAGTCCCGGCTTGGCCCGGCTCTTGCGGATGTTCCTGATCCGGAATCCCTTGCCGGTCATGCAGGAAAGGCTCAGCGCGGTGCGCAGCATCTGCCCTCCCCCCTCCCCTTGACTGCCGTCGATCTCGATCATGGCATCCCGCCTCAGTAGAGAAACATCGGCTTGCCGAGCACATGGCGCACCCTGGGACGGTACTCGTCGCTGTCGTAGAGCTCGGCTACGTCCACCCGCTTTTGCCCCTGGATGATGGAGCTGATGGGGATGTGCCGGTAGGTGCCCCCCTGCAGCGAAACCATCCGGCCCGACATCCCTTCGGCGATCAGGTCCATGGCCATGTTGGCGTAGTTGAAGGCGACCATCAGGTCGAGAGAATCCGGAGCACCGCTGCGCATGAGGTAGGAGAGCTGCTGGTAGATGATGTGGGAGCCGGTCAGTCGCTTGATCGCCTCGCTGACCACGACTCCGATCCCCCCCAATTTCTTGTGGCCGTAGGCATCCTCCTGCCCGTACTCGACGATCTGCCCGCCGATCATGGAAGCGCCCTCGGATATGGTGACCATGGCGTAATTGCTCCGGTTCCCTTTCTTGTCCTCCTGCAAAAGGAGCGCGAGCTTCTCGATATCGAAGGGGACCTCGGAGATCAGCGCCCGATCCACGCTGGAAAGATAGGCGGAAATCAGCGAGGTCTCGCCCGAGTTGCGGCCGAAGAGCTCGATGACGGCGATGCGTTCATGGGAGCCGGCGCTGGTCCTCAGGCTGTGGATGAAGTTCACGCTGCGCGTGACGGCCGTGGAAAAGCCTATGCAGTAGTCGGTCCCGAAGACGTCGTTGTCCATGGTCTTCGGTATCGCCACCACCGGGAACCCCTCGCGGTGCAGGCGTTCGGCGTAGCTCAAGGTGTCGTCGCCGCCGATCGGGATCAGCGCGTCGATCCCCAGATGCTCCAGGTTGGCCAGCACGTGGGGGGTAAAGTCGTGCGTCCCCTGGCCCGCGGCATCGAAATCCGGGCCGCGCAGGAAGTCGGGCGTCTCGGAGTTCCCGACCTTGGCCGGGTTGGTGCGGCTGGTGTGGAGAAAGGTGCCGCCGGTTCGGTCCACGGTCCGCACCGCCTGCCGGTCGAGCGGCATGATGAACTTGTCCAGCGACTGCGGATCGTCGCGGTTGTAGTTGAGCAGCCCGCCCCAGCCCCGCCGTATGCCAAGCACCTGGTAGCCGTTGTCGACGGCGCGGTTCACCAGGGTCTTCAGTGCGGGATTGAGGCCCGGGACATCACCTCCGCCGGTCAGTACGCCTACCGTTTTCTGCCTTTCGGACATGGGTAACTCCTTGCAATGATGGCATCACCTCGATTTAATTAATGCTCAACATTATACCGGAGGGTGGCACCATTTCAAGGGAGCTGCAAAACCTGCTTCGAGAGGAATGCGGGGGGAAGAGCCGGCGCTGAACCTTGGTGCTAATCAGCCGGCTCCTTCTTGGAGTTGAACTTGGAGATGAAGGCGCTCACGTCCCGAGCGCTCAAGGGGCGGGCGAAATAGAAACCCTGCATCAGGCGGCAGTCGATCGAGGAGAGAAAATCCTTCTGGGCTTCCGACTCGACCCCTTCGGCGATCGCCTCCATGTCCAGGCACTTGGCCATGAACATGATGGTGGTAGCGATCGCCGCATCCTCGGAGGAGTTCACCACGTCGCTTACGAAGGAGCGGTCTATCTTGAGCGCCTGGAAGTGATAGTGCTTCAGCGAGGAAAGGGAGGAGTAGCCGGTGCCGAAATCGTCGATCTGGACGTTGATCCCCATTCTTTGCAGGCGCTGCAGCACCTCCAGCGATTCCGACTCGTAGATCATGAGCGACTCTTCGGTAATCTCCAGGGTCAACCGGTCCGGGGGGAGTCCGCTCTCGTGCAGCGCCTTCTCGATCACCAGTTCGAGGTCCTCATGACCGAAGACCGAGGGGGAGATGTTGACCGCGACATTGACGTCGAGGCCGTCGCTGCTATACCAATCTGCCGCCTGGCGGGAGGTGGCCTTCAGCACCCACTCGGTCAGCGCCCACATGAGCCCCGCCTTCTCGGCAAGCGGGACGAAGGCCGCCGCCCCCAGCACCCCCAGATGCGGATGCTGCCAACGCACCAGCGCCTCGACGCCGATGACCCGCATCGAGGTGGTGTCAAGCTTCGGCTGGTAGACCATGAAGAGTTCGTTGTGGGTGATGGCCCGCAGCAGTCCCTGCTCCAGCAGGACCCTCTGATCGCGCTGCTCCTGCCATTCACCGCCGTAAAAAGAGTAGGTGGAGCGCCCCTGCTGCTTGGCCTGGTTCAGGGCGAGATCGGCGAACTTGAAGAGCTGCGTCCCCTCCTCGGCGTCGGCGGGGTAGAGGGCGATGCCGATACTGGCGCTGATCTTGACCGATTGCCCGTCGACATGGAAGGGTGCGGAGATCGCCTCCAGTATGCGCTGGGCGACCACGCTCGGGCCATCGGGGACCTCCGGCTGGCGCAGCAACACGGCAAACTCGTCCCCCCCCACCCTCGCCACGATATCCTCGCCGCGCCTGGCGCACCACTCGCTGAGCCGCCGCCCCGTCTCGATCAGCACCGCGTCGCCGGTGAAGTGGCCACGCCTGTCGTTGATCGCCTTGAAGCGGTCCAGATCGAAAAAGAGCAGGGCGAGGGTTTCCCGGTGCCGCTTGGCGTACCCGATCGACTGGGTCAGGAACCCGTCGAAGGCCTGCCGGTTGTAGAGGCCGGTCAGCCCGTCGCGCGACGCCTGCTCACGGACACGCCGCTCGCTCGCCTGGTGCCGTGCCTGCATGGTTGCGGTAAGGAAGTAGACGATGGCCGCCATGCTGAAGGCGCCCAGGATCTCGAGCGAGACCGATGCCAGGGGGCGCAGTTCCGGGCGGTCCGCGAACATACGGTCGAAGAACACCCCTGCCAGGAAAAGCCAGCAGAGGCTGCTGAAGAGGTAGATGGCGGTGATGGAAGCCGGGGTCAGCCCGCCTATCCACCTGAAAAAATCGGACACCTTGCCGCGGATCATCGATTCCCCCGTGTCACCTCCGGGCTGCGGTCCCGGAAAGAGCTGCGCGCAGTAGAAAACAAGACCCCCGGCAACCGTAACCGGAAATGCCAGGGGTGCGTTGTCAACTCATCTGCCGGCAAAGCGGGCTTTAATAACCTCTCTCGATCACGTCATCCACCCAGGAAAGAGCCGCGGCGGCCGTCGGGAAACCGATGGTGCTGGTGAGCACGATCACGGCGTGGCGGATCTCCTCCGGTGTCGCACCTGCTTCCAGCGCGCGCACGGTGTGGCTGTGGGTCGAGCCGTGCGACCTGATGGCGGCAGCCGCCCCAAGCTGGATCAGGTGCACCGTCTTCTCGTCAAGCGGTCCAGCAGCTTGCGCCGCCTTACCCAGCGTTTCTACGGCTGTTATCAACCCCGGGTGGCGCTCCCTCAATTTCAGGTAGTGTTCATGCGGTTTTCGCGGCATCGTTTCCCCTCCTTTCATGTGTGTGCTCCTGCGGGAGCTTTATTTCACGGAACCTGTAAGAGTTTAGCCCGATTCCCGCAATAGGCAAACGAGGGATGCCGTGCAGCCGATGCTCCGGGGGGGGAAGCTTTTGCCGGCGGGTCGTTTGCCGGATTTCCCTTGCCATGATCGGGGTTGCCGACCTTCCCTTTCAGGTCATGTAGTAGGTTATCTCGTTGTGGCCAACGAGCAGCTGCAGTCCCATCAGCGAAGGGCTCTCGCAGGGAGTGCAGCCCCACTCCTCAAGAAGCTGCGCCGCGTGCCTGCCGGCCTCGGGGGTGAAATAGAGATCGACCCCTCCGCCATCGCGCTCTCTCTGGAAAAGGGCCATGGTTCGCGGCCCCCGGGCAGCGGCAAAGGCCTTTTCAAAAGCCTCCTTATACTGCTGTACCTTCCCTGCTGCCTGGTCGCCGTCAACTGTCAAATGATACCAATTCATCCTTATGCCATCCTCCTTAACGATTATCCCCGGTTCGCTGCTAATTCCGCTCGTGAGATACTATCCCTTGCAGAGACTGCAGTCAATGACCGGAGTCCAAGGGGAGGCAGAAATCGAACCGTGATTCGGGCTGGATGGATGCCGAAGAGACCGTGCGGAGGGAGGGGTGAGCGTAAAACGCCGGGATCGAAGAGAGCTCAATATCCCGGCACGGCCGTGACGGCCGTGCCGGCCGGTTCAATCGGTGAATATGCGGCTTCGGGGGGGATCGCACCACTGGTCGCCGCCGCTCTGGCGCACGCCGGCATAATGGCTCCCCTGGCCGTTTCGCCCGTGGTCCCCGCAGGTCTCGTAGATCTCCTCGAAGGCGGGGGCGACTTCCCGGAACACCTTGAGCACCTGCGGGTCGAAATGATGCGGCAGGGTTCTGCCGTCGCCGTGCAGGATGATCCTGCAGGTGGTGTCGTGATCGAAGGCGGGCTTGTAGATGCGCCGGTTGCGCAGGGCGTCATACTGGTCGGCCAGATTGAGGATCCTGCCGTCGATCGGTATCCGGTCCCCTTTGAGACCGTAGGGATAGCCGCTGCCGTCGTATCTTTCATGGTGCGAGAGGGCGATGCTCTTGGCCAGGGTGAACCGGACATGGTCGCCCAGGATCCTCGCCCCGTACTCCGCGTGCTGTTTTATCACATCGAACTCCAGAGGATCCAGCTTGCCCGGCTTCTTCAGCACTTCGCCCGGTATGTGGATCTTGCCGACATCGTGCATCTGCGATTGCAGACGGATGATGTTGATGAACTGATCGGACATGCCAAGCCGCCGGGCGAGCAGGGCGCAGTACTCGCCGACCCGCGAGATGTGGTTGCCGGTATCGTCGTCATTGGCCTCGGCAGCCCTGGCCAGGGCAAAGACCGTGTAGGCGAAGGCGTCCTCGGTCTCCTTGATCTGCGAGGAGAGCGATTTCAGAAACAGGCTGTGGGTCGCCACGCTTTTCAGGAACTCGCCGTCGTATTCGCTGACCTGCCTGCCGTAATTGAGCGCGCAAAGGGAGAAACCCTCGCTCAAGTAGCAGACAAGATTGGCCGCAATGGTCGGCAAGGCCGTGAGCGCGGCGTCTAGCTGCTCCATCTTTTCGCTCTCGAGATCGCACCTGTTGAAATAGGAGATGCCGGGACTTCTGGCCAGAGCGAGCAGAAGCGTGCCGATATCGGTGGCAAGAGGGAGGGTGGTCAGGCAACCGTCCCGGTACTCGTATTTGTACCAGACGCGCCTGCCGTTATCCTCCCGTATCCCGACCAGCACGACCTGAGGCCTGTCGGTCATTTCCGCGCAACGGCCGATGAGACGGGTGACGATTCCGTTGATGACGGACATGAAGTCGAAGCGCAGCGGGTCGAAGGTCGCCACGATCCCTTCGCCGAAACTGATCAGGTTGGTGATGTTGCTGTAGGCGGAATTCAAACGGTCGTTGAGGGTCTTCACCTTGAGAAGCATCCCGATGCGGGCCAGCAAAGCGACCATGTCGAAGGGCCTGGACATGAAATCCTCGGCTCCCGATTCGATCCCCTCGATGCGGTTCTCCTGGGCGTCGTTGGCGGTGATCAGGACGACCGGGATGCTGCGGTAACGTTTATCCGCCTTGATCCTTTTACAGACCTCGAAGCCATCCATCTCGGGCATCATGACATCCAAAAGCACGATGTCGATCCGCTCGCTGTGAATGATTTCCAGCGCTTCCTTGCCGTTTATCGCATGCACCGCCTCGTAGCCATGAGAGGAGAGAATGGATTGCAGCAGGCCGTGATTCTGAGGGTTGTCGTCGGCGCATAGAATCCTTGGTTTCTCTTTCTTCATGACAATTCCTCGTCGAGCAGAAAGTTTCTCGCGAGCCGCGCTCGGAAGATCCTCTTGTGCAGAAACCGGCCGCCTACTTAAGTCGCTGAAATATCTAACGGAGCAGAAGGGGCATCACTCCACTCCGCTGCAAATAATTAGACATCATTAAAGTTAACATCGCGAAAGTGGGTGTCAAGCGTCCATTACCATCCCTCAGGGGCGCAGCCCTTCCGCCACCACCTCGGCCAGATCCCTGACCCTGATCCCGTTCGCCTGCAGGTCCTTGAGACCGTCCTCCATCATGGTCATGCAGTAAGGGCAGCTCACGCAGATGGTATCCGGCTTCTTTTCCAGTGCCTCCTTCACCCGGTTAAGGTTGATGCGCTCCCCGTGCCGTTCCTCCTGCCACATCCTCCCGCCGCCTGCCCCGCAGCAGAAAGAGTCCCGGCCGTTGCGCCCGAACTCGCCCGGAGCGCTGCCGGTAACGGCCTTTAGAGCCTCCCGCGGCGCGGAGTAAATGTCGTTATGACGCCCCAGGTAGCAGGAATCATGAAACAGCAAACCGCCCAGATCACTCACCTGCTTATTAAGCTTAAGCCGCCCGCTTTCCAATAGTCGGGCAATCAGTTCGCTGTGGTGCACCACCTCCAGTTCCAGGCCGTACTGCCGGTAATCGTTTTTCAACGTGGAAAAGCAATGGGGACACTGGGTGATGATCTTCTGCACCCCCCTCTCAACCAGGAGGCGCACGTTGTCCCGGGCCATCTCATCGAAGACGAACTCGTTACCCAACCGGCGCAGGCTGTCGCCGCAGCACTTCTCATCCTTCCCGAGCGTCCCCCATGAGACAGCTGCGGCATCCAGTATGGCAGCCAGGGCCACCGTGGCGTGCTTCTGGCGCGAGTCGAAGGCCCCCGCACAGCCGACGTAGAAGAGGTATTCGGTCTTCCCCGCCTGGAACGGCTGCACCTCGATGGCGGAGTGCCACTTGGTCCTCTCGCTCGGCGCGATCCCCCAGGGGTTGCTCCTTCCCTCCATGTTCTCGAAAAAGGTGAGCAGCTCTTCCGGGAAGCGGGATTTCATCTGCACCAGATGACGGCGCATCTTGATGATCTTTGGCGTCTGCTCGATCAGGACCGGGCAGACGCTCATGCAGGATCCGCAGGTAGTGCAGGACCAGATGGTCTCCTCGGTTGAGCTTCCTTCCCCTTCCGGGCCGACCAGCGGCATCTGCGCTCCCATCCCCTTTTGCAGCAGCGCTCCGTTGGCCAGGAGGTTGGTCTTGATGGCGTGCATCACCTGGCGCGGGTTGAGCGATTTCCCGGTGCAGGCAGCGGGACAGGCCTCCTGGCAGCGGCCGCATTCCGTACATGAGAAGCCGTCCAGGAGGTCCTTCCAGGTGAACTGATCCACCGTTGCGACGCCGTAGCTCTCCCCCCTGACGAACCGCTCCCGGCAGTGACTGTTGGTCTTGCCGAGAGCCCCGAAGAAACAGTTCGGGATGGCGGTCAGGATGTGCATATGCTTGCTCTGCGGGAGAAAGCACAGGAATGCGAGCAGGGCTGCGGCATGCAGCCACCAGCAGAAACCTGCCAGGGATTGGAGAGTGCCGGACCAGGAGACGGCGATTCCTTTCGCGAGCAGCGCGGAGACCGGCATGGCAGCCGCTCCCTGTTCCTTTCCCATGGCGATCTCTGCGCCGTGCAGGCCGAAGTAGGCCAGCATCAGCAGGGCGATTAAGGAGAGAATCAGGAATCCTTCCAGGCTGCGCGCCTTGACGTAGTCGCTGCTCATGGATGGGTGCGGAAAGAATATCCGCCGGGAAAAGGCAAGCAGCACTGCGACCAGGGTCAGCAGGGATACCAGGTCGAAGGCGAAGAGCAGGGCATGATGGAGAGGTGCCGGAAGCAGCGCCAGGGTGAAACCGGGGATCAGCCCGTTCAAGATGAAGTCGCCGTTGGCGAGCAGCAGGATCAGGAAGGACCAGAAGATGACCGCATGGTTCAAGCCGGAGGATTTCCGAATCACCTGTTTCTGGGCGAAGGCATGGAGAAACATCTGGCGCAGGCGCAACCCGGTGGCGTTGCAGCGCTGCTCCGGCCGCCCCAGGCCGATGAGGCTGAGGCGGCGGTAGCAGCCAGTGCAGAAGACAAACATTGAGGCAAGCAGTAGTGCTGCAAAGATCATCGGATTGGGTGACATGGCATATCCCTCGTTCGAGCTTTCGGGTTGTAGTTCAGCGGCAAAAAGTCCCCCTTTGACAAAGGGGGATTTAGGGGGATTTGCAGTCAGTGGCAAAATGCATCACTTGGGCACCTGAGCAAAATCCCCCCTAGCCCCCCTTTTTCAAAGGGGGGGACGTGGCCCAAGGGGGGGGACGAGTGTTTCCCCTTACCTTAACCGTTGAGGCACGCCTTGCTCGGAGCCTGCCCCAGTTGCCTCTGTGCCCGCAGGCGCTGCGTCATGGCCGGCACGATCTGGAACAGGTCGCCTACGATGCCGTAATGGGCAACTTCAAAGATGGGGGCATCCCTGTCCCGGTTGATGGCGATCACCAGATCGGAATCCTGCATGCCGACCAGGTGCTGGATGGCGCCGCTGATGCCGCAGGCGATGTAGATCTTGGGACGCACGGTCTTGCCGGTCTGGCCGACCTGACGCTCATGAGGCATCCAGCCGGCATCCACGGCGCTTCTCGACGCCCCGACCACCCCGCCCAGCTCTTCGGCAAGCTCATGAAGGATGGCGAAATTCTCTCTGCCCATCATGCCGCGACCGCCGGAAACGATGAACTCGGCGGCGGCAACGTCGACCTGGTCCTGCTTATGGTCGATGATGATTTCCAGCACCTTGGTCAGCATGTCTGCTTCCCTCACCCGGCAGGTGACCGGGACGATGGTGCCGCTTTTACCCTCCGCGCGCTCCGACATCTGCATGACGTGAGGCCGGACCGTTGCCATCTGGGGCCGGAACTTGTCACACATGATGGTGGCCATGATGTTGCC
>DNRQ01000158.1 GCA_003499925.1 Geobacter sp.
TTTGCGGCAATCCTTTATCTTTTCGTTTTCTCTAAGTTCTATCGGTCGGCGAGAAACGGCAGATCACCCGGGCTGTTTAAGGAAGCGGCGCCTGTTGTCGAGGCGGCCTGACAGCCATGCTCTACCCGATCCTCATTGTGGCAGACGACCCGAAGATCGCCAATGTGAGGCGAAGACGAGATCGCCGACCTCTCCCGAACTTTCAACACCATGGCCAAAGTCCTTGAGGTTAATGAGGCGCTCCGCAGAAGGCACAGCGCCAACGCGGCCCACGAGGCATCAGCGACTACGGACGCAAATGGCGCATACACGTTGGATGTCGATCCCGCCGATGTCGGCAACTATCCCATTGTAGCGATGGCGGTCAAAGTCTGCGTTGGCCCTTCAGATTCTTTTGACTTTTCCCTTCGCATGCCTTAATCTGCATCTCTTTTAGCCATAAGTCGGCCACCAATCGGGGGAGGGGGAGCGGTGAGTGAAATGACCCAAAGCGCGGAACCTCAGGCACAGGGGGAGAGGCTCCTCTCGTTTACCCTGTTTGCCCTGGCACTCTGCGGCCTTTATGCCAGCAGTCTGTACTCCTACCTCCTGTTCCACACCCTGGTGGAGATTTTCTGCATCTTCGTCATGCTCGCCGTTTTCCTGCTCTCCTGGAACTCGCGCAGGCTGCTGGACAATCACTATTTCCTCTTTCTCGCCATTTCCTTTATCACCTCGGGAGCCCTGGAACTGCTGCATACCTTTGCCTACAAGGGGGTCGGCATCTTCCCGGGCTACGACGCCAATCTCCCCACCCAGTTCTGGATCGCCTTCCGCTACGTCTTCAGCCTCTCCTGCCTCGCCGCCCCGCTCTTCATCGTTCGGAGGCTGAAGGTGGGGGCGACGCTGCTCGCCTTTGCCGTCGTTACCGCTCTCCTTATCGCGGCGATATTCTCAGGGAATTTTCCGGACTGCTTCATCGAGGGGAGCGGATTGACCCCGTTCAAGGTCTTCAGCGAATACGTCATCATCGTCTTGCTGCTTGCCGCCATCTGCTTTTTGCGCGCGAAGCGGAGATTTTTCGATTCGCGCGTGCTGCGGGCGCTGATCTTGTCGATGGTGAGCGCCATGGCCGCCGAGGCCGCATTCACCAAGTACGTCAGCGTCTACGGGCCGGCGAACCTCGTGGGGCATCTCTTCCTCTTCCTCTCGGCATTCCTGATCTACCGGGCGATCGTGGTGACCGGAATCAGGGAGCCTGCCACCCTGCTGTTCCGGAGCCTGGAACTGAGCCAGGAGGCGTTGAGGAACAGCGAGGAGCGTCTGCACTTCGCGCTGCAGGCCAGCCACATAGGCGCCTGGGACCTCGATCTCCTGGAGCAGAGCGCCTCCCGCTCGCCGGAGCATGACCGCATCTTCGGCTATGCCGAGCCGCTGGCCCAGTGGAACTACGATATCTTCCTCGACCACGTGGTGCCGGAGGACCGCCCCGAGGTGGCGGAAAAGTTCCGTCTCGCCACCGAACGGCAGGCCGACTGGGGTTTCGAGTGCCGCATCAGGCGCAGCGACGGCGAGCTGCGCTGGATCTGGGGCGCCGGAAGGCACCGGATCGACGGGGCGGGGAGCGCGCGCGGCATGACGGGCCTGATTCAGGACATCACCGAGCGCAAGAAGGCCGAAGAGATGCTGCGAGAGGCCCATGACGAGCTGGAGGCGCGGGTTCAGGAGCGTACCCGGGAGCTCCAGGAAGCCGAAACCATGCTCAGGGGGATCAACGAGACCCTGGAACAGCGTGTGGCCGAGCGGACCGCCGAGCTGCTGGCGGCAAACCAGCGCCTGGACCTGCTGGCCGCCAGCGCGAGCCGGCTGCTGGAGAGCGATGCGCCGCAGCTGCTGGTCGATGCGCTGTGCCAGAAGGTCATGTCATTTCTCGACTGTCACGCCTTCTTCAACTTCCTGGTGGACGAAAAGGCGGGGCGCCTGCAGCTGAACGCCTGCGCCGGGATCGGCGAGGAGGAGGCCCGGGCGATGCAGTGGCTCGATTACGGAGTCACGGTCTGCGGCTGCGCCGCCAGAGACGCCTGCCGCATCGTGGCCGAGGAGATCCCCGATACGCCGGACCCGCGCACCGAGCTGGTGAAATCGTTCGGCATCCGGGCCTACGCCTGCCATCCGCTGATGGCGCAGGGGCGGGTGCTGGGAACCCTCTCCTTCGGAACCCGCAGCAGGGGCAGGTTCAGCGACGACGATCTCTCCCTGATGAATGCGGTGGCCGACCAGGTCGCCATCGCCATGGATCGCAAGCTGATGGAGGAAAAACTGCGCCAGGCCAAGCAGGCGGCCGAGGCGGCGAGCAGGACCAAGAGCCAGTTCCTGGCCAACATGAGCCACGAACTGCGCACCCCGATGACCGGCGTGCTCGGCATGCTCGACCTCGCCCTGCAATCGACTTCCGACTCGGAGCAGACGGAGTATATCGAAACTGCCCACAGGTCCGGCCGCTCCCTGTTGCGGATACTGAACGACATCCTCGACCTGACCAAGGTCGAGGCGGGGAAGTTCTCGCTGGACGACAAGCCGTTCAGTCTGCGCGCCTGTGTGGCCGATACGGTGGACGTACTGATTCCCGAGTCACGGCGCAAGGGGCTTCAGCTCAAGCTGGAGGTAGCCGACGACCTGCCCGACCAGGTCCTTGGTGACCAGTTCCGGTTGCGACAGGTTCTCACCAACCTGATCGGCAACGCCGTCAAGTTCACCGACCGGGGACGAGTTGAGGTCCAGGTCGGCAGAGCAAGCGGCTCATCGGAGCCGAGGCCCGAGATCTTCTTTTGCGTCAGGGACACCGGTATCGGTATCCCCGGCGACAAGAAGCACCTTCTCTTCAAGAGTTTCAGCCAGGTCGACGACTCCCACACCCGCAGTTACGGCGGCACCGGACTAGGTCTCGCCATCTGCAAGGAGATCGTGGAGCGGATGGGGGGGAGCATCGGCGTCGAGACCGAAGAGGGGAGGGGGAGCACCTTTTCCTTCACCGTTCCTCTTGGCGTCGCCGACGACAGCTGTGAAAAAGCTGCCGGTGCCGGAACGCCGGCCCGGGTGGTGGGACCGAGCCCGCGAAACGATCCGGGGGACAACAGGCGCCTGCTGGTGGCCGAGGACGATGCCACCATCAGGCAGTTGCTCGGGACCATGTTGACCAGGTTGCAATACCAGGTCGAGTTTGCCGAGGACGGGCAAAAAGCGGTCGAAATGTGGCAACAGGGGGCATATGACCTGATTTTGATGGATGTGCAGATGCCGCGGCTGGACGGTTTCCAGGCCACCCGCGCCATACGTGAGCAGGAGCAGGCGCGCGGCGCTGGACGCATGCCGATAATCGCCATGACCGCCCACGCCATGAAGCAGGATGAGCAGCGCTGCATCGCGGCCGGGATGGACGATTACATCTCCAAACCGATCGACTTCAGGGAATGCATCGCCAAGACCAAAAAACTCATCGAAGAAACCGCGACAGACCGATAAACCTCCTTCCGGACGCATCCTTGCCGGTGCATCGCTTCAGGGCGCCGGCGCGAAGCGATCCACGGGAGGCTTCCGTCCCTACCCCAGCCCGGCATGTTCATGAAAGGCCAGCCCCGGCAAGGCTGATCCCGCCATATTGTCCTTTTTAATTGTCAGCATAGATGCTATATGAAATAGCCAATGGCTTGGGCCCCGCGCCGTTGAGCCGGGGGTAAACTACTTTGGAAGGGTGAATGTCGACCATTATGGATGCTACCTTATGAAACTTTCCGTAGTAATCCCGGTATTCAATGAAGCCGACACCATTAAATCAATCCTCGCCGCGGTGAAAGCGGTAGATATCGAGAAGGAGATCATCGTTGTTGACGATTTTTCCACCGATGGCACCAGAGAAATACTGTCGGAACTTCCCGATGCCGACATAAAGATTTTTTATCACGACCGCAACATGGGTAAAGGGGCAGCCCTGAGAACCGGTTTCAGCAAAGTCACAGGAGATATCGTAATCATCCAGGACGCCGACCTGGAGTATGACCCGCAACAGTATTCAAAGCTCATTCAGCCCATACTGGAGGGCAAGGCCGATGTCGTCTACGGCTCCCGTTTCGTCACCGGGGATTACCGCAGGGTGCTTTATTTCTGGCACATGATCGGGAACACCTTCCTGACGCTTCTTTCCAATATGCTCACCAACCTGAACCTGACCGATATGGAGACCTGCTACAAGGTATTCAGGAAAGAGATCATAAGAACGATAAAGATCCAGGAGGACCGGTTTGGTTTCGAGCCTGAGATTACCGCGAAGATTTCCAAGCTGGATATAAGAATCTACGAAGTCGGTATCTCCTATGCGGGCCGGACTTACAATGAGGGGAAAAAGATCGGCTGGAGGGACGGTTTCTCGGCAATCAGGTGCATTGTAAAGTACAACCTGTTCAGCTGATACGGTTCGGATTAGGCAGGACGATCTGCCTCGTTTTGCCGCTGAACCCTCCTCCCCCCGGAGGGGGGGAGGAGGGAGGCACTGCCATTAAGTTAAGAACAATGCTAATTTCCCGCACGCTGCACAAGCCCCCTCTCCCTTGATGGGAGAGGGTTGGGGAGAGGGTGAAAAGCNNCATCAAGGGAGGGGGAGCGAGCAGTAGGAGCTTAACTCAATGGCAGTGAGGTCGGGAGGGGGGAAGCCTCTGGCTGGATACGTCCCTCAGGGGAGTGTAAGGTTTTCCGACACAGAGGATGCCGATCAGCCAGAGAGCTTGGCGGAGGGGCGGGGTGGGGCGATTACTTGCGCATTTTCCTCCTCAGCAAGCCGATTCCGAGAATTCCGGCACCGAAAAGGAGGAAGGTGGAAGGCTCGGGTACCGGTGCCGGCTGCGCTCCGCGAAGAAAAACGGGTTCGGTTTCCTGGAGATCGGGCTGACGGCTGACGGTGAGGTTGGTCAGACCGATATATGCATCGGACAGGGTGAAGAAGCTGATGTTGTCTTGCAGAAAGCCGAAGAACTGCCCGGAGTACATGCCGCCACCCGTGTTGAAGGTCAGGGAGCTGCTTTCCAGCAGGTTCATCCCGGAATCGTAAACCGAGACCGTGGGACTGGGACCGGAATTCGGGGCGTAGTTCAGGTACCCGCCGACACCGTTAACCGGTGTCGCGAAGGAAAATGTCATCACGCCGGTGCTGGAGTTCAGACCGGCCATGGTCAGGCTGTTCCATATGCCGTTCTCGGCAAAGCCGTACACGCCGTTATAGCCAAAGACGGAATTGGTCTTATTGGAGGACCAGGTGATGCCGGCTGCGACACTGCGTTCTCCCGGCCCGAAGTAGTTTTCGGTCGGCATGCCGATCAGCGAGCCACCCGGCAGCGAGTTGATAACGGTTGCTTCGGCTTGTTTGGCGGTAAGGCCGGCGGATATTGCCAGTATGGAGACGATGCATGCTGCTTTGAGGAAATTCATGGCGCACTCCCGAGCATAGGTTTCAATTGCAGGCTATACAGCAGAATCCGTACCAATTTTTAACATGCCGAAATTGCTAGGGTTATTCCGGGAGTGTGGACCCGCATGCTCATTAGTGTAAGGATTCCCGACGATTTCCGGAAGCGCAGTCGAAGCTTTCGCCGAGGTGTGTAAAAAAATTCGACAGCCGACCGACAAAAAAAGGGTCCGGCCGGCTATCGGTCAGACCCTCCCTTCTCAGCTGGTCAATTCCCAGCACCGGCTCGGCTCATGCCACGCAGATGGCGCTGGCTCCTTCGATGAATCCGGCCCGGAGCGCCGATTGCCGCACCACGCTGCGCGCCCCCCGTGCGCCGACCGTCATCAGCATCTTGACTCCGCTGCAGCGTACCTGGTCGGTGGCGAGGACAGGGGCGCCATGGAGGTCGCGCCCGATCTTGCGCGGGTCGATGTCGACCCAGCACGATACCCGCACCCCCGCGTCGCGCAAGATCCGGTACCAGGCCCGCCCTTCCAGTCCGGCCCCGGCCAGTATCACTTCATGCTCCCCCTTCAGAAATCCGTTCATCAAATGGTGCAGCTTGCAGAGCCTGAACTGCTCTCGGGAATAGGCGGCGCTGGTGCGGGTGGCCCGGTCGGGCCGCTCCCGCCAGAAGAACAGGGTCCCGGGAAGACGGGCAAATCTGGTTCCGGCGGCGGCAAGCCGCAGCCAGAGATCGTAATCCTCTGCCCATCCCATATCCCGGTAGCCCGCCACGGCCTCTACGGCCTGCCGGCGGAACATGGTGCTTGGGTGAACGAAAGGGGATTCCACGAAGAGGTCGGCCGATATCGCTTCGTGGCTCAGCAGCCGGTTCTGCCACTGTTCGTAGCCGGCCATCCCCATGCCGACCTGCTGCCGGGGGAAGTGGCGGAAGGAGCAGGCCACCAGCCCGACCGTCCCGTGCTGCGCCAGAAAGGCGGCCTGTTGCGCAACCCTTTGCGGGTGGGCGATGTCGTCGCCGTCCATGCGGGCGATCAGCGGCGCCCGGCAGCTTGCCAGCCCGGCATTCAAGGCGGGCACAAGCCCCTGCCCGGGTCTGGTGAGAACCCGGATGCGCGGGTCGGCGTCAGCCGCCCGGGCGAGGATGCGCGGGGTGTCATCGGTTGAGCCGTCATCCACCGCCACCAATTCCCAATCCTTCAGGGTCTGGGCCGCAAGCGAGCGCAGAGCCGCCGGCAGGAAACGTGCCTCGTTTCTGACCGGCATGAGAATGGAAACCGCCGGGCAATCAGCTCGCTTCATCATTGGTCGTGCTCCCATCAAACAAGTTCCGATCCCTGATCTTCGGTAGCAATGGTCGGCGCAGAAAGTCCCCCTTTGCAAAGGGGGATTCAGGGGGATTTGCAGTTTGGCGCCCTGCGCTCTGTTGCTACTTGGGCAAAATCCCCCCCGCCCCCCTTTGTCAAAGGGGGGAGTCGGAGAAGCGTCGAGCTACAGCTGAAGATTTTCTCGTTCCCAAGCTCCAGCTTGGGAATGTAATTGCCGGCAAAGCTCCAGCTTTGAAGCGTAGTGAAGCGGAGCTTCCCGTACTATTTCACGTTCCCAGGCTGGAGCTTGGGAACGAGATGGCTGGATAAACTGGGACACGTTGGCCAGGTGGAGCTGACCGACTACCCCCTTTTGCGTATTTTGTGCCTTTTTGTGGCCAAATGCCCGGTGGCCCGCAGCTCACATCTCCATGACCATCGGCAGGATCACCGGCCTGCGCTCGACGGTCTTCTTGAAGAAGCGCCGCAACGCCTGGCGCACGGCGCTCTTGACCTCCTCGCTGTCGCAGCGCATCTCCGTGTTCAACTCCGCCAGCGCGGTGAGCACCACATTTCGTGCATGGTCCAGGTAATCCCGGCTCTCGTCCTCGAAGACGAAACCGCGCGACACGATGTCGGGCCCGTGAATGATTTCGCCGGAGGACTGGTTGATGCCGATGATGATCACCACCATGCCGTCCTCGGAGAGATGCTTGCGGTCCTTGAGCACCATGCTCCCCACATCGCCCACCCCCTTGCCGTCCACGAAGACCCGCCCGGTTTCCACCTTCTCCACGATGGCGCCGGTATCGGAGTAGAAGTAGATCACGTCGCCATTGCTGGCCAGGATGCAGCGCTCCTCCGGGATGCCGACCTTCCTGGCCAGCTGGATGTGCTTGTACAGGTGGCGGTACTCGCCGTGCATGGGGATGAAGAAGCGCGGCCTGACCGTGTTGATCATCAGCTTGAGTTCTTCCTGGCTGGCGTGGCCGGAGACGTGCACCTCGGAGACCCTCTCGTAGAAGACCTCGGCGCCGCGCCGGTACAGGTGGTTGATCAGCTCGGAGATGGTGCGCTCGTTGCCCGGGATGACCCGCGAGGAGAGGATGACGGTATCCCCCTTGCCCAGCTTGATCTGTTTGTGGTCGTCCATGGCGATCCGGGTCAGCACGCTCATCGGCTCCCCCTGGCTGCCGGTGGAGACGATGCAGACCTGCTCCGGCGGCAGGTACGGGAGCTCCTTGAGATCCATGATCAGGTCGTCGGGGATGTGAAGGTACCCCAGCTCGCGGGCGATGCGGACGTTCTTCACCATGGAGCGGCCGTTCAGCAGGATCTTGCGGCCGCAGCGGGCGGCGACGTCGGCCACCTGCTGCACGCGATGGATGCTGCTGGAGAAGGCCGCCACGATGATGCGGCCGGAGCAGTTGGGGAAGATCTCGGCAAAGGCATCGCCCACCGATTTCTCGGAAAGGGTGTACCCCTCGCGCTCCACATTGGTGGAGTCGGAAAAAAGGGCCAGCACCCCCGCTTCCCCGTAGCGCGAAAGGCTCGCCAGGTCGGTCAGCTCGCCGTCCACCGGGGTCTGATCGATCTTGAAATCCCCGGTATGGATCACCACCCCTTCCGGCGTGGTAATGGCGAGGGCACAGCCGTCCACGACCGAGTGCGCCACGCGCAGGAACTCCACCCGGAAACAGCCCAGGGCGACCGTGTCGCGCGGCTTGACCACGACCAGTTCCACCGGTTCCTTCAGCTTGTACTCTTCGAGCTTGGCATTGACCAGGCCGAGGGTCAGGGCCGTGCCGTAGACCGGCACGTTCAGCTCCTGCAGCACGAAGGGGAGGGCGCCGATGTGGTCCTCGTGACCGTGGGTCAGGCAGATGGCGCGGATCTGCTCGCGGCGCTCACGCAGCCAGGAGATGTCCGGGATGACATAGTCGATGCCGAGCAGGTCCGGGCTGGGAAACATCAGGCCGCAGTCGACGATGATGATGTCCTGGTCGTGCTGGTAGACCATCATGTTGATGCCGATTTCGTTCAATCCCCCCAGGGCGACAATTTTCAGTGCCGAGTTCGACGCGGTTTCGCTCATAATTTCCTTTTGTTTTCCTGATTAGCACCCCACGCAGCCACGGCAGCCCTTTGTCGGAGACAAAGTTCATCTTCCCTAGGCACCTGCTCACTCTCCTCCCCCTGGAGGGGGGAGGTCGGGAGGGGGGAAGACACCGGCTTCTGCGAAGAACTGGCCGAGTTCCCCCTNNGGGACAATTTGCGCGTGGGATTAATCTATTGCTGTAACTTTCTCAGAAGCAACCAACCCGCCTGAGGCACGTTTTGTCGGAGAGGAACTTTACCTAGCTGCAACGCTCCTGATACCCGATCCCCCCCTTTGACAAAGGGGGGACAGGGGGGATTTGCCTTTGAAGTTCCTCAGAAGCCCTAATCAGGTTTGTTGTTGCTGCAGTTCAGCGGAAAAGGCGGCGTCACCGTTTGGTGGCGCCGCCTTGGAGTTGTGTGGCCGAACCGAGGATCGCCGGGGGTGCCGGGATTGCGGCAATCCTCCCTCCCGGCCCGGTCCGCGCGGTTATTTCTGGCTGATGGCCGACAGGCGCCAGGAGTTGTTGCCGACCGGCCTGGTGAAGGTCCAGTACTCCTCAAACTTTACCGGCTCGGTTTTGCTGCCGGCCACCACCGATCCGGTCGCGTCGTCTGTCGTGTAATCGAGGAGATTGGCATAGATCAGCGTGGTGATGTAATCCTGCCCCGCCTCCTGCCACACTTCGGATATCTCGACGCTCCTGACCGCGATGTTCTCCAGCCTGTTCACCTGCTTGTCGCGCAGCAGCCGGTTCAGGTCATCCTGGAATATCCCCTTCATCTCATCGGTCAGAAGCACGGAGAGGGCGGAGATGTCGCGATTCATCCATCCCCCCTGGATCTTGAAGAACATGTCCATGACGCTGTCCTTGAAGGCCCTTTCGTCAAAGGAGAAATCCATCTGGCGGATATGCGCCAGGCCGGTATCCACCCCGCCCGATGCCGGATCGTTGACCACATAGGCGTCGGAAACGGTGGAGCCCTGGTACGGTGCCTGGTAACCTACCTCGCCCTGGTAGCGACTCGGCTCCTGGTATCCTCCCTGGCGCACCAGTACCGGGGCGGCTTCCCTTCTTTTCTTCACGTAGCGGTAGATCATGTAGCCGATGCCGGCCAGAAGCAGGATCTCGAAGAGACCGATGCCACCGCCGCCGGCCATGCCGCCTGGGCCCGCCATGCCGAGGCTCCTGAACAGCATCCCTCCCAGCATACCGCCGACGATCCCCCCGGCCATGCTTCTCATGAAGCCGCCGCCCGCCTGTTGCTGGAACGGGCTCGGAGCAGCCATCTGCCGTGACGGAGCCGGCTGTGAGGCGGGAGCCGCCTGCCTGGAATAGCTGCGGGTACCGCGGCTCCCCATGGAGCGGCTGCCGCCGGCCCTGGCGTGGGCGGTGAGTTCCAGGACGGTCATGCTCAGGAACATGACAGCTGCAACCGTGGCAAATGCTTTTACGATATGCCTTTTCATGTTGGTTAGCCTCCTTGGCTGATTTTTCTGCGAATTGACGGCACTAGTTGGGTCGATGCAGCTGAGCGCTCGTCCTTTTCAGGATTCCCGGCAAAGTCTCTGGCCCTGGCGCCTGGAGAGCCAGAACTCGATCGCCTCCCGGACCACTTCCGAGACGCTCATGGAGGTTGACTGGGTGATCTTTTCCAGGACCCGTTTCTCCCGATCGCTTACCCGCAATGATACGACATTTTTGAGAACGATCTTCTCGATCTTCTCGTTTCTTTTTCTGGATTTTCTCTTTGTTGGCTCTTCGATTTGCAGCTTCACAGGGTTACCTCCGGCTTGAGTTGATCGTCGGGGGTAAAAAAAAAGACCTTTACCCTCGGCGAATGATATCGCTTTAGGTAAAGGTCTTGCTTTTAGTGGGTTATTCATTTATCCCAGGACCCGGGTGTTTCCACCGTCTTGACGGGTCTCGGGTCGGCCATTTCTCCGGCCGATAGCTACTCCCCTTTACTTGTGCTAGATAATATGGTTTGTCACGCACCATGTCAACTGTTTTGTTTGGAATTATTGAACTGCCCCGACCAGACAGACACGGGCGCCATCATTTCAATGGTACTGACAACCCCGCACAAGCGGCATTTATTCCATATGCTTACTTGCCCGCCTCGAGCTTATCCAGCAGCTCCTGCGTTTCTTTCAGCTTCTGCTCGAGATTTTTCAGTTCCTGGGGCGAGTACTTCTTCTCCCCTTTTTTTATTTCACTGTTCAGTTTCTTTACCCTCTTTTGGATGAGATCGGCCTGTTTCAGGCAGTTCCCCGAAGAGAGCTCGCAGATGACTTTTTCCTGGTTGGACTGCTGCGCGAAGACGGTAACCGACACGAGCAGTGCGGCAATAACTATGATCATGCTACTCTTCATGTCATACCTCCTATTTGGGTTTATGTAATAGCTTCAATCTTTCAGGGACCACAGATCAGCACCAACCCTTCGTTGCGACAACTCCCTCCCATTCAGGATCAGCACCAATCCTTCGCTGCACCAAGCTCCCTCCCCTTCAAGGGGAGGGCAGGGGTGGGGATGGGGGAAAGACGGCGCAATAAGCAACCCCATCCCCCTCCTGACCTCCCCCTTGAAGGGGGAGGGACTATAAATAATACCTGACCTCCCCCTTTAAGGGGGAGGGACTATAAATAATACCTGACCTCCCCCTTTAAGAGGGAGGGACTATAAATAATACCTGACCTCCCCTCTGAGGGGCACTGCCATTAAGTTAAG
>DNRQ01000129.1:0-2782 GCA_003499925.1 Geobacter sp.
ACAAGCCTCACCCTCCCCCCACCCCCTCCCATCAAGGGAGGGGGAGAGAGCAGCAGGTAGGAGCTCAAATATAATGGCAGTGGGGTGGGGATGGGGGAGCCGGCTAAATCCCCCCCGACCCCCCTTTTTCAAAGGGGGGAGGTTACTGCGGCTCCTTCCTCGCCACCAGGTGGCAAAGGCGCGCCGCCACTTTGGCGGTGCGCCCCCCGCTGTCGAAATCCGGGTTGCATTCGGCGATTTCTGCCAGCTTCAGCTTGCTGCCGGCTTCGGATTTGATGAAATGAAGCAGATGCTCGACTACTTCGAGGGAGACGCCCCCGGGCGAGGGAGCGCTCACTCCGGGTGCGACACTGGCAGGAAGCATGTCGAGATCGATGCTCACATGGATATGGTCGCACGATTGAAGAAATTCGCGCAGCCGCTCTTCGGCTAGCTGCAGTTTCCAAGGCGTCAACTGCTGGTCCAAAAGCCACCGCACCCCAAGGGAGCCGGCCCGCTGGAATAATGCATCCGTATTGGCTACCTCGCTTATGCCCAGGCAGAAATACCGAAAGGTCTGGCCTTCCTTGCAGCAGTTGTCGGCAATCTGGAGAAAGGGGGTGCCCGAGGTCGCCCTGTCGGAGCAGCGCAGGTCAAAGTGGGCGTCGAAGTTGATGCTCCCGATCACCGCGCGCTCTTCCCGACTTCCGACATGCGCTCTAAGGCCCAGATAGCTGCCGAAGGCGATCTCGTGCCCGCCTCCCAAAAGCAGCGGGAAATGACCCAGATCCAGAAGTCTTCCCACCCAGGCGGCCTGCTCCTTTTGAAGCCCCTCAAGGTCGTCTTCCACACTGTAGAGATTGCCCGCATCGTAGCAGGGAACCGGCAGGTGCCAGGCCTGGCTGGCCAGGGCGGCCCGGATGGCGTCGGGTCCCCTTTGGGCGCCGGCCCTTCCGAGATTGCGCGTAACACCGATATCGCAGCAGATGCCGAGCAGTGCAAGCCCCGGTTCTCGGCTTTCCACGGCCACGGGGGTAAGCGTGGTGACCTTCTGATGCCAGCGCTCCGCCCCCGGCTCTGCATCGATGCGTCCCTGCCAAAGAGCCATATCGACCGGCTTATGCATGACAAACCTCTCCTTTGAAAATGCGCGACGAAGGGGCGCCCAAACCGACCTCGCAGGCCAATTGCACGGGGTCTTCCAGATCCCACAACAGGAGGTCGGCTTCCTTGCCCACCGCCAGCGTCCCCAGCCGATCCCCCCACCCCAGCGCCAGGGCTGCGTTACGGGTAACGGCCGCCAAAGCCTCCTCCGGGGAGAGCCCGAAAAGAAGGGACCCCATGTTCATCATCAGGCGAATCGAGGCAAGCGGGGAGCTCCCGGGGTTGAGATCGGTGGCCAGGGCGATCGGGACGCGGTACCGTCGCAGCAGATCGACCGGCGGCTTGCGGCTTTCCCTGAGAAAATAGAAGGCTCCGGGAAGAAGGGTGGCAACGGTTCCAGAGTGCTGCAGGGCCCGCACCCCGGATTCGTCGAGATGCTCCAGATGGTCGGCCGACGATGCCCGAAATCTGGCGGCCAAAGCGGCGGCGCCGGAGCCTGACAGCTGCTCCGCGTGTGCCTTGAGCCCGAGGCCGTAATGGCTGGCCGCCAGGAATAACCGCTCCGCCTGCCGCACGGTGAAGGCCATGGTCTCGCAGAATACATCGACCGCATCTGCCAGACCCTCCGCCGCCACCCGCGGGATCAGCTCCGAGCAGACCAGATCGAGATAGGCATCGGCGTTGCCGAGAAACTCGGGCGGCACGGCATGGGCTGCCAGCAGCGTACTGCTGATCCGCACCGGGAGCTCATGCTCAAGACGCCGCGCCACTCGCAGCATCTTAAGCTCATCCTCCAGGCTCAGGCCGTAACCGGACTTGATCTCCACCGTGGTGCACCCCTCGCTCATGAGCGTCAAAAGCCGCGGGCGCGATCGCTGCAGGAGTTCCTCCTCGGAGAGCGCCCGGGTCGCCCGGACCGTGGAGAGGATGCCGCCGCCGGAGCGGGCAATATCCTGATAGGTCATCCCCTGCAGGCGCCGAGCGAAATCCGCGGCACGATGCCCGCCATAGACCAGGTGGGTGTGGCAATCGATCAGGCCCGGCGTCAGCAGGCCACCCCCGCAATCCGTCACCTCCCCCTGAAAGCCTGCCAGATCGAGGCCTTGCATCGGGACTACTGCAGCGATACGTCCCGCCGCGACCCCCAGGGCGTGCTGCTCCAACAGGCCGAACCCGGGTCCGACCGCGGGATCGAGCGTAGCCAGGCGTGCATTGGTCCAAAGACGGTCGCATCGGGAGATAATGTCGGTCATCGGTCTCTCGTCAAAGCGGGGGGGTGTCGGTAGTGGCAGAGGCATAAGGTAAGTAGATACAGCAGATTCCGGAAACATCCACCATTTTTCTCTGCAAAACGGAGCGGGCCGAAACCCGGGATCGTCGTTCAAGAACGGAAAGGCCCGCCGGCATGCGCCGAAGGGCCCTTCTATTGGTAGCGTATCAGCGTAGGGACGGAGCCTGGCGCCCCTTCTGGGTAACTCCGTGAATCATGTAGGGTGGGNNGCGGGTGTGGTGGGCACGGCCCACAACACCTCAACTCCCCCTGCCTTGCGGGAGCGAGCTTGCCATCACAGCCTGAATTGCCCCACCAGTCTTTGCAGCTGCTCCGACTCGCGCGTCAGATCGGAGGAGGCCGAAGCTGTTTCCGCGGCCCCCTTGGAACTGCTGTAAACCACCCCGGTGATCTGATGGATGTTGGTGG
>DNRQ01000129.1:2810-13035 GCA_003499925.1 Geobacter sp.
CTGCATGGTGACGTCGTTGATCTGATCGAGAATGGTCTCCAGGGCTTCACCGGATTTCTTCGACGAGGCGGTCCCCTTCTCAACCTCGGCGACCCCCTCCTCCATGGCGGCCACGGCTCCCTTGGTCTCGTTCTGGATCGCCTTTATCATCTCCCCGATCTCGCGGGTGNNAGCAGATTGGTCTGGTCGGCGATGTCTTCGATGGTGCCGATGATGGCGCCAATCTGGTCGGAACGGGAGCCGAGATCCTCGACGGTCTTCGCCGCCGACCTGACCTGTTCCGCGATCCGCTCCATCCCGTTGATGGTCTCCCTGACCACGGCTACGCCGGAGCGTGCGGTATCGCTGGCCCGGTTGGAGGTTTCGGCAGCGAGGACGCAGCTGCGGGCAATCTCGCCGGAGGTGGAGGACATCTCTTCACTGGCCGTTGCCACTGCGGCAGTCTGGGAGGCTACCTCCTCGGCGCCGGTGGCGATCTGGTCGGCTGTGGACTGCAGCTGGCTGGAAGAGCTGGCAACCTGTACGGCCGACTGGGATATCTGGGAAATGGTCTGGCGCAGGTTCTCCGCCATGCGCCTGAAGGAATCGGCGAGCTGCCCGATCTCGTCGTCGGAGCTTTTTATGATTTCCACGGCAAGGTTTCCGCCAGCCAGGGTATCGGCCTGCTTGGCGAGATGGTTCACGGGGCGAATGATGGAGCGCGATATGGCGATGCAGATGAAGACGGCCGCCCCGATTGCCGTTACCAGCAGCGCCGCCATGACGGTCATGACGGTCTTCCTGGCGACCTCCCCCTGGTGCAGCTTCCTGTCCACGTGTTTGGAATTCTCGTCAGCCATCTGGTGAACTATCTTCTCCGCGTTTTGGAACGGCTCCCTGACCGCTTCCATCTGCAGGGTTGCCTGCTCCTTGTCGCCGATCTTTCCAAGCTTGATCTGCTCGTAGACGCCGTTGAAGCCGTTGAGATAGGCGGTGAAGTTCTGCTTGATCCCCGCCGTCAGTTCCTTTTCCTCCTGATCGGTGTGACTGGACATCTCCTCGAAGTTCTTGTTGTACTCCTCGAGTGCGCCATCGTAGCGTTTCCGATTTTCGGCGACCTTCTCCTGCGATTCCATGCCGAGGAAGATATCCTTTTCAAAGCGGCGCATCTGGTTGATGTTCGCAAGCAGCCGTTGCGAGTATTCAACCATCTTGAACTCCACCTTCAGCTCGTCGATACCTTTCGACATCCGGATCATGCTCCAGATCCCGCCGCTGCCCACACCGATCAACAGCGCAAGTACCAGTCCGAAACCGATGAACAAGCGGGTGACTATCTTCGTGTTTTTCAGCATGTCGATCTCCTGGATTAAATGTCGGTAAAGCCGATCAATGTATTGGTGATGGCTCCCCCTCCCTTTATGGGAAGGGGGCTGCGGGTTTGCAGCAGATAAGGCTAAATCCCCCCCGACCCCCCTTTCTCAAAGGGGGGAGGCCGGAAGGATCAGTAGGTGAACTTGTTGACCATGGTCGCCAGCCTCTCCACCTGCTGTTCGAGGTCCTGCGCCGCGCCCAGCGACTTGCTGGCGCTGGCGGCATTTTCCCGGGTCACCGTGTTCATGATCAGGGCGGTCTGCGAGATCTGCTCGAGCCCCGTGGTCTGCTCCTGGATGCTCAGGCTGATGTGGTCGGCAAACGCGCTGATGGCATGGGCGCCCTGCACCGCCTCATCGAGGCGGAGGTCGATCTCCCGGATCAGGGTGGCGCCGCTTTTGGAGAGGTCGACGGAGGATCTGATCAGCGTGTCGGTCCTTCGTGCCGCATCTGCCGAGCGTGTGGCCAGGTGGTGTATCTCGTCGGTCATCACCCTGAAGTCGTTGCCTGCCCCTTCGACATGGGCGGCCTCGATGGCCGCGTTGACCCCGAGCAGCCCGGAGAGCCTGGCGACTTTTTCCAGCCGGGAGATGACCTCCTCGAACTCGTCCTGCAGCTCGGCTGCTATCCTCTTTTCCAGCGTCTTCATGGTGGCGGCGGTCTCACAGCACTGCCTGGAGAGATTCCTGATCTCCTGCGCCACCACCCCGAACCCTCCGGAGGAGGTGCTCATCCGGACCGCCTTTTCCAGGGCGTCGCCCGCCAGGACCCCGGTTTCCTTGGCAATGGCGTCGATTTCCTGGACGATCGAGGCGGTCCCGTCGGCGGCTGCGCAAATCTCCCCCATCGAGCTCACCATGCGGGTCATCGACTGCTTTGCCGTCAGGATCGAGTCGCTCGCCTGCTTGGCGTGGTTTCGGGCCTCGACGGTGTGGTCGGCGTTCCTGCAGGCGGTTTCGGCGAGCTGGGTCAGGCTTTTGGTGGTCTCCTCCAGCTGCAGGCTTTGCTCCCTGGCCCCCGCCGACACCGTGGAACTCGCCTGGGTGATCTGGCTCCCCACCCCCGAAACCAGGTTCACCGTATGGGAGAGCTGGGATATCGCGTCGTTCAGCGCCTGGGCCGTGCCGTTCATCGCCTTGCGTATCACCGCGTGTTCCCCGCGGTAGCTACCGGTCATCCTCGCCTTCAGGTCGTACTGCGCCAGACGCTCCAGGATGCTCCCCGCCTCGGTGATCGGCGCCGTGACGGCGTCCAGCGTCTCGTTCACCCCGTGGATCAGTTCCTTCCAGATCCCCTGGTAATCCCAGGCGTTCCCCCTGGTCTTCAGCTTCCCCTCGCCGATGCTCCCCAGCAGGTGGTTGGTCTCCCCGTGCAGGCCGTAGAGTATCGCCAAAAGGGTGTTGATGTTCTGCTTGATCTTGTTGTACTCCCCCTGGTAGTCGTCGATGACGAAGGAGGGAAGCCTGCCGTGCGCCACCTCGTCCAGCGCGTACCCGGCCAGGTTCATGGGCGCTATCAGGGCGTCGATCATCCCGTTGATCAGGGTGACGATGTCCGCCTCCTCCGGCTTCAGCCCCTCCGTCTTGCCCCGGACCTCAAGGTGTCCCGCTACCATCGCCTCCGAAACCTGCCGTATGGCGCAACAAAGGTCGTTCATCCCTGGCCTCCCACGAGTCCTTTAATGACAATAACCGCCGGGTCGATGGCGTCCGAGACCTCCGGGGTCATGAATTCCCGGGTCCGGTCGAAGCACCTCCCCTCGATGCCGACCAGGGTGATCCGCCCGGGGATCAGGTCCGGAAAGAGTATCCTGCCGATCTCCACGGTCTCCCTGAGGCCGAGCCCGTGTGACGAGATGGCGCCGTCGTTTCGGGGGAGCGCCTTCCAGTCGATGCAGTGGATGGTTCCCGGGGGGGAGCCGAACTGCACGGCATCGACCACGACCAGGTCGGTTTCCCCCCCCAGAAGCGGCAGCAGGTCGATCCCCCCCACCGAGCAGTACTCCAGCCTGGCGCGGATCCCTTTCAGCCTGTGGAACAACTCGAAGCCGACCGCATCGTCGGCCACCAGTTCGTTGCCGATACAGACGATTAGCGTATTTCCAGTTCGACGTGACATATGGCACCCGTGGCAATGATCGCGGATTTGACGGGACGGTACAAAAGCCCGTCCATCATCCCGTCCAGGTAGGCATGGAAAAGCCTGCAGAGCGCTCCGCCGGTCTCGATGCCTCGCAGCGCGCAGACCTCCCGCACGATGCAGGTGCTGAAGCTGAGCTTTCCCTGCTCCAGGGTGAAGTCGAAGCCGGCGCACATCCTTTCGCGCAGCAGTTGCGCCACCACCTCAAGGGTCGGGTCGCTCAGGTGAACCGGCAGTTTTTTCGCGGTGTCGCGCCCGGCGATCCTCCCTACCGGGGCGGTGACGCTCCCCATGATGTTGTCGATGGCGGCGGCGAAGGAGTCCATCAGGAAGGCGACCTCGGTGAAGGCCATCCGGTAGTCCTCGGGTTTAAGATCGATCAGGTAAAGGTCGTCGCTGGTGCTCATAGGAATTTCCCCATCTTCCGGCAGAATTCGGCGTCGCGGTAGAAGTTCTTCACCACATGGAAGTCGTGGTGGGAAAGCGCCTGGGAAGGGCAGATGAAGGCACAGGAAAGGCAGGCGATGCAGTCCTCCGCGTGCTTTACGCGGCAGACGCGCGTCTCGGCGTCCATCTCGAACACCTTGGTGGGGCAGATGTCGACGCACAGTTCGCAGCCGCGGCAGGATTGCTCGTGAACGGTTATTTCCAGTGACATGTTACCTCCCGATGGTCCGGACGGCTGCTCCGCCCCGGGTGACGACGAGCTGCATCGGCATCCGTCCCACCGCGTGGGTCGCGCACGACAGGCAGGGGTCGTAGCAGCGGATGGCGAATTCCACCGCGTTCAACAGGGCGCCGTCGTCGGGTCTGTCGATCACGTGCGACCTGGCGGCCTGCTCGATGGAGTGGTTTATCAGCGAGTAGTTCTGCTGGGTGGCGACGATGAGGTTCGCCTCGCGCACGATCCCCTTCTCGTCGATCTGGTAATCGTGGATCAGGGTGCCGCGCGGCGCCTCCACGTGCCCTACCCCCCTGCTGCCGCAAAAGCGCACCGGGACCCGGGTCTCGCCGAAGATGGCGGGGTCCTCCAGGATCTCGCCGGCCCGCTCGATGGCCCAGATCAGTTCGATCAGCCTGGCATAGCTCTGCATCACGGTGCTGTGGCAGGGGCTCCCCCCGAGCTTGACGAATTGCGCCACTTCGGCGTCGGCGAGCTCGGTGCCGTAGCGCTGCGCCACGTTTATCCTCGCCATCGGCCCGACGCGGTAGTCGTGGAGGCCGTCGATCTTCAGGGCGACCTTTTTCATGTAGGACCAGTCGACCACCGCCTCGCTCAGGTGGCGGTGGTAATCCCCGGTCTCGAATTCGGCGCGGGTCGCCCCCTTTTCGTCGATGGCGCGCAGCTTGCCGGAGGTGAGCGAGATGCGCCCGTCCCACACGGTGCCAAGAGCCCAGGAAGGGAGGAGCCAGTCGGCCGCCATGGCGGGATGGAGCTCCAGCATCTTCATGAGCAGACCCTTGACGGCGGGGGTGATCTTCTCCAGCATCTGTCCCGCCTCGCCGATCCATCTCCCGAGGATCCCCTTTTTCTCCTGATCCAGCGTGAAGCTGATCCCGCCGGCGACGGAGGTCACCGGGTGGGTGCCGCGCCCTCCCACCAGCTCGTTGATCTTCTGCCCGATGGTCCTGATGCCGAGGGCCATCCGCGCCAGTTCCG
Organism: Geobacter sp.; assembly: GCA_003499925.1. Lineage (GTDB taxonomy): Bacteria > Desulfobacterota > Desulfuromonadia > Geobacterales > Geobacteraceae > Geomonas. The sequence continues at coordinate 7,963 of DNRQ01000129.1, forward strand.
GGTTGGCCTGGACCACGCCGACCACGTTTCTGACCGCGGCATCGGCGTCCAGCCCCATGACCAGGTCCGGCCCCTGCAGCACGAACAGCGAGAGGGCATGGGAATGGATGATGTGCCCCATGTACATCAGTTCCCGCAAAAGCACGGCCGCCGGGGGGGGGGTCACGCCGCAGGCATGGTCCAGGGCCTTGGAGGCCGCCAGGTGGTGGGCGGTGGGGCAGACCCCGCAGATCCTTGCCGTGATGTGCGGCATCCGGTCGGCTTCCATGCCGATCAGGATCTTCTCGAACCCCCTGAGCTCGTTCACCACCAGTCCGGCGCTCTCAAGCCGGCCGTCGTCGCCCAGGTTGATGAATACCCTCGCGTGTCCCTCGATCCTGGTGACCGGATCGATCTTGATGGTCTTTCTCATGACAGGTTCCCCGCCTCGTAAGCCGACTCCTCGTCTCTGATCCATTTCTCGATGTGGAAGGTCGGTTTCCTGCAGATCATCGAGCTGGCCATGGTGTAGCTGTAATGCGACTTGGCGCCCCGCTCGATGGCGGCGACGATCTCCTCCCCGGGGATCCTGGTCAGCCGCGACATCCGCTCGGCGATTTCCGTCCTGATGTCGCGGTTGGGCTCGGTGAGCACCTGCATGGTCGCTCCGGCGCAGCCGGTGCACGGCACGCCGTTGGCCGGGCAGGGGGCGAGGCAGCGATCGATGGTGACCGACCCCATGCAGGTGTATCCCTGGCTCAGGAAGCACTGCTCGGAGTTGGGGATTCCCTCCGAGTGCGGCTTGATCTCGGCGACCTCGCTCTTTTCCATCGCCCTTTTGCATTTGGCGCAGACCGATCTCCTGCTTACTTCCGGAGCTCTCCCCTCGACCAGGGCCGAGAGCGCCTCGAAGACGAAGAGCGGATGCGGCGGACACCCCGGGAGGTAGAGGTCGACCTCTATGGCGGAGTCAAGTGGAGAGACCACCGACTCCAGGGGGGAAACCTCCCTGCTCGGGGGGTGGGCCGAAATGGTGGTCTTGTTGTCCAGGTAGACCGCCCTGGCGATCTCGGCCGGGGTGTGGATGTTGCCGGCGCCGGCAGGCCCGCCGAAGACGGCACAGGAACCCCAGGCGATCACGATGTCGCACGCCTTCCTCATCTCGAGCGCCGCGTGGCGGTCGTGCTCGTTGCGGATGGCGCCCGAAACCAGCCCCAGGGTCGCCTTCGGGTACCCCTTCACATCGGTGAGCACCGGGCAGCGCTGGATCTTCACCGCCTGCAGGACGCTCAGGATCTTCTCGTGCAGGTCGACTATGGCTATGTGGCATCCCGAGCAGTCCGACAGCCACTCCGTGTTGACGGTGATCTCGCTCATATGGCCCTCCCGACCACCAGTCTCTTGTAGCAGGCGTTCTCGCCGGCATGGACGATCTCCAGGGAGGACTCGCGCCCCATCACGTTTTGCAGCGCTCCGGCGAAGAAGCCGTACATCATGTTGCAAAGCGACCCCTTCTGGGCATGGCCGAAGCGGAACAGCGACTGCCTGATCATGCAGTCCCTGAAAACCAGCATGACCTCTTCGCCCTCCTCCCCTGCCTGGACCATGGCCGGCTTGTCATGGGTCTGGAACGGCTCGAAGAGCCAGAGGTAGTTGTTGCTGAGGAGTACTTCGCGGACCGCTGCGAGGGCCTGCTCGATCGTTTCCGCCCTCGGCAACCCTTCGGAGAGCTTTCTGCCGAGGTTGACCCCGGCGAGGTAGGAGATCCCCGTGGCAGATTCCCCTACCGCCTGTTCCAGCCCGCTTGCTATGGCACCCAGGAAGACCATGGCCTCCTGCAGGGCGAGTCTTTGTTCGATCATACGACCCCCAGTTTTTCGAGATCAACTACAACGACCAGTCTCTCGAGGTTCAGGATGCCGGCGATCCAGTTCTGCCCGATGGTGTCGCTTGCCGGCTGGATCTCGCCCGGTTTTACCCTCATCACCTCCGAGATGCTGTCGATTATGAAGCCGACCTGGCTGCCGCCGAACATCATGACCGCGATGCGGGTATCGAGGTCATGATCGACCTGCGGCATGCCGAGTCTCTTGCGCAGCGAGACGACCGGAACGATGCTGCCGCGCAGATTGATCATCCCTTCCAGGTAGGGGGGTGCGTTCTGCGCGCGGTTGATTTCCGGCAGGCAGATGATCTCCCGGACCTGCATGACGTCCATGCCGTATTCTTCCCCGTCCATCAGAAACGTCACCAGCTGGATATCCCGATGCGCCGCTTTTTCACTCATGGAAGCCTCTCAAATGGGGCTGTAATGGCAGCTGCATGCTCGAACCAACCGAGTTTCTCCGCTTCAATCGGCCTGCTGCCGGTGGATACCGAATCATGCCGGCGCTACGGAACTCGCTCCGTCATGCTTCTGTAATGTTTCGGGATGTTACTGGCATAACTTTAATCAATTTATGACCGTGATCGATTTTTTCCGAGCGCGTATACGGGAAAATTGGCTCCGAAACGTCACGTATACCCGGATTTATGGCATAAGCACCAGCATTCCCACCGCTCCTGCCAGTCGAGTGGAAAGTACTGACAGTCCAGCACTAGCTATGAGAGATGTGTAGAGGGTTTATGACAGCGAGAGATTCATCCTGTTGGAAATCGGCAAATGCTGACGGTCCCTTTGGACGGGGACAGGGCCAACAAGGGACAGGGCGAGGGGACCGCAGTTGACAAGGAAGGGTGCATCAGTATTATTAGCGTTTAATGATTGCAATTCAACATACCGGCAAAAGGAGCTAATCATGACGACAACGAACAAATTGGTGACCAAGGATGGCCGCAAGGTCAACGTAAGGCCGGATACCCTCGATTTCCGGGATCAGATGTTTGTGCCGACGCTGGTCGAAGTGCCGACCAGGATTGACCTTGAAGATTACAAGCGGCACGAGGTGCCGATACTGGACCAGGGGACCGAAGGTGCCTGCACCGGCTTCGGTCTGGCGGCCAACGTGAACTACCTGCTGCGCAAGCGGAAAATAGTTCCCGACAGGACCAGCGTCAGCCCCTTCATGCTTTACCATCTCGCCAAGCGCTATGACGAATGGCCGGGCGAGAACTACGAGGGCTCCAGCGCACGCGGGGCGATGAAGGGGTGGCACAAGCACGGGGTCTGCGCCTCTGATCTCTGTGACAATAGCGCCAATGTAAGCGAGGAAGCGCTCAGGGAGGCTCCCAAACGCTCGCTGGGCGCCTATTCCCGGGTCAACCACAAGGATCTGGTGGCCATGCACAGCGCAATAGCGGAAGTGGGCATTCTCTATGCCACCGCGGCCGTTCATACCGGCTGGGAAAACGTGGGGGGCGACGGCGTAATCAAGAAGGCCGACCAGATCATCGGCGGGCATGCCTTCGCCATCGTCGCTTATGACGAGGAGGGTCTCTGGATCCAGAATTCCTGGGGTCCGGGCTGGGGGAAAGGAGGCTTTGCGCGGATAAGTTACGACGACTGGCTGGCCAACGGTTCCGATATCTGGGTGGCGAGGCTTGGGGTGCCTATGAACCTGAGGGCTGCGGAGTCGATTGCCGTCGGCAGTTCCTCCGCAGTGAGCCATGCCGGAGCCTACAGCAACCTCGAGATGCGCCGTCACATAATCAGCATCGGCAATGACGGACTGCTGAGCCCGGGCGGCACATTCGGCACCAGCAGGAAAGACGTCGAGAATATTTTCGCCAGGGACTTCACGGCGCTCACCAAAAACTGGAAGAAAAAACGGATACTGCTTTACGCGCACGGCGGGCTGGTCGATGAGGGGGCCGCCGTGCAGCGGGTCTCCGAGTATCGCGCGCAGCTGCTCCAGGCCGAGATCTATCCGGTGTCTTTCATCTGGCACACCGATTTCTTCACCTCGCTCACCAATATCCTGCAGGATGCAGTGCGCCGGCGCAGGTCGGAAGGGTTCCTGGATGACGCCAAGGACTTCATGCTCGACCGACTGGACGATGCCCTGGAGCCCGTGGCGCGCATCCCGGGCAAGGCGATCTGGAGCGAGATGAAGGGAAATGCGCTGGCGGCGACCAGCAACGAGGCGGGCGGAGCCAGGATCGCCGTCGAGTGCCTGAACAAGTTGCCCAAGGAGGTCGAGATCCACATCGTGGGGCACAGCGCCGGCGCCATCTTCCATGCACCGCTGATAGACATGCTGGTTCAGAAGGGACGCAGCATCAAAACCTGCACCCTCTGGGCGCCAGCCTGCACCGTGAAGTTGTTCAAGCAGAGTTACCTGCCGTCCATCGAAAACGGCAAGATCGGAAGATTCGCCCTCTTCACCCTGAACGAGAAGGCGGAGCAGGATGACCATTGCGCCCATATCTACAACAAGTCACTGCTCTATCTGGTATCCAACGCGTTCGAGAAGGAGCCGCACATACCGCTGTTCCGCGATGGCGAGCCGCTTCTGGGGATGGAGAAGTGCATCAATGCCGATTCCCGGCTCAGGGACCTGTTCGGGAGCCAAAATGCCGATTGGGTGCGTGCCCCAAACGATCAAAAGGCAAAGCAGGCGAACTACTCAACCTCCCGGCATCACACCGACTTTGATGATGACGAAGCCACCGTCAGGGCGACTTTGGTGCGCATGCTAGGCACAGAGCAGGTCGAGGGCAAGTTCAGCTTCAAACGCACCAAGTCGTCCATGCGTGACAAGCGCCAGTTCCTCACCGAGCAGTCGTAATCTATCCGAGCAGCGCGATAAGTTCATCCCCCATCCCCACCCCACCCCTCACTGCCNNCCCCTTGAAGGGGAGGGAGCTTTTACGCGGAAGATCAGCGCTGCTAGCTTTACTTAAGGGTATTGTCCCTTGAAGGAGGAGGCAGATTTTCCGCGCAAAATCGGCGCAAAACCTCTTTTGATTTGACAGCAGTGGCGCGATGACGTATACAGGGTGGACTTTTTTTGCCCGCATTTTAATGGGTTAGCTCGGTTTCATGGGTTAATTCTTGGGCTCTGGCCGCGGTTGCGGGCGTCGAGCGCGGCACTACACAGGCATTACATACAGGACGGAAACGGAACATGTTGAATCTGAAACCCGAGGTTGTTG
>DNRQ01000003.1:0-19775 GCA_003499925.1 Geobacter sp.
ACACTTTCAGGTCGCCGGTGACATAAGGGGAAGGTGGAGGGGACGTAGGTGCCTTTTGCACCTCATTGAGGTCCCTTAAATGACCCAAGTTCGTTAGGAAAACCTGACGGCACGGGAGATGACTGGACGCGCACACATGCGTGTCGCACGAGCTATCCAATAGGCGTGAGGGTGACGGGAGTGTTAAAGAACAATAAGGTGCATAAGACACCAGCGTCCCCTCCGCGACACTTAACTGTGAAATTTAAATCTTTGTCCTAGGCTGTCCACTTCCAGCCGGAAAGGAAATTGTATAATGAGCGAAAAAATTCGGCAGATGAAATATGTTTTCAGTACTCGTCAGAAATTTATCATTGTGGGGCTGACTGGAAGAACAGGATCTGGATGTACTGAGGCAGCTGAATTACTATCCAAATCAATATCTGTACGGTACCGGGTACCGGGTGTTGATAAGTGCATAACTTTTGGCGGCAAAGTTCACGAATCGGTTTCCTGAGGCTGACAGCAATAAAGGATGTGAAGGAAGGTGAGGGTGATCTGAGGCTGATACTAAAGGTGGTGGAGGAGTCAAGCTCGAGCCATTACGTGAGGGGAGAAACTGATCCTCACGTGATAAATGGCCCCGGGTATGTGGATTCTGCTCTTTTTAGACATGCCGCAAGCATACCCCGAGATATCCACTTATCAACACCCGGTACCATGTGGGTACCCCAAGCGCCCCAGGGATTTCTGGTCCTGGAAGACGGTCCGGTTCCAGTTCCCGGCCCGGTGCACCTCGACCAGTTTCCCGGTCTTCCTGTCGCGGACCAGCTTGGGGGCAACGATCCGCTCACCGGTAGCCGGGTGCTTCCCGGCGCACAGGCCCCGGAACTCCACCTCCTTGACCTTTCCGGAGAGTTCGAGAACAAAAACCGACGGGGTCTAGAAACAAAAACCGACGGCAAAAACCGGCGGGGTCTAGAAATGGACATGATCGACGGTGTGTCAAGATCCAGACCCCGTGGTGTTCCCCTAGTAAGGATGAGATGGGGGGACGCCCTTGACTTTCTGAAGTTTCTTCGGAACGGGGTGCGGGAAATCGCCAGTTTTCACACCAAATGGAGCAAGTCAAGGATCTCAAAGGCGTCCCCCCCAAAAACGCAGAGGAAAACTCACCAATAAAAAAAAATGCCGACGGAGGGAAATCCGTCGGCCATAACAAGGAGAATCTTACTCATTAGATCGATTACTTGCCGATTTTACTGATGCTGACCGTCTTGCTGAACTCCCGCCACACGAAAGGATCGGCGTTCATGGAGCCGAAGGGGAGATAGTAGAGCTTCACTTCGATGTCGAGCTCATGTGCCAACGTCTTAGTTACGGTGTTGCCGTTTTCCTCGACCTCCCCTACAGGGTAGGGTATCTCGAAACGCTCGTGCACCATCTTGCCCGGCGGCAGGCCGGTGTCCTCGACGATGCCGCTCTTCTCGTAGGGGCCGCGCCCCATCCGGTCACCACGGCCAAGCTGCTGCGGTACCGGCATGGGAAGGTGGAGGGGACGTAGGTGCCTTTTGCACCTTATTGAGGTCCCTTAAATGACCCAAGCTCGTTAGGAAAACCTGACGGCACGGGAGATGACTGGACGCGCACACATGCGTGTCGCACGAGCTATCCAATAGGCGTGAGGGTGACGGGAGTATTAAAGAACAATAAGGTGCATAAGACACCAGCGTCCCCTCCGCTCCCCCAGCGTCCCCTCCGCTCCCACAATAAGGTGCATAAGACACCAGCGTCCCCTCCGCTCCCAAGCGTCCCCTCCGCTCCCATAAGACACCAGCGTCCCCTCCGCTCCCACGTTCCGAGCGCTTGACGGTATCCCAGGTGTCGTCGCCGCCCGTGTTGCCGCCGGCCACGATGCTGCCGGCCGCGACGGGTTGCCGGGTGGTGGCGTCGCGGAATACCCCGGCTGCCGCATCCCAGTAGAAGAATCTGGAAGCTTCACAGGGACGATTTCAATCAACACATTAATCAAACTCCATTAAACGCACATTTTCACACATAGACGGTGAGACAACCCTTTGCCTGCCATGACACGATGTCAGGCGAAGAGAGTGAAAAATATTTGTATAGCTCTTTAATGCTTTTTGAGATAAAAAGGAAACGAATAATTAGCAACGGCTATTGCGCACAGCGCACGCAATATCCACATCTTCTAATCGAGGGCATTGGCGGTAGATAATTCAGGGGTAAGTCGGTTCAGCTTTTGGTTTGAAGGAATGGTCAACGGCGCAAGCAAACGGAGATCAAACATGGAATTCACCAACCTGAAAACCTTCATTGAAGTGGCGAAAACGGGGAATTTAACCAGAACTGCCGACAATCTCCGCGTGACTCCTTCGGCCGTTTCGCGAAGGATCAAAATCATGGAGGAACAATACGGTTATTTATTGCTGGACCGTTCCGGGCCGCTGCTTGTCCCTACTGAGGCGGGTAAACTCGTTTTCGAAAAGGCGCAACTGTTAATCCAGATTGAAAAAGAACTTCTCTGCGGGTTGATGAATATCAGGAGAACCCCGAAATTTTCCTTTGGCTGCACGTCGGCTTTTGGCATCGCCCATCTCCCGGAGATGTTGCGCGGATTCATGTTGGTGAACGCGGAGCTTAATAATCTGGAATTCTATTTCGACATGCCCGACAACCTGTTACAGGGGCTGAAAGACCATACTTTCGATCTGGCGGTTATCGAGCACTGCGAAGGTCTCGACCTTTACGGCTTTACCACCTTCCAGCTACCGGAAGACGAGATGATATTTGTATTCTCGCCCCTGCTGTTGGCTGGAACGAAGGAGATAACTATCGACACTCTGATTTCACAGCACCTCTTCATCAGAAAAGAGGGGTGCTGTTCGAGTAAACTTCTTGGGGCCAACATGGAAAGGATAGGGAGGGCTGTGAGTGAATTCAGCAAAGTGACCGTCTACGATGACATGCACATCATTATCGAATCGGCAGTCAAGGGGCATGGAATAGCTTACCTCTCAAGGAGCCTTGTCTGCGACAAAATTGCTGACGGCGTATTGGCAGCGCATTCAGTAAGGGGCTTCGTACAGGCAAAAAGACGAACATTAGTTCTGGGCGACACGGCTCGGCAGGAAGACGCCACGGTCAAATTTGCCAGGGAAATTTTAGGTTATTTCGGTGTGCCTTGTGAACTGTTAACGCAACCCGATGTCGCCGTCTGATCTATCCTACCGCTTTTATCGCACCCCCCCAGAGTAAGATAGATGTTGATGCTGAACAAAAAAAATGCCACAAGCCACAGAATTTTGTGTTCTCTGATCATGTTCGCCATGAATTTATTCCTCCCCCTTCCTATTTCAATTGCATAATCCACGACGCCAGGCAAAGGGATAATGCAATAATTTCTATTCCTTTTAATCCGCATCGGGGCAAATTGGAATCGAATAATAAGCAATGCTTGTTGCGTGCCGAGCAACGCAACATACACATACCGCATGTCCGCTTTTCTGCGAGAAGAGACAACCCATCGTTTTACATACCCATCTTCCGGAGATGTAGCGCGCACCCATGTTGGTGAACGCGGAGCTTGAATTGCTGTACGGGTATCGCAACACGGGGCTAACTTCGCCAATTGTCGGCTGTCTGCAGCAGGAAATGCTCCTCCCCTTTGGTCAACGGTCGTCGCCAACGTATCGTTATCCCTTGATGTATGAGCCAATAGCGATATACTCCCGCAAACACGACATTCGACTAACCAAGGAGGCCAGTAATGGGGAAAAGAGGTTTCATCCTCTGCGTCTGCCAGGGGACCTGTCCAAGCTTTGCCAAAATGGATATCTTTGGTGTCCTCTCGGACATTCGGCGAGAAAAGATTTTTGACTATGCCTGCCTACACCCGCAACTGTGCGTTGGTGACGGCGAGGAGTTCCTGAAGGTACTTCTCTCGGGAGGTGAGACGGAGAAGCTCTACATTGCGGCCTGCGACCCGCAGATGCAGTGCAAGATGTACCGGGACGCTTTCGAAGCGGTTGGCTTCGACAAGGCGAACCATATTCCCCTCGACATCCGCAACAAGACAACCGAAGAAGCTGTGGCTGCCATCAAGGAGCTGGTGGCTAACAAGCGGTGATTACCGAGCGTGAAACGACCAGGGGCTATTCCTGCTGGCTTCCGATGGTACTACTTGCTTCAGCGGTCTCCCTATTGTTTCTTTCGACCATCGCGGGTCCGGCTGGTGCGGCTCAGGCCACCGGCGAGCGGGTGACAGTCTACTACTTCCACAGCACGGTGCGTTGCGAGACGTGTATTTTCGTAGAGGGCCTGACGGATGTAACCCTTCAGGCCGAGTTTCCCGAGGAGCTGTCGAACGGCACTCTGGTGTGGCGTCCTATTGACGTGCAACTGGCAGAGAACAGCCACTTCGTCACGGACTTTGGCCTTAGAGCAAACGAGCTCGTGGTGGTGCGGGAGAAAACGGGAGAGAATCCATCGTGGGAGAAAATCCAGGAGATCTGGGAACTTGCGAGGGACCCTGAGCGGTTAAGCCATCGTCTCAAGGATACGGTCCTCAGGTTCCTTGGAAAGAGGGAGACAATACTATGAAAGACTGGCGTGGCGTTCCGCGAGAAGAAATCCCTTGGTATCCGACCGTCGACCCGGAGAAGTGTATCGGCTGCAAGGCCTGCATAGAGTGCTGCAAGAATGATGTATTCGAGCTTGATGAGGCGACAGGGAAAACGAGAGTTAAGAACCCTTACAACTGCGTGGTCGAGTGCCGAACCTGCGCCCGAATGTGTCCTGCCGGGGCCATCACCTTTCCGGACGAAGAGGCTTTTACCGCCTACGTAAAGGAAAAACTTGCGGGTGGCCGGAAGGAACCGCACGAGGGGTGACATCCCGCGGAAGGTGACCGCCATCACATCGGAATGAAAGAAATCGGAACCATCGTGGAGGTGCATGGCCCGGTTGTGCACATCCGATGTGACACGCTCCCCCCGCTGCAGCAGGCGCTGGCGACCCAATACGGCAAGTCCTCCTACACCTTCGAGGTCTACCAGCATCTGGACCGGGAGCATCTTCGCGCCATCACCCTTGAGCACCCGGCAGGCCTCAAAGGTGGCATGACGGTCTACGATACCGGCGCGCCGCTCCGAGTGCCGGTATCTGCGGGGATCCTCGGTCGACTGCTGAACGTCTTCGGCGCGCCACTGGATGGCGGCTCTCCCCTGGAGTCAACTGAATTCCGCACCATCCACGCCAGCCCGGCCCCGCTTCACGAGCCCGTTGCGGCCAGCGGCATCCTGGAGACCGGCATCAAGGTCATCGACCTCCTCTGCCCTTTCGTCCGGGGGCACCCGGGGGGACGTTCTTGAGATTTTGACTTTCGCGTTTCTTGGGAACCAAATCTCAAAATCTCAAGAACGTCCCCCCCGACTACCTAAAATCTCAAGAACGTCCCCCTCGACTACCTCACCTGAGCTTGTGCGTTCCGGCCTGCAACGGCACAACCGACCCCTACTGCTAGACACCTTCCCGGATAAAAAATAATTGACATGCTTCAAACATGGGACTATATGAGTATATAGTCATTCACAAGAGAGGTCCCCCCATGAAAGAACTTGTTGAGTTGCGCGCCGAGATCCTGAAAGCCTTGGCACAACCCACCCGACTGAAGATAATCGATTTTCTCCGCGATGGAGAGCGGTGCGTCTGCGAGATCTTTCCGGCCATCGGCGAGGAGCAGTCGAACACCTCCCGTCACCTGAACATGATGCTCGCTGCCGGGGTTCTATCCCGCCGCAAAGAGGGACTGAAGATCTACTACGCCATCAAGCATGCCGAGATTCTTCAGATCATGGACCTCGTCACAGGGATGGTGAAGGTCGAGATCTACGGGCGGCACGATCTGCTGAAGGCTGTATGAACAAAGGGCGAAGCGCCCATATGGAAAAACGTCCTGAAGAATCGCCTGCCAGCCACCTTTTTCTGCACCGCGGCTATGGCTATAGTGCTGACCGGTTAGCTGTTCAATGCAACCCTGTAAAGGCTATATTCCCAAAAATGTGTAGATCAACACAGGGAGAGGGGTCATGAGGCTTTATCTCATCGGATTATGGACGACCGGCGCAATTTTCATAATCCTGCCGGGATCTGTAGATTGAAAAGCATGATAGATCGATGAAGAACTTTCAAACATCAAACAGGGAGGTAATCAGATATGAAAATTGAAATTCTCGGCACAGGCTGTGCGAAGTGCAAGACCCTCTACGAAAACGTGAAGAAGGCCGTGGAAAAAAGCGGCACAAGCGCAGAGGTAGTGAAGGTCGAGGACATCCCATCGATCATGAAATACGGCGTCATGAGCACTCCAGCGCTGGTCATCGACGGTCAAGTGAAATTTTCCGGCAAAGTGGTTTCCATTGCCGAGATCACCGGGATGCTGTAGGGCTTCGCCTGCGGACCAATATCGATCAATAGGAAGGACCAGCTATGAAAAAGTGCATGACAGCCCTTGCCATTACCCTGATGCTTGCCGGTGCCGCCCGGGCGGAACTCCCCTCAGCCAACGATGCAGCCATCCGCGCCGCACTGGCATCCGGGAAGCCGACGGTCATCGACCTGGGCGCACGCAGTTGCATCCCCTGCAAGAAGATGGCACCGATCCTTGAATCCCTCTCCGGGGAATATCGCAACAGAGCTTCGGTGCTATTCATCGACGTCCATGAGAACGAGGATGCAGCCGAGAAGTTCCGTATCCAGATGATTCCGACCCAGGTTTTCTTCGATGCCAGGGGAAAAGAGGTCAAGCGTCACATCGGCTTCATGAATAAGGCAGAGATCCTCAAGGATCTGCAGGCGGCCGGACTCAAATGACCTTTCTCGACAACATCGAGCAGATCATTACGCTTTATCCGCTGATCGCCTTCGGCGCAGTCTTCATGGCAGGGGTTGTTTCTTCGGCCTCTCCCTGCGTGCTGGCCACCATCCCGCTGGTGGCCGGTTTCGTGGGAGGCTACAGCGAAGGTGATCGATGGAAGGCATTCCGATACTCCCTGACTTTCATACTCGGGCTTTCGCTGACCTTCACCGCATTCGGCGCTGCGGCCGGACTGCTGGGCACCATGTTCGGCACTCTGGGGGGACCGTGGTACCTGATCGCCGGAGCCATCGCGCTGGCCATGGGGGGCCAGATGACCTAAGTTATTTCCTGTTTTCGGCGGCTTTCGGTAGCCGTCTTTTTTAACGGCAAATACCCCACTATATACATATGGCATACACTGGATACTCGATGATAAAAAACAGAATTTTCCAAGCGGTTGTGTTCCTTTTTTTTGCGGTTTCCCTTGTCCCGCCCGCTTTAGCGGCTGAAGGCCTCACGCTTAAAGATGCCCTCAGCCGGTCGCTGGAGAGGAATCCCCTTATGACCGAAGCCCGCCTGGGGGTTGCCGGAAGCGAAGAAGGCATTGCCGGCAGTAAAGGGAAGCACTGGCCCAAGCTGTCGCTTGACCTCTCCTACCAGCAGCGCCAGGATCCGGTCCCTTACATTCCGGCCCAATCCGTGACGATTCCGGCCCGTTTCAGCGCTGAGTATGCATCGCTCGGATTGCTTCTGGCGCTACCGCTTTATCAGGGGGGACAGACCGTTACCAATGTGCGGCTCTCCACGGTGCGCCGCGACCTGCAGCAGCTCTCCCTTTCCCAGAGCAGAAACGAGCTGATCGCCAACACGGTCAACAGCTACAACAAGCTGCTGCAACTGCAGATGCTCAAAATGGCCTCCGATGCCACGCTCAAGGCGCTCGATACCCAGTTAAAGAACGCTCGGCTGCTGTTCGATCTGGGGCGAATCGCCCGGGTAGATCTGCTGAAGGTAGAGGTGCAGCTGGCAAACGAGCGTCAGCGTGCTCTTTCGTTTGACGAGGCGATTGCCACAACGGACGCCACGCTGCGCTTCCTGATGGGCGACGACCCTGCACCGGGCGGAGCACAGCTCCGGCTGGCCGACACCTTGAGCATGCCCAAAGAGGCCACGGCCGCCGAGATCAGCGCCGTGAGGCCCTGGAGCAGTCGCCCCGAATACCAGGCGGCCCTGCTCGGCGTGAAAGAGAGCGAGCTCTCCCGCCGTCTCACCCTCGGCAGGTTCCTGCCGGCGGTCAACGCGGTGGCAGGCTACGGCGAGCAGTACGGTTTCACCCCTTCCTACCATGAGGCAAACTGGTATTTCGGAGTGCTGGCAACGGTGCCGCTTTTCGAACGCTCGCTCTATGCCGACCTCCGGCGTGACACCATCCTGAAGGAAAAGTCCGCCGCAAGGCAGAGAGTTGTGGAACAGCAGCTGCGGCTTGATCTGACGGTCGCCGCGGCGGCCCTGCGCGAAAGCGCCAACCGTGTGATAACGGCCCGTCAGGCCATCGAGCAGGCACATGAGTCGTTCCGCATCGAGCAGGAAAAATACGCTGCGGGCGCCGGAACCATGAGCGATCTGCTGCTGGCCCAATCGGCCGACATGACTGCCGAGGCCAACCTGAGCCAGGCAATTTTCGACTATAACGCCGCCCAGGTGGCATGGCGCAAGGCAAATGGAACCTTGGAGGAGTACCTCAAATGAAAAAGAAATCGATCCTGCTGCTTATGGCACTGCTTATAGTCATTGCCGCCGTCCTGGTTCTGAAGAACAAGGAAAAGAAGCTGGCCGCTCTCCCCAAACCCGAGCCCCCCGCACCAACCGTGCAGGTGGCTCCCGTTATACTGGGTGCCCTCGAGCTATCGTCCCACTACCTTGCCGTCATTGAGCCGTTCAACAAAAGCGACCTCTCCCCCCGCATTACCGGCGCCATCCTCTCCATCAACAAGCGTGAGGGGGATCCGGTGCGCGCGGGGGAGCTGCTGGTGACCCTTGACGATCGGGAGCTTCAGGATCGCTCGGTGGCGGTCAATGCCGAGGTGTTGGCCACCCGCCAAAGGCTGACCGGGGCAGAGAGTGCCTATACAACCCAGAAATCCGTGTATGCGCGCGATGAGGCGCTTTTCAAGGCCGGCGCCATATCGAAAGAGGCGCTGGAGCGCTCCCACGCCACGCTGGACGGTACCAGGGCCGTGGTCGAATCCTATCAGGAGAGCATCAAAGGGCAGGCAATGAATACCAAGGTGGCCAGGACCCAGGCAGGCTATGCCCGCATCACCGCCCCCTTCAGCGGCGTGGTCTCCAAGCGGTGGGCCGAACCGGGCGACCTGGCAGCGCCGGGCAAACCGATCCTGACGGTCGAAAAAACCTCCTCCTTCAAGGTGCTGGCTCAGGTGCCTCAGGAGGAACTGAGCGGAATCCGCTCCGGCTCGACCGTGCAGCTTAGCAACGGAAGCCAGACCATGCGGTCAACGGTCAATCGGATCTACCCGTCGCTGGGAAAAAACATGCTGGCAACGGTTGAGGTTTTAACCCCCTCCTCGCCTTTCGGGCTCCCCTCCTCCGCCACTGTCGGTTTCGATGTGGTCACCAAAAAGGTGGCCGGGCTGATTGTGCCCGCACAGGCAACGATCAAAACGGGACAGGGGAACTTTGTCTATCAGGTCAAGGATGGCATGGTGCGCATCATCCCCGTCAAACTGCTGGGAATGGGCAATGGCTTCTCGGCAATCAGCGGGGAGCTTGAAGCGGGTGCGCAGGTGGCTGTGGCACAGGAGAATAAACTGCTCACCCTGTCCCAAGGGAGCAAGGTCTCCGTGGTCCGATCAGGTCAGCCGGCCCCGGCATTTGCAGCGGGAGGCAAGCAATGAAGTTTGTCGAGCGCTACATCCGCCGTCCGCATCTGGTCCTTTCGGTCGTGCTGCTGCTCTCCGTCGTCGGGGTCATGGGTTACCTGAAGATGCCCTTCAATCTCTTTCCCGATGTGGATCGGCCCCAGATCAGCGTGATCACGGTCATGCCGGGCGGCGCCGCCGGGGACGTGGAAAGCGACATTACCCGGCTGATTGAAAAGGAGGTGGCCACCATCGACATGGTGCGCAAGGTGACCTCCACCTCGAAGGACGAAGCCTCGGTAGTCACCGCCGAATTCGAGTACGACAAGAGCCTGGATGCCGCTGCCACCGACGTGGCCAATGCCTTGAGCAAGATAGCTGCCCGGCTTCCCCAGGGGGTGCGCCCCCCGCAGATCTTCAAGATCAGCCAGGCCACCCAGCCGGTAATGACGCTGGCGCTCTCCCCCAAACCCGGATCGCCGGTTGACCTTAGAAAGCTTAGGGAGCTGGCTGACAACCAGATCAAGGAAGAGCTGCTGCGCCACCCGGAGATCGCCAACGCCGAGGTATTCGGCGCGTATCAGCCGGAGATCCAGGTGATTGTCGATCAGGACAAGCTGAACCGCTTCGGGATCGGGCTACCGGAGATCATGGCGGCTGTGACGGCCCAGAACCAGAACATACCCCAGGGTATGATCATCAACCGCGGCGGGCAGTACCTGTTCAAGACCGAAGGTTCCGCCAAAAAGGTGGCGGAGCTGGCAGAGCTGGTGATTGCCCGCCGTGATGCAGGCGTCATCCACCTGAAGGATGTGGCCAAGGTTGAGCCGGGGGTGCAGGAGGCCCAATCGGCCTACCACGGCAACGGCAAGGAGGCGATCGGCATCAACATCCTGCGGGGTCAAAACGGTCATGCCCTGGACACCATCCAGGCAGCCGACGAGATCGTGCCCAGGCTGTCGGCCCGTTTTCCCTTTATCGACTTCGAGGTCAGCTACACCCAGAAAGACCTGATCCAGCGCAGCGTGGACAACATGCTGGAGGCGCTGCGCGATGCCGTCATCATCACCGTGATCGTGCTCTTTCTCTTCCTGGCCAACATCCGCACCATGCTGCTTTGCGCCATCGCCATTCCCTTTACCTATCTGATCACCTTCGCCTTCATGTGGCTCTTCGGCTTCGAGTTCCACATGGTGACGCTCACCGGGGTGATACTTGCGGTGGGGATGCTGCTGGATGACGCCATCGTTGTGATCGAGAACATCGAGCGGCACTACCACGAATCGAACCGCGACCTGACCGAACTGGTGGCGGGCGGCGTGGAGGAGGTGATGCTGGCGATCTTCTCCGGCACCTACGCCACCATCGTCGTCATTATCCCGATCGTATTCATAGGCGGCTATGTCCAGACCGTGCTGCGCCCCATGGCGTTGGCACTGACCATCGCCCTGGTTGCCTCCTACATCGTCTCGGTCACCATCATCCCGATCCTGGCCCCCTACATCCTGAAAAAGGATGCCACCGAAAACCGCTTCGAGAGGTTCATCAAAAAGGGGAGCGACCGTTTCGTCAACGGCATCCGCGACCTGTTCGCCGGGATGCTGGGGACGGCGCTGAAGCATCGCTTCTGGTTTGTGGCAGTTGCCTTCGTGGCGCTGGTCCTGACCATGAAGTTTGCCAAGCCGCTGGTGGGACAGAGCGTCCAGCCCCCCATGGATACCGGCATCATCAAGATCAACTTCGAGGCCGACGCCAACTCTTCCCTGACCCAGACCAACGCCATCCTGGCCCGGATGGAAGAGACCATCAAAAAGCAGGAAGGACTGGTGGCCATCAGTTCCGTAATCGGTTCGGAACCGGCGACCGTCTCCTTCGGCAGCGGCAAGAACCCGCAGGTGGGCAACATAACGGTCAACCTGGTGGACCGTTTTCACCGTGAGCAATCCATCTGGCAGATCGAGGATAATCTGAGAAAGGCGTTCAAGGAGATCCCCGGCCTAAAATCCGCCGACATCTTCGAGTTCGGCGCCACCGCCATGTCCAGCATCAAGGCGCCTGTGGATGTGATGGTAACCGGACCCGACCCCGCTGTGCTGGCTCAGATCGGGCACGAAGTGCAGCTGCGGCTGAACCGGGCAGGCGGTCTGCTATCGGTGTCCACGACCTGGAATCTGGACAAGAAGGAGGTGCTCTTCAAGGCGGACAAGGAACGCTGCGCCGCCTTCGGCATCTCTCCTCGCGATGTGGCGGCCCAGGCGCAGGCCGCGCTTTCCGGCGGCATCGCTTCCACCTTCAGGGTGGCAAACGAGGACGGTTTTCCGGTGCGGATCCTCCTCGCCGAACAGTACCGCGACCGTCCCGACAAACTGGCTGCCATCAAGGTGACTACTCCGCTAGGGCCGATACCGCTGGCGTCGCTGGGGGTCATGAGCCAGAGCTATGTTCCCGCCTTTCTGACCCGCCAGAATCTGCAGAACAGCATCGACATCTACGGTTACAAAGGCGGCGCGGCCCTTTCACATGTCATGGATAATGTCGTGCAGGAACTGAAGGGGATCAAGCTGCCGCCCGGCTACAAGATCACTCAGGAGGGGGACGCCAAGCAGGGCAAGGCCAACTTCGCGCAGTTGACCATGGCGCTGGGGATCGGCATGGTGCTGCTCTACTTCTCGCTGATTCCGGCCTTCAAGTCGTTCATTCATCCGCTCACCATCATGAGCGCCATCCCGCTGGCGCTGATCGGCGCGGTCTGGTCGCTGCTTCTGGCCGGTCGCCAGCAGTCTACCGCCGCATTCATGGGGGTGATCCTCCTGGCGGGGATCGTGGTCAAAAACTCGATCCTGCTGATCGACTTCATCGAGGTCGCCAAGGGACAGGGGGCAACGACGCTGCAGGCGTTGACCGACAGCGTACGGGTGCGAACCCGGCCTATCATCATGACCGCTTTCGGCACGGCGGTCGGCATGGTTCCCATTGCCATGGAGCGAGCCATAGGCCTGGAGCGGCTTTCACCGCTGGCTGTGGTTGCAATAGGCGGATTGATGCTGTCTACCTTCCTGACGTTGTTGTATGTGCCGATCTTCTACACCATCTTTGAGGATATGACAAACTGGTTGATGAACCTATCACGCCGGACCCAAACTGCAGACAAGCAGAAAGAAAAATTTCAAGAAGTCGTACAAGATACGTAACAAAACATTTCCTGATGATTTCAAGGAACTGATGGCGGCAAGGCCGGCGACGGCTCGGTACAGTTGCTGAATGCCAGGCCCTGACGTTGATGCGCTGGCAAAGGCACAGGTCGCTCTTGCTGCGGCAAACGTTGAGTTGGGGGGTCATGGGGTCAGGCTTGCAACCTTGCAAGTTCTTCCCCTAGAAGTTGTAGAATTTGCAACCTTGCAAGCCTGACCCAAAGCCTGACCCAAAGCCTGACCCCAAAAGCTCCCTGCCCCCAAAAGCTCCCCTAACCTACGTTAATTCAGATTCCGCGCAAGAGTTACAAAACGTTTTTTCCTCAATATCGAACCTGTGGGAGAAGCGCATCAAATCATGAAAGTCCCCTTGGTTTGGCCCTACTAGGTGCAAATGGTATGGATCACGACATCTACTTAATCCAGATCTACTTAATCCAGGACAAGAACAACTCCATCGGCCACACGCCCAATTACAGCCTACTATTTTTCTCAAGATTTCAAGATCTCCGTAAATTTATTTACATTGAAACACACCAACTCGACATGATATGTTGCGTGAACCAAAATAGAGGGGAAATGCGGGACAGCTATTATTCTCCAATGAGATGGGGGTTGCTCTCACTCAACAGCAGAGGCTTCCACTTAGCATTGAATTCCGTGTATTTTATGAGCTGATTGATTCGGGAGCTGGAGTGGCTCTTGGGGGGTAAATGTTCAGGAAATTGTCCCATTTGGTTTGCTCAATGCTGTTCTGCATGGCCGCATCCGGCTGCGTGTACAGGGGCGAGGGGATCTTCAAGAAGATCGGCGATTCAGATTTCAAGGCGAGCCTCAACTTCATGAACATGTTGGTGGCTGCGGGCGGCAGATCTACTCACGTCTGCGGCACTGTTCTTCTGGAAGATAAAGTTACTCCCGTGAAGAACGCGCGCATCGTGCTGAAAAAACAGGACCAGACTGTGGTGTCAAGGGGGAGCACCGACCATATCGGCGGCTTCAACGTCTCGGCAATAATGCCGGAAGATTCCTACTCCCTGGAGATCGATTCTGCCGACTACCTTGGCAGCAAAATAATCTATGTCGACCCTGCCAAGAATAACTGGCACGAACTCGTCGCTCACAAAAGATGACTTTGTGTGGGCGTAGACATGTCCTTCGGGGCCAACGTCCTTACAATTAGGCTAGCCTGTGGTGCCGTGGCTTGACATGTCACAATTGAGTTGCAGTTACTGTCATTGCAAGAAGTTTTGTCACATGTCAAGCTCCGGCCCCACGGGTCCCTTCTGCGATGGAAGAGTGTTTTCGTCCCCACTGCCACCGAAATAGGAATGGTGTCCATATTTCCCGGAGGGAGCCAACGTGAAGACGATTGCCGGTGAACGCAAACATCCTGATGAACATCCTTGAAAACAAGGAATCCATCTTCCTTTCCGAGGGAATGCACGTATTCCGCTATCCTGTCCCGGCAGCGATGGTCGGCAGGACGATCGCTGCCGCGGGCATCCGTTCTCTCACTGGGAGCACGGTCATAGCCTTTGAGGTGATCGGCAAGAAGGAGCCGACCGTCCTCCCCGCTCCTGACGCAGTTCTGGCCCAAGGCATGACCCTTATCATGATCGGCAGTCCGGAGCAGGAGGCCCGATGCCGGGAGCTGCTGCGCCAGTAGGAAGAAAGAACTTCGAGGGGGTCAGGCACGATTTAATGTGTGGAACTTCGAGGGGGTCAGGCACGATTTAATGTGGGACAGAACCTTGTCGAGGCAAAGAGTTATCCTATCATATCGGCGCCGCCCCCTGTCGTTCGACGATATAAGGTTAAAGGGGGTTGTGCCAATCAACTGCAATTTCAAAGCCTTATGTTAGTTACCCAGGATTTCTGGGGTGCCCCCTTGTCTTCGACGGCTGATAAGTCGTCACGTGCGGGTGATAAGTTGTCACGTGCGGGTGATAAGTTGTCAGGTGCGGGTGATAAGTTGTCACGAGAACTTCGAGGGGGTCAGGCACGATTTAATGTGGGACAGAACCTTGTCGAGCTTCAAAAGGCCAAAGGGGACTGGCACCTACGGAGCCAGTCCCCCGCCCTCATCACTCTCACGGGCAATTAGGGGGGACGCCCCTGCGGACATGCGAATCCTCCCGAACCTGCTGAAATCACACTTCGACTTAACTCCTGGCGAGGTATCTAATGTGCCACGGGGCTAAGGAAATAGAGATAACCGCCACCGCAGTTGACAAAGAGCTTTTGTTATAGGCCAACTAAGGGGCGTTCGGGCATAATTGCATAACGTGCCTAGATCTTGGTGAATCCAGATCCGTCTTCGGCTCTACCTGCGCGTCACTACTCGCTGGGATACTTGCCGTCATCGGGTTCGGTCTAGCGCTATATTTGTCGACCATCTAGATGCTTTCCCGCCTTAGATAGGCGACTTCCGCACTATGGACTGCGTCAGAAAGCTTCGTAAGCTATTGACACGAACAGATCGAAGGGATAGCATATGCAACAATTCGAATATTGCTATGGGGGTGCGAGGAATGCCGATCTTTGAATTCACTTGTAAAGGGTGCGGGAATCGCTTCGAGAAGTTGCAGAAGTCGGACTCCGCCTGTCAGGCGGAGTGTCCGGCGTGCGGATCAGTCGAGGTTCAAAAGGAATTTTCGACATTTTCATCTGCAGGGACGTCATGCCAACCGACATCTTCCGGTGGAGGATGAAGAATCTGATGACGCCAGGTCGGCGTTATAAACTACGCGAATCACAGGAGGAGGTTCCAAGGGGGCTCCTCCTTTTTTGACTCTGCCGATGCTGCTCTCCCGCTCTCTCCGATAGGGACATGTCATGGCCGGATAATAATACAAGAGGGAGCAGGAGTTTGCTCGGCACCGGTTCGCTTTAGCTTGTGCCGGAGGGGATTTATGCAAAACCAAGGAAAACGGGATTTTGACGCTGCGGCGGCTGGTTGGGACGAGGAACCGCGACGTGTGAAGCTGGCGCAGGAAGTTGTGACGGTTATCTGCCGTGAGTTGCCGCTTGCCACAGAGATGGAGGCGCTCGATTATGGCTGCGGCAGCGGTCTTGTGACGCTTGGGCTGCAGCCCTTCGTCGGGCGGATCACTGGTGCTGACAGTTCACAGGGTATGCTCCAGGTCCTCAGTCGGAAGGTGCGGGAACGCGGTATCACCAACGTCGTTGCGAAGTTCATTGACCTTGAGCAGCAGCGACTCGATGGCAGCTACGACCTGATCGTCAGCAGTATGACTTTGCACCATGTTCACAATGTGGCGGCGCTGATCGGCTCTTTCGTACAGATACTGAATCCCGGCGGATGGCTTGCTCTTGCCGATCTCGAAAGCGAGGATGGCAGCTTTCACGACGACTCGACGGGCGTTTATCATCGTGGGTTCGACCGAGAGTTTTTCAGCTCCGTGTGCTCTAGAAATTCCCTGACCGATATCCGTATCATAACGGCTGCGACAATCGACAAATCAAAAGGTTCTGGTGGCCGCCGTCTCTATCCGGTGCTGCTTTGCCTGGCGAGGAAGCGGGTATGATCCATGAACCGACTAGTTTCCTGACTGTGTCCAATGGGGGAATGGCTGCTTTTCACAGGCTGCCTGAGGCATTAAAGTCAGGTCCCCGGGATCATCGTACTGCCATACCCCCTTTGCATGAATTTCGCATCCGCACTGGCCATTACCGTTCCGCCAAGCGCAAGTTCGGCCTTCCGGAGGTAGAGGGGAGATGTCGCGCGTACCAGCCAGGCACGCAGGGTAATCATTTCTGCATGTAATATTGAGCGCACACAAGTCAAAGCGCCCCC
This sequence comes from Geobacter sp., assembly GCA_003499925.1. Taxonomy (GTDB): domain Bacteria; phylum Desulfobacterota; class Desulfuromonadia; order Geobacterales; family Geobacteraceae; genus Geomonas. The sequence goes on from DNRQ01000003.1 coordinate 16,750, forward strand.
CCCGCGTGAGCGATTCGAGGCAGATACCGCCCATAATCTGGTGATTGAATAAGCCAATATAGCATTCAGATAACGAGGCCACTCATGAGCGATAAAACCTCCCGCTTGAAAAGCTTCCCCATCGCCTGGTTCTCCCTGATCATGGGGCTGGCCGGTTTCACCATCGCCTGGAGTCGGGCCGAGCAGATCCTGGGGCTCGGGTTTTCCATCAGTCCGCTCCTGCTCGGGTTCACTGCCGCGCTGTTTGCATTGCTGACGGTGCTCTATGCCGCCAAGGCCGCGAAATACCCGCAGGAAGTGATGGGTGAGATCACACATCCGGTCAAGCTGGCTTTCGTGCCCACGTTTTCCATCGGACTGTTGCTCATCTCCATAGCATTTCTGCACAGCGCACCCCGCCTTTCCTTCTGGCTCTGGAGTATCGGCACCGTGGCGCACCTTGCCATCACACTCTATGTGCTGTCCTCCTGGATACACCACACCAAGTACGAGATCGCCCATCTGAATCCGGCCTGGTTCATCCCGGTCGTCGGCAACATCCTGGTGCCCATCGCGGGGGTGCACCACGCACCTGTTGACGTCTCCTGGTTCTTCTTCAGCCTGGGGCTCTTCTTCTGGCCGGTGCTGAGCGCCATTTTGTTCTATCGGCTGATCTTTCACGGCTCTTTGCCGGAACGCTTACTGCCCACGCTCTTCATCTTCATCGCCCCGCCTGCGGTTGGCTTCGTTTCCTGGTTCAACCTGGTGGGTGAAGTGGACGCTTTTGGCCGTGTGCTGTACTTCGTCGCCCTGTTTTTTCTTCTGCTGGTGTCAAGTCAGATCAACTATTTCGTCCGGATCCGGTTCTACCTCTCCTGGTGGGCCTATTCCTTCCCGGTTGCGGCTGTAACAATCGCCACCTTGATCATGGCAAAGGAAACGGGGCTGGCTCTCTACTTTGGTCTGGCCGCTGTCTTGCTGGCCTTGCTGACACTTATAGTCGCGGGCCTTCTGGCGCGTACCGCACTCGCCGTGTCGCGCCAGGAAATATGCGTGGAAGAGCACGGGGCTGGTTCCGTGCCAGTGACGGCGCCCCGATTGGCGGCCTAACAGGCCCCGGCCTTACATTCCCCGGTTTCGTACCCAGTGGACGGAACAAGCAAAAAAAATCACATGGCAGTGCCCGGGATAAAGCCCTGAAGTGCTCGGATTGACTCGTCCATGTCTACATCTCCCATTTCGCAGTTGGTGGAGGACTCTACCTGGTGTTGGCCGAGCAACATGACCCTCATGCATGCTTGAGCCGCAGCTATGGGCCGCCTATTTTGGAAATCTGGGGGGGAGCCGTTCTCAATACCGGCAGCCCCGGTGCGGATGATCCGTCACGGGGTGGAGGGATGACCCGGGCCAGCTGCCGTGAAAGGGGATCGGTCTAGATATGGAACGCGAGAAGGAAACGGTTATGTTGAGGGGGCTCCAAGAGATCCGGCGCCTACTGACTATCTCGGCTGGAAAGTTAAGCAGTCGGGATTCGACCCTTTCATGCCAACCTGGACGCTCGGCGCCGAGCATTCCAGAGACTGATTGAAATTGCAGTTTTCCACCTTGCAGGCACCCACGCCGCCCTGAATGTCAGGCATACCGCCCTTTTGATTGCTGTGTATGTAGGTATCACAGCAGGGGGTGGGATCTTGGGGGCCGCCGACCGTTATGGCCAGCGTGTGACACTGGTTGTTCTTGTTGTATGAGCAATCGGTTACATCGCACTTGCTGATTTTGACCATTTCCTTAACCATTTTTCCATCTCCTTTTACCGTCCCCTTCTCGCATGTGAATTTTTAACAACTTCTAACCAATAGTCAAGCGGCAGGTCCTGACCGACCCTAACCGGATATCACCACGGGAGGAGACGGCAGACTGCTCCTGGCCAACATGACGAAGCTCGGCTTCGCCCAGGGGGAAATAGACGCAGTCGTTATTTCCCACCTTCACGGAGACCACGCGGGAGGGCTGCAACCTGTCCTCGGCGAAAACCGGCGGATTACCATCTACCTGCCGGGATCGTTTCCGGAGCCCTTTAAGGAGATGGTGAAGAAGCAAGGGGCGAGAATGGTCACAGTTCAGGGTCCCGTAAAGATTTGCGCCGATCTCTTCTCCACCGGGGAGCTCGGGACAACGCCGCGAGAGCAGGCTCTGGTCATCCGCACTGGGCGAGGGCTGGTCATCGTCACCGGCTGCGCCCATCCTGGCATCGAGAGGGTCGTGCGTACGGCTGCGCTCAAACGTTCAAGCTGAACGCGCTGTCCACCGTTGCCGCCAATTGATCGCTGCCCCGGCCTCCCACTCCCACTCCCACTCCCACTCCCACTCCCACTCCCCAGCCCCACTCCCATGTCCTGCGTCCACTGCCTGGCGTCCCCGGCGGTATTTCCCCCTCCGTTCACCCCCAATGTCGGGGCAATTCACCCTACCCTTGTACCCATACGCTCCGCTTTCTCATAAAACTATAATCATTCAGACCACTTAGTCCTGCAGAATTGAACGGCATCAACCTTGCTGAATGAGCATAGCGTTATAAAACCGGATTCCCTCTGGGAAGGTGGCAGCCGGCCGATCTTCTGCGCGCATTACCCGGCAGGATGATCAGCCGGGCTGCACCAAATCAATGGCAAAGGGAGGTGATCAAGAGCACACCCGGTCTCCGGAACGGCCGGAAGGGTAAAGCAGACAGCCCCAGAGGGGAAATTCATCGGATTGTAACAGAAAGCAGAAGAAAGGAATTTGGCGTCATCACTGGTTCATTTGCAGACTGGAATTCAATAAAAAAAGGAGAACCACGCATGAAAAAAGTTTTAGCAACAATCGCAGCAGTTGGTTGTCTGGCTGCCGCAGGTACCGCCCTTGCGGGCGTTGCCGCAGGTACCGGGGTCAACGGCTCGCTGCACGACATGACCAAGATCACCGGCACCAACGTGGACATCATGGGCCGAGTCTGCGTCTACTGCCACACCCCTCACCACGCCGACGTAACCGACGGCACCGCCAAC
>DNRQ01000003.1:19788-20182 GCA_003499925.1 Geobacter sp.
CGGCGTCAAACTGGTCGGCACCGTCTGGGAAGGGATCGACTACCAGGGGCGCGCCGACCTCACCAAGGACCTGAGCAACACCCACCCGATCGGCTTCGACTACAACGACATCGCCGCCTTCCGCAACTCCAAGGCGGGCAACGGCGACGCTACCGGTACCGAGATCGTCACCTCCGACAACGGCTACGCAACCGCAATCAACTACAGCCAGGCACAGGGCGTCTACAACGTCGTTACCCGTAACGACGGCACCAACAGCAAGCTGATCGCCGACAACCTCTATGGCGGTTCGGTCATGACTTGCGCCACCTGCCACGAAGTGCACAACAAAGAGAACGCCACCCAGGACAACTACAAGGCCGGCACCCCTGCCAAGGTCGTTCTCGGTACGCCG
>DNRQ01000203.1 GCA_003499925.1 Geobacter sp.
AACGCTGGGATTTAGGGGGATTTGAACCAGGTCCCGAACCACCCACGACTTGCCGACAGGGTTAAATCCCCCCCAGCCCCCCTTTTTCAAAGGGGGGAGTCACTGAAGAGAGCGCCGAGCGGGTTTTGCACAGGGAATGAGTCGGACGCGGCAAGCGTTCCGCACCGGGGGAATCATGGAAACGGCCAACCGTTACTACCAGCTAGCCAGCCGCGACATGGTCTATATGAAGTTCATACTCGAGGCGTACGAGGGGCTCTCCACCATGAGCACGATCGACGGCAAGCGGGGGATCGTCCGGGTCAACTACCCGCTCCCCTTCGCGGGCGACGTGGCGGCGCTGATGGAGGCGCTTTCGGCGGAGATAGCGGTCACCGAGGTGACCGAGGAGGGTGAGCCGTGCTCGAGTCGATAGATACCGTGGCCATCTTGCGGAGGGCCCTCTCCGCCGGCGGCGACTTCGCCGACATCTACTACGAAGATACCGCGTCCACCTCGGTCGTCTGCGAGGACGGGAAGGTGGAGCGGGTGCTGGCGGCGGCTGACCGCGGCATAGGCATCAGGGTGATCTCCGAACTTTGCACCGCCTACGCCTACACCAACCAGCTAAGCGAGGAGTCGCTGCTGCGGCTCGCCGAGACGGTTAGCCGCGGAGTGCGAGGCGGCGCCTTTCGGGGGGACATCAATCTCTGCCAGCGCAAAACGGGGGCGCTCTTCCCGATCGCCATCCCCCCGGACCAGATCGAGCTTGCCGAGAAGGTCGCCCTGGTGAATCGGGCCGACCGCGCGGCGCGCGGCTTCGACAACAGGATCCGGCAGGTGATGGCAGTCTACCGCGACTCGCAGGTGAAGAGCCAGACGGTGAACTCGCTGGGCCAGTTCCACGAGGACAACGCCACTTCGACCGTCTTCATGGTGCAGGTGGTGGCCCAGGAAGGTTCCGTCACCCAGACAGGGTATGAGCCGCTCGGCGCCCAGCAGGGTTTCGAGCTCTTCGATGCCGCCTCCCCCGAGGATCTCGCGCTCAAGGCGGCCGCCCGCGGCGTGATGATGCTCGGCGCCAGGAAGGCACCGGCAGGCCCGCTTCCGGTGGTCCTTTCCAGCGAAGCCGGGGGAACCATGGTGCACGAGGCGATCGGCCACGGGCTGGAGGCGGACCTGGTCCAGGCAGGCACCTCCGTCTACAAGGGGCGCATCGGAGAGCAGGTCGCCTCCGAGCTGATCACGGTTATGGACGACGCGACCATCCCCTTCGCGCGAGGCTCGTTTTCCTTCGACAGCGAAGGGACGCCGGCGCAAAGGACCGTGCTGGTGGAAGCAGGCATCCTCAAGGGATACATGTACGACAGGCTCTCCGCCATGAAGGACGGTTGCGCCTCCACCGGCAACGGCAGGCGCGAGTCGTACCGGGCGCGCCCCATCGTCCGGATGACCAACACGCTGATCGCGCCCGGCAAGAGCGATCCCGCCAAGATCGTCGCGAGCGTCGACAACGGCCTGTTCGTGCGGCGCATGGGAGGGGGCCAGGTGAACACGGTGAACGGCAACTTCGTCTTCGAGGTCTCCGAGGGGTATTTGATAGAAAACGGCGTGGTGGGAGAACCGGTGCGGGGGGCGACCCTGACCGGGAACGGTCCGGAGGTGCTGAAAAAGATCACCATGGTGGGGAACGACCTCGGTTTCGGCATCGGCACCTGCGGCAAGGACGGCCAGGGGGTCCCGGTCTCCGATGCCCAGCCCACCCTGCTCATCTCCGGGATCACGGTGGGCGGCGCCGGGTGAACCAAACTCCTTCCTCGATCTTCATGGGAACACAGACGTCCCTCCCCCGGCCCCCATCCCCACCCTGACCCTCCCCTTGAAGGGGAGGGGACGTGGAGGATAAAGACAAGTAGGTCGGGTTAGCCTGCAAGGCGTAACCCGACGTGCAGACGATGTGGCACCAGAGGCTGTCGGGTTACGCTACGCTAACCCGACCTACGCCTGCGTTACCCGATTAGCGGCAATCTTCCGCAGTAAAACCTCCCTCCCCTTCAAGGGGAGGGTCGGGGTGGGGATGGGGCAGCTCCGGTGCCAAAAACATCCCATCCCCCTCCTGACCTCCCCCTTGAAGGGGGAGGGACCTGAGCAGCGCAAGATTAGCACTAATCAGGAAACTTAATGGCAGGCCCTCTCTACTGCGCCTCTCCCGCCCCGCCACTCCGCTCCGCCAGCTGCTTTTCCAGCACGGCAAGTTTCTCACCCATCGCCTTCCCCATCCAGATCTGCGGGTTGGAAGGGGTCTCCCCCTGCTCTTCCTCCCACTGCCGGATGGTCTCGCGCGCCGTTTCAAAGGCTTCGGTAAAAGAGAAGGTACTGCGCAGCGCTTCGTCCAGATATGCCTGTCCGAACCAGGTGAACTCCTCGCCGTAACCGCAGCCGAAGGACTCGTGGCTCTCATCTGCCGCAGTTATGATGAGGCTATGGTCGTCCTTCAACGGATCGATGAATCCACCGGCATAGCAGGCCGAAACAACCAGCACTTTCCAGGTAACGCCGGAATTCTTCAGCATGCGGCGCAACTTCTCCGGCGTGACGTCGTTCAGCTCCAGCGGCGGGTTGCTGACCGCGAGTTCGTGCTCCCGCGAACCGTGGGAGGTGAGGTACAAAAATAGCACATCCTCGTCCCGGTTCATCACCTTCCCCACCCCCGAAATTGCCCGCTCAAGATTGCCCGCGCTGGCAAAGGGGACGGTTGTGCCGCTCTTGGGATTGTTGGCGAGGACGACGCTCCGTTCAAAGGTCCCGAAGCGTTTGTTGAAAAGTCCCTCGGCCGCCCTCAGTTCCTTCAGGAAGACGTCCTGGGTTGCGTCTCCGGCAAAGCCTACGAAATAAAGGTCGCTCACCCCCTTCTTGCCCGGTAAAAGCCCTGCCAGCCGACCATCCAGGAGCCGCGCCTGCGCCGCCAGCACCTCCTCGGTCAGATGCAGTTCGCCACTCTCGCCGCTTTCGGCGGCACTCACCCAGAGGTCGGCGCGCGGAAAAAACCACAAAGGCGGCAGCACCAGGACAAGAAAAAGCAGCAGCACGGTGATGCGTTGGCGAGCCGACGCTCCCGGCTTGAGCCGCAGCAGGAAGATGAACGCCGCCACGATCCACCACCAGAAGAATCGGTAATAATTCGGGGCGACCAGGTAATCCGCCAGCCACTCCAGCTGCCGCAGTTGCGCCATCCGCTCGATCAAGGCATGGGCGAGCTCGATCGGGATGCTGAGCGCCACGAGCGCCACCGGTATGACGGTGACCAGAGAGGGCCGGGAAAGTACGCACCCTGCCAGCAGGCCGAAGCAGAGCAGCAGCGGCAGGTGGAAGAAAAACGATGGCACGGCTGGGTAGGAAAAGGAGCCGCCGCCTCCGACCAGGAGAAAAGAGACGCTCAGGTTGAGCACGAAGTCCGCCACGGCCAGCAGCGCCAGGGCACCCGGCGTGGCGCAGAGCCGATCGGCATCTGTCCGCAGGGCCAGGGATATGCGCACCCCGCTGCGAAGGTTGCGCAACAACTGCCGCAGAGGCCTCCCGTTTCCCTTGCCGGGAAGCGGAGCTGCAGCACCTGTCCCGGAACCGTCGGCTTCGCCGCCGCCTGCAGCGGCTGCATCGTCTGAAGCCGACTGGGGCCAGCGAAGCGCCGCGGCATCGGCCGTCGTGATCTGGTTGTGGTTGTCAGTAGTCATGATTGAAGGATGATACCACGCTGCTGCGCGTTTGGAGCAGGGATTTCATGAGTTTCAGCTGACTTTATTCACATTTTGCCCTTTTTCAATTGCGGCAATCCTGCTACCATGACAACGCACTGCTCCCAGCCCCCATCCCCACCCTGTCCCTCCCCTTGAAGGGGAGGGGACGCTGGGGCTCCTCCCCCTTCATGAGGGAGCCTGGAGGGGGACGGGGTGGCCTTTGCAATTCATTTCAGCCGCAGGGACTTCAGGGTCCCGGCAGGTGAGCTTGAGAGGTCAGAACATGCATACCCCGAAATGGACCAAAACCAGCTGGCGTTCTTTTCCAGCCATGCAGCAGCCCGTCTGGCCGGCAGGCCCGGCACTCGACGAATCGCTGAAGACCCTCTCCCAGCTGCCGCCGCTGGTTTTTGCCGGTGAATGCCAGACGCTGAAAGGTCAGCTCGCCGAGGCGGTGGAGGGGAGAGCCTTCGTGCTTCAGTGCGGCGACTGCGCCGAGGACTTCTCCCGCTGCACCGGGCCCGACATCAGGGAACTGCTGAAAGTGATCCTGCAGATGTCGGTGGTCCTGACCTACGCGGGCGAGAAGCGGGTCATCAAGATCGGCAGGATCGCCGGGCAGTACGCCAAACCGCGCTCCTCGGACACCGAAATGGTGAACGGAGTGGAGATGCCGAGCTACCGGGGGGACATGGTGAACAGCCCGGAACCCACGGCCGAGAGCCGGATCCCGGATCCGCGCCGCATGCTGGAGGGTTACTACCGGGCGGCCGCCACCCTGAACCTGGTGCGCTCCTTCACCCTCGGCGGCTACGCCGCACTGGACCGGGTCCAGGCCTGGCACCGCGCCTCGCTGGACGCGCTCCCGGCCGGCCAGAAGTACGAGGAGCTGGTCCGGCAGATCTGGAAGACCATCAACTTCATGACCGCCATCGGGCTCGACCCGCAACACACCCCGCAGCTGAACCAGACCACGCTCTACACCTCCCACGAGGCGCTGCTGCTGGACTACGAGGAGGCGCTGACCAGGACCGATTCGACCGGCGGAGGGTGGTACGACTGCAGCGCCCACATGCTCTGGATCGGCGACCGGACCCGGCAGCTGGACGGCGCGCACGTGGAGTTCCTGCGCGGCGTCCGGAACCCGCTCGGCATGAAGATCGGCCCGAACTACGACATCGACAACATCAAGGCGATCATAGAAAGGCTCAATCCCGACAACGAGCCGGGCCGCCTGACCCTGATCACCCGCTTCGGGGCCGACAAGATCTCCTCCTACCTGCCGCAGTTGCTGCGCGAGATCAAGAGCGAAGGATGCAAGGTCGTCTGGAGCTGCGACCCGATGCACGGCAACACCTACCAGAACGAGTACGGCCAGAAATCCAGGAAATTCGAGGACATCCTCAGGGAGATCCACACCTTCTATCAGATTCACAAGGCAGAGGGGACCGTTGCGGGGGGGGTCCATCTGGAGCTTACCGGCGACAACGTGACCGAATGCACCGGGGGGAGCAGGCAGCTTCTGGACAAGCACCTGCATCTGAACTATCAGACCAACTGCGATCCCCGCCTGAACGCCGAGCAGAGCGTGGAGCTCGCCTTCGAGCTGGCCGAGATGCTGCACCCGTAAAGCTGAGCGGGAGTTTCGGAATCCTCGCTCCTTGACATATGCATATATAATACATACAATTACCCAATGACGATTTCCTTCGACCCTCAAAAAGCCGCCACCAACTTTAGAAAGCACGGAATCAGGTTCTCAGATGCTGAGTTTGTGTTGTTCGATCAGATGGCTCTGACACGTGAGGATAGTGAAGCTGAAGGAGAAGAGAGATTCATTTCAATCGGTACAGATTCAACGGGAAGAGTATTAGTTGTTGTCTACACATATCGCGGCGAAGAAGTCAGACTAATCTCAGCTCGCCTCGCAACTGCAAAAGAAAGGGCTTATTATGAAGGCTGAATACGATTTTTCCAATGCTGAACGTGGAGCCGTCGTGCCGCAAACAGGTAAGACTCGGATTACCATGTACCTCGACGATACCATTGTTGAAGAGTTCCGTAAGCGCGCAGATGCGGCAGGCAAGGGATATCAGACCCTGATTAATGACGCCTTGCGGGAATATCTGGCGAAGGCTCCAGGCAATCTCGAAGAGACGCTACGCAAGGTTATCCGTGAAGAGATGGGGCGAGCTGCCTGACCATATACCGGGGCTCTACCGATACTGGCGTGATCCGCTCCTACAGGATTTCTGATTAATTATCCGGGTGTGACTCCTCCGTTTTCTGAAACAGATCCGGAAAAAGCTTCTTGGTGCAATCGGGACATAGACCGTGGCTGAATTCGGCTTCGGAATGCTCGCTGATGTATTTCTCCAGAAGTGTCCAGGAGCCTTGGTAATCGCGTATCCTCTTGCAGGAAGCACAGATCGGCAGGAAACCGCGCAGCACCCGCACCTCCTCCAAAGCCTTCTCCCGCTCTCTTAGGATGCTCGCACGTTTCTCTTCGAGTACCTGTTTCTGCAAACCAAGGTAACATGCCACCCAGAGGGAAAAGACGGCGAGGCACCGGTTCAGCACGGCTTTCGACATCTCGTCGATGGGCTCTTTGTGGAGTAACGGACCAATGGTGAACAAAGAAGCAACTATGGCGACAACGATGATGAACCTTCTATTAGAGGACCACAAGGCGAGTAATACGACTCCGCTATATAGAATGGCAACGGCAATCCCCAACGGAAGCTGCAAATCGAGATAGAGAATCGCAACCATGAGCGCGGCACAGACAAGGTAAAAACCGACGCCATCTCCTCCCGTAAAAGCACGTTTTCCTGCAGGTTGAGCCGCCATATTCACATCCTCGATCTGATCCTCAGATTATCGGCTTAGCAGCCTTCGAGTCAATGACAATCATACGCAAAACTAAAATCCCCCTATCGCAGCTGCGGCGATAGGGGGACCTCTCAGGTATATTGCGGTGGGCACGGCCCACCCTACGTGATCTAGCTGACGATGCATCCATCTTTGCCGATCAGGCCGCCCGGTGTTCCTCGACTGCCTCTGCGCCGAACAGTTCGTCGAAGATCTCCTGCACGGTGCCGATCCGGTCCGCCTTCCAGGCGTTGGTGCCGCAGAAGATGAGACCGGTCTCCACGTCCCCCTGCTGGGCACGGTCCAGCGACTTGACGATGCAGAACCGCTCGCGGCTCTCCTTGTAGGAACACTTCTTCAGGCAGCCCAAGGTGCAGGCCGAGGAGCGATCCTTGTCGTACTGGACGATGGCTTCCTGGTTGGAAAGGATGGCGCGTCCGGGGAGGCCGGCAGGGCTCATGATGAGACCGATGTCCTCCTTCTTGCAGTCGAGGTAGGCCTGCTTGAAGGCGTCGTCGGCGTCGCACTCGACGGTCGGCACGAAGCGGCTCGCCATCTGGACGGCGTCGGCACCCTCGGCCAGCGCGTGCAGCAGGTCGGCCCGGTCCCAGATGCCGCCGGCAGCGATCACCGGGATATCCAGACCGTACTCGGCACGGAAGAACTCCTTTACGCCGCGCACCGTCTCGTACTGGTCGTACTCTCCGTTTCCGATATTCTCCATCTTCTCGCCCAGATGCCCCCCTGCGGTGTCCGGATCCTCCACCACGACGGCGTCCGGCAGGCGGTGGTAGCTCTTGTCCCATTTCTTGGCGATCAGCTGCGCCGCACGGACCGAGGAGACGATCGGCACCAAGGCGACATCCGGCGCATGGGCGGTAAGCCCCGGCAGAGTCATGGGAAGCCCCGCGCCGCAAACGAGCAGCTTGGCCCCACCCTCTACGGAAGCCGCGACCAGCTCCTCGAAGTCGGAAAGCGCCACCATCACGTTGACCCCGATGATGCCGTCGGGGGCGATCCGGTACGCCTTCTCCAACTCGGCCTTGAGGGCGAGCGCGTTGGTCTGCAGATAGTTTTTCCCGTTAAACATGCCGCTGTTAAGTGTAATGCCGGGAGAGGCGACCAGGCCGACCCCACCGCACTTGGCAACGTGCCCGGCGAGAGAACCGGCGGAGATCCTCACCCCCATCCCTCCTTGGATCAGCGGGTAGCGGGCCTCGTGTTTTCCAATGCGTAACGGTTTGAACATACTTCCTCCTGAGATCGGGACTGCGATTGTTACACATTACCAGAGAACGGTGTTTTGATTTGTAATAGTAATGTAAAACCAAGCTGGCAAGACGCGCCAGATACCCCTTGCCAAAAGCAATCCCGGATGCTACAGGTGAGACATGAAACTCCATAGAAAGTTGTCCAACCCGCTGATAGCACTGATCGGCATCCAGCTCATCTGGGTGGTGATGGTGGTGTTCTGGGTCTACTGGTTCATCGGAAGGAGCCAGGAGTTCCGCGAACTGGCACTGCGTTACAAGCCGGAGCTGGTTACCAAGGGGGTCGAGTGGCTGGTACTGGTCGAGGGACTCCTGATGCTGGTCGCCATCCTCGCCGGCGTCTACATCATCTTCCTCTACTGGCGGCGCCAGGCCAAGCTCTACCTGCAGCAGCGCACCTACATCTCCCAGTTGACCCACGAGCTCAAGTCCCCCCTGGCCTCGATACAGCTCCACCTGGAGACGGTGAAACTCAGGGACCTCCCCAAGGAGAAGCTGGACGGCTTCATCGACACCATGCTCTCCGACACCGAGCGGCTGAACGTCCTCACCAGCAACCTCCTGATGGCGACCAGGATCGAATTCCGGCAGCTGGGGGAGAAGGCGAAGCGCATCGACTTTTCCGCCTTCGTATCGGAGTACCTGGAGCGCAAACGCAGCGATCTGCCCGAGGGGGGGCGCATCAGCTCCGAGGTGGAGCAGGGGATCATGGCCATCATCGACACGGAAGGGATGGAGATGGCGCTGCGCAACCTGCTGGAGAACGCGCTCCTCTATTCGCCGGTCTCCCCCGAGATCCGGGTCTCGCTCAGGCGCAGCGGCAGGCAGTGCCTGCTCGAATTCCAGGACCACGGCAAGGGGCTCAGGAAGAGCGAGCTGGAGAAGATCTTCGACATGTTCTACCGGGTGCGGACGCCGGGTGAGAACATCAGGGGGACCGGGCTGGGGCTCTACATCGTGAAGTCGGTGGTGAACGCCCACGGCGGCAAGATCTCGGTAGAGAGCGCGGGCCCCGGCAAGGGGTGTACCTTCCATATCACGCTGCCGCTTCCGGGCGGGCAGCAGCAGAGAGGTTAGCGGCATGTCGGGCGAGAAACCGCAGATACTCCTGGTTGAGGACGAGATCCATCTGGCGCGAGGCATCACCTTCAACCTGGAGCAGGAAGGGTACCTGGTGAGCCACGTGGAGAGCGGCGAGGAGGCACTGGAGAAGGTGGAGGTCGAGAAGTTCGAGCTGATCATCCTGGACGTCATGCTCCCCGGGATCGGCGGCTTCGAGGTGTGCCGCAAGGTGCGCGAGCTGGACTCCCGGGTCCCGGTGCTGATGCTGACGGCGCGCTCCGACGAGCGCGACCGGATAGCCGGGCTGGCCGAGGGTGCCGACGACTATCTGATCAAGCCGTTCAACCTGAAGGAATTCCTGCTGCGGGTATCGGGGATGCTGCGGCGCTCAGCCTGGTACCGCCCCGAGCCGGTCGAGGAGGGATATCGCTTCGGGGACAACGAGGTGTTCCTCCTCTCCTACCGGGCCAGGACCAGGCAGGGGGAGATCGATCTCACCGACCTGGAGGTGCGCATGCTCTCGCTTTTCTTCCATCGCGAGGGTGAGGCGATCCCGCGCGGCGTCATTTTGGAGAGCGTTTGGGGCTATTCCACCGATGCCGAGACCCGCACCCTGGACAACTTCATCGTGCGGCTCAGGAAGTACTTCGAGCCCGAGCCGTCCAGGCCGATCTTCTTCCAGACCGTGCGCGGCGTAGGCTACCGTTTCAGCCGGAAGGCTTAAGGCCCGGTTTCGGTTTTCGGGTCGGTTTGGCTCCCTCTCCGCAGGAAGGGGTTTTTGAAACCCGATCCGCAAGCTCCTCCCCCCGGAGGGGGGAGGTTGGGNNTCCCCCTCCGGGGGAGGGAACTTGCTGCAGCACGCGCGCAAAAAGGGCCGTCTGAACTTCAGACGGCCCTTTGCTTTTTACTTTAACGGTAAACTGCAACCATGAACCGAAAACCCTCCTTTACAGTCCCGCCTTCTCCCTGATCAGGGCGGCCNNGTCGGTCCGCTCCCAGGTGAACTCCGGAAGCTCGCGGCCGAAGTGACCGTAGGCTGCCGTCTTCCTGTAGATCGGGCGCAGCAGGTCAAGCTCTTCGATGATGGCGCGCGGGCGCATGTCGAAGACTTCGCGCACGATCTCGGCGATCCTCTTGGAGGGGATCTTTCCGGTGCCGTTGCAATCGACCATCACCGAAACCGGCTCGGCCACGCCGATGGCATAGGCCACCTGCACCTCGCACTTCTCGCAGACCCCTGAGGCAACCAGGTTTTTCGCCACATAGCGACCCATGTACGCCGCGGAACGGTCCACCTTGGAGGGGTCCTTTCCGGAGAAGGCGCCGCCGCCGTGAGCTCCATGCCCGCCGTAGCTGTCCACGATGATCTTGCGGCCGGTGAGACCGCAGTCCCCCATCGGCCCGCCGATGACGAAGCGCCCGGTGGGGTTGATCAGGAAGCGGGTCTTGGCGTCCATGAGCTCGGCCGGGATGATCTTCTTCACCACCTCTTCGATGATCCCTTCCTTGATCATCTCGTAGGAGACCTCGGGGCTATGCTGGGACGAGATGACCACCGTGTCGACATGGACCGGCTTGTCATTTATGTACTGTATAGATACCTGCGACTTCGAGTCCGGACGGAGGAAGTCGAGCACGCCGGTCTTGCGCACGTCGGCGAGCCTTGACACCAGCTTGTGCGCCAAAAGGATCGACATCGGCATCAGTTCGGGGGTCTCGTTGCAGGCGAAGCCGAACATGAGGCCCTGGTCGCCGGCCCCCTGCTCCTTGAACATCCCCTCACCTTCCGTTACACCCTGTGCTATATCCGGGGACTGTTTGTCGATAGAGGTGAGGATCGCGCAGGTCTCCCAGTCGAAGCCCATGGCGGAGTCGTTATAGCCGATCTCGCGAATGGTCTCCCGGACCACCTTCGGGTAGTCGATCACGGCGTTGGTGGTGATTTCGCCGGCGATGACCGCCATGCCCGTGGTAACCATGGTTTCGCAGGCCACGCGGGATTTCGGGTCCTGGGTCAGAATGGCGTCAAGAATGGCATCGGAAATCTGGTCAGCGACCTTATCGGGATGCCCCTCGGAGACGGACTCCGAAGTAAAAATAAAATCCTTCATTTCCATATGGTAAAACCCCCTTACAGATATGTGCAGCAGGTAGCTTTAAAGTCCGGGATTGTATAATTCGCAATTGCCTTTGTCAATGAATTAAATCCGGCCAATCCCCCTGTGGCAACTCTCAGAGCAGCGACAGGAATGGAAGGCCAAAAGATTAATTGAAACCAATTATTTCTCCGATACAATCTTGCTATTCATGGATCTGCCCAGATAGTGTAGGGCGCGGGGGGAAATGATGAGGATCATGCGGCTTGTTCTCTTTATGGCACTTACGGCACTTCTGGCGGGCTGCGGCTCGAGCGGCGGCGTAGCGGGAAGCAGCGTCGAGCCGGGGCCCGGAGCTGATCCGGTGCCGACCAAGGCAACTGTCACTATCGGCACCCAGGCAGCATCGGCTGCGACCGTCATCTACGGCGTTGAATTTATCCTGCATCTCCCCGCAGGCGTGACGGTGCCGGCCGACCCCGCAACCGGCGACGTGCAACCGGGCCTGCTGCGCTTCGCGAACAGCGGAGCCTTCGCGGGAGCCAAGTACCTGCCGGCAACGGCCACCGCCCGGGCCTCGGTGAAAATGGTGATCGCCGATACCGGAGGATTTACCGTCGGCGACCTTGCCACCCTGACCTGCAGCGTCTCGCCCGGAGTAACGGTCAGCGCGGCGGAGTTTTCCCTGGACGAATTTATCGCGATAGACGCAGACACTGCGGTAATGCCCGGCATCACCCCGCACTTCACGGTCCAAACGCAGTAAACGGTTGGCGGATGTTCCGCTCAACCGTTCGAGTTGCAAGTTTCGCTGCACAAGCTGCGGCGGGTTGCCCCCCTCTCCCTATCCCTCTCCCACCAGGGGAGAGGGGACTAAAAGGCGCCCACTCCCTTGATGGGAGGGCCATCATCAAGCCCCCCTCCGTTTATGGGCTGGGGGCACTGCCATTAAGTTAAGCTCCTACCTGCTGCTCGCTCCCCCTCCCTTGATGGGAGGGGGTGGGAGGG
>DNRQ01000225.1 GCA_003499925.1 Geobacter sp.
CTGCTTCGACCTGCTCCACGTGGGACACGTCAAGTACCTGCAGAAGGCGAGGGAACTCGGGGACCTGCTCGTGGTGGGACTCAACTCGGACGCCTCGGTCAAGCGCCTCAAGGGGGAGCGCAGGCCGCTCATCGAGGAATCGGAGCGCGCCCATATCCTGGCGGCGCTCGACTGCATCGACTACGTGGTCCTCTTCGACGAGGACACCCCCCTGACGCTGATCGAGGCGCTTGCCCCGGCCGTGCTGGTCAAGGGGGGCGACTACAGCATCGAAGGGGTGGTCGGGCGCGAGGTGGTCGAGGCCGCAGGCGGCAGGGTGGAACTGGTTCAGTTCGTGGACGGCCGCTCCACCAGCCGGATAATCGACAAGATCCTGGCGTCTTATTGAGGCAAAGCAGCGCCTCCCCCTTGCGCTTGCCGGTCGGCTCGGCTATTTTTATGCAATGAACCAATTCGGAGGAGTCATGAAAAAGGCGTTTATCACCGGCATCACCGGACAGGACGGCTCCTATCTCGCCGAGCTCCTGCTGCAGAAGGGTTACCAGGTGCACGGCATGATCCGTCGCTCCTCGTCCTTCAACACCGGCCGAATCAACCACATCTACCGCGACCCCCACGAGGCCGGCACCCGGCTCTTCCTGCATTACGGGGACCTGAACGACGCCAGCTCGATCAACCGGCTGCTGCGCGAGGTGCACCCGGACGAGATCTACAACCTGGGGGCCCAGAGCCACGTGAGGGTCTCCTTCGACGTGCCGGAGTACACGGCAGAGGTCGACGCGCTCGGCACGGTGCGGATCCTGGAGGCGATCCGCGAGAGCGGCCTCAACACCCGCTTCTACCAGGCCTCCTCCTCCGAGCTGTACGGCAAGGTGGTGGAAACCCCGCAGCGCGAAACCACGCCGTTCTACCCGCGCTCCCCCTACGCCTGCGCCAAGGCGTACGCCTTCTACATCACGCAGAACTACCGTGAGAGCTACGGCATGTTCGCCTGCAACGGGATACTCTTCAACCACGAGTCCCCCAGGCGCGGCGAGACCTTCGTGACCCGCAAGATCACCAGGGCCGCGGCGCGGATCAAGCTGGGGCTGCAGGAGTGTCTCTACCTGGGTAACATCGAGGCCAAGAGGGACTGGGGCTTCGCCGGGGACTACATCGAGGGGATGTGGCGCATGCTCCAGGCGGCGCACGCGGACGACTACGTGATCGCCACCGGCGAGACCCACAGCGTGCGCGAGTTCGCCCGGCTGGTGTTCGGGCGCCACGGCATGACGCTGTCCTGGCAGGGGGAGGGGGTGCACGAGAAGGGGATCGACCAGGCGAGCGGCAAGGTGGTGATCGAGATCGACCCGCGCTACTTCCGCCCTGCCGAGGTCGACCTGCTTCTGGGGGACGCCGCCAAGGCCAAGCGGGAACTGGGGTGGGAGCCGAAGACTAGCTTCAAGGAGCTGGTGGAAATGATGACCGACGCCGACCTGAAGCTGGCCCAGAGGGAGATGAGAGCCAATGGATAAGGACGCCAGGATTTACGTCGCGGGGCACCGCGGCCTGGTCGGCTCCGCTATCGTGCGACAGCTGGAGCGCCAGGGATGTGGCAACCTGGTGCTGAGAACCAGCTCCGAGCTCGACCTGCGCGACCAGGGGGCGAGCTCCGCCTTCTTTCAGCAGCAGCGCCCCGATTACGTGTTCCTGGCGGCGGCAAAGGTGGGGGGGATCGCCGCCAACAGCAGCTACCCGGCCCAGTTCATCTACGACAACCTGATGATCCAGAACAACGTGATCCATGCCTCCTACCTGAACGGGGTCAAGAAGCTCCTCCTGCTCGGCTCCTCCTGCATCTATCCCAGGCTCGCGCCCCAGCCGATCCGCGAGGATTCGCTTCTGACCGGTCCGCTGGAGCCGACCAACGAGCCGTACGCCATAGCGAAGATCGCCGGCATCAAGATGTGCCAGTCCTACAACCGCGAGTACGGCACCCGCTTCATCTGCGCCATGCCCACCAATCTGTACGGCCCCAACGACAACTTCGACCTCGCCACCTCCCACGTCCTCCCCGCCCTGATCAGGAAGTTCCACGAGGCGAAGCTCGCCGGCGCGGCAGCGGTTACGGTCTGGGGGAGCGGCACCCCGTACCGCGAGTTCATCCACGTGGACGACGTGGCGCAGGCCTCGCTGTTCCTGATGGAGCGCTACGAGGGATGGGACCCGGTGAACGTGGGGAGCGGCCGGGAACTCACCATCCTGGAGCTGGCGAGCAAGATCGGTCAGGTGGTGGGATTCACCGGCGAGATCCGCTTCGATCCGTCCAAGCCGGACGGCACCCCCCGCAAGCTTTGCGACGTGACCCGAATCCACGCGCTCGGCTGGCGGCACAGCATCGAGCTCGACGCCGGGCTCCGGGATACCTATGCCTGGTATCTGGCGAACCGCGCCTGAGTCGGCCGGCTCCCCCTTTTTCAATCTTTGTGCCAAGCCGGCCAGTTTTGGCAATATAGACTTTACACCCAATTTTTAAGATGATATACTTCGCTGCGAAATCATGCATAAACTCAATAATATCAGGCGATTTCTCGCCATTGTGGCGGTGCTGGCATCGCTTATCGTGATCGCCACGATAGCCTTCCGGGTCCGGAAGGGGGATGCCCCGAAACTGGGGGTGCGCAAGCTCCCGGTACAGGTCGACATCTCGCTGCAGAAGGTCCATTACACCGAGGTCAAGCAGGGGGTGAAGCAATGGGACCTCTCTGCGGACCGGGCCGAGTACAACAAGAAGACCGACACGACCTCGCTTACCGGGGTCCGGCTCGCCATCGCGGGAGGCGCCGGCACCGGGGATCTGCTGGTCACGGCGGAGCGTGCCGAGTACCACAACGGCAGGCGTGACGTGGTCCTTGCCGGCAACGTGCACGGACAAAGCAGCAAAGGCATCGAGTTCTCCACCTCCCGCGTGACCTACGTCGCGGCGCGCTCCCAGCTGGAAACGGCCGAGCCGGTCCGCTTCGTCGATGCGGGGCTGGAGCTGGAAGGGGTGGGAATGGAGTTTCACACGCAGACACGGAGATTCAAGTTGATGAAGGACGTGAGCGCCGTGTACCGGCCGCAGGGGGCCAGGTGATGCGGAGCTTGTATTTTACCTGCCTGGTCCTTTTGGCCTTGGCGCCGGCCGCATTTGCCGCGCCGGTTGCCGGCTCGGAACCATTAAAAATAAAGTCCGATACACTTCATGCCGATAATGAAAAGAAGACGGCGACCTTCGAGGGGAAGGTGGTGGCCCGCCAGGGGGACCTCACCCTGTACGCCGACCGTCTGGTGATCAGCTACTCCGGGGCCGAACGCGAACTCTCGCGGGTCGAGGCCTTCGGCAACGTCCGGATCCTGCAGGGGAATCGCCAGGCAAGCGGCGCGCATGCGATCTACGAGACCAAGGCGTCCCGGATACTGCTGGACGGCTCCCCCAAGGTGCTGCAGGGTGAGGACGTGATCACCGGAAAGCTCATCACCTATTACGTGAAGGAACAACGCAGCGTGGTTACCGGCGGCCCGAACGAACGGGTGGAAGCGGTCATTCACCCCGGGGGGAAAGATGCCGGCGCAAAACCGTAGCACCCTCTACACCGAGGGGCTCGCCAAAGGGTTCAACCGGCGCATGGTGGTGAAGGGGGTCGATCTAGCGGTCTCCTCCGGAGAGGTGGTGGGGCTGCTCGGCCCCAACGGCGCCGGAAAGACCACGACCTTCTACATGGTGGTGGGACTTTGCCGCCCCGACAGCGGCCGGGTCTTCCTGGACGGCGAGCCGATCACCGAGCTGCCGATGTACCAGCGGGCCCGGCGCGGCATCAGCTATCTGCCGCAGGAGCCTTCCGTATTCAGGCGGCTGAGCGTCAGGGACAATCTGCTGGCGGTTCTGGAGACCATGCCGCTTGAGCCGGTCAGGCGCCGGGAGCGGGTGGAGGAGCTCTTGAGCGAGTTCAGGATCGAGCATATCGCGTCCAGCCGAGGCTTCTCCCTCTCCGGCGGCGAGAGGCGCCGCGTCGAGATCGCCCGTGCGCTCGCCACCGATCCCGCCTTCATCCTGCTGGACGAGCCCTTTGCGGGGATCGACCCGATCGCGGTGATCGACATCCAGAACATCATCACGGCATTGAAGGAGAAGGGGCTCGGGGTGCTGATCTCGGATCACAACGTGCGGGAGACCCTGGGGGTCTGTGACAAGGCTTACATCATGAGCGCCGGCGAGGTGATCGAGTGCGGCGACCCGGTGCAGATCTCCCAGAGCAAGAAGGCCCGCGAGATCTACCTCGGGGAGAAGTTCAGGCTTTGAAAACTGTTCTACGTTCTAAGTTCTAAGTTCTACGTTAATTAAAACGCTGGCCGACGGATTCGCAGGTTTCTAATGTGTCTGCCTCGGGTTATAATGGATACAGAGTGAAAACCTCGAACGAGGACTCAGGCAACCTGGAACGCACATAGACGTAGTAGAACGTAGAACGTAGAACGTAGAACGTAGAACGTAGAACGTAGAACGTAGAACGGATTTCATGGTAGCTCGTAGAACGGATTTTCCGCTACATAAGAGGACTTATGGCTATAGAGATGCGCCAGCAGATGAAAATGAGTCAGCAACTGGTGATGACCCCCCAGCTGCAGCAGGCCATCAAGCTTCTTCAGCTCTCCAGGCTGGAGTTGCAGGACGTGGTGCGTCAGGAACTGGAGGAAAATCCGATCCTCGACGAGGTGATTGAGCAGGAGGAGATCCGGGAGCCTGAGCAGCTCGAGCTGCGCGAGAAGGAGGTGGAACCGGAGGCCGCTGCCAGCGACTTTCAGGAGGTAAGGACGGGGGAGGAGACCCGCGAGACCGATTGGGATTCCTACATCGACGGCTACAACTACAGTTCCGGCGAGCAGTACTACGATGACGAGGACCGCCCCTCCTTCGAAAACCTGCTGACCAAGAAATCGACCCTGTCCGACCACCTGATCTGGCAGTTGAGCCTGACCCGCCTCACCGACCGCGAGATGGCGGTCGGCGCCGAGATCATCGGCAACATCGACGAGGACGGCTACCTGCGGGCCTCGCTTGAGGATGTCGCCGCAGCCTGCGTGCAGACAAGCCCCTTCCGGGAGGAGGTGCTGGAGTGGTCGGGTCTTGCCGTCGATGCGCCGCGGGAGCGGATCACGGAGGCTTCCGAAGGCTTTTCCGACAGCGTGCTCTCCCCCCTGGCCCTGGGGGTGCTGAAGCGCATCCAGGAGTTCGACCCGGTCGGAGTCGGTGCCCGCGATCTGCGCGAGTGCCTGCTGATCCAGGTGGCGAGCCTGGGGATGGGGGGCAGCATCGTCGAGGCGCTGCTTCGGGACCACCTGAAGGACCTGGAGAGCCGCAGATACAAGCAGGCGGCAAAGGTGCTGGGGGTCGACGTGAACGACATCCTGGCAGCCTCGAAGATCATCGCCGAGCTCGATCCCAAACCGGGACGCATCTTCGGGGCGGACGACGTGCAGTACATCTCGGCCGACATCTTCGTGCACAAGGTGGGAGACGAGTACGTGGTGGTCTTGAACGAAGAGGGGATGCCGAACCTGAGGATCAACCCGCTCTACGCCCCCGAGGCCAAGGCGAGCCGCGCCGTGGACAAGAAGGCGGAGGAGTACATCGGGGAAAAGATGCGCTCGGCCATCTGGCTCATCAAGAGCATCCAGCAGCGCCAGCGCACCATCTTCAAGGTGGCCAAGAGCCTGGTCAAGTTCCAGCGCGATTTCCTGGACCGCGGCATCGAGCACCTGCGCCCCCTGGTGCTGCGCGACATAGCCGAGGACATCGGCATGCACGAATCGACCATCAGCCGGGTCACCACCAGCAAGTACATGCAGACCCCGCAGGGGCTCTTCGAGCTGAAGTATTTCTTCAACTCCGGCATCTCGACCGGCGAGGGGGACTTCATCGCCTCGGAGAGCGTCAAGAGCAAGATAAAGGAGTTGGTCGACGCGGAGGACCCGAAACGTCCGCACAGCGACCAGCGTCTGGCGGAGCTCCTCTCCGGCCACAACATCGTCATCGCCAGACGTACCGTAACCAAGTACCGTGAGATGCTCCGGATCGGGTCGTCCTCGGAGCGCAAGAAGCATTTCTAACGTGACCGCCCGGCTCGGACGGGGGGCGGCTTCGCGTGTATTACAATAAAGGGAGGTACTNNGAAGAGAAGCTGGAGAGGGTGAAGAAATATATAGACGAGCCGATTGTCGTCCAGGTATTCCTGACCGTGGAAAAGATCCGCCACATGGGCGAGGTGACCATCACCGCCAAGGGGATCACCATAAAGGCAGCCGAAGAGACCAACGACATGTACGCCTCCATCGACGCGGTCTCCGACAAGATCGAGCGCCAGCTGCGCCGCTTCAAGGAGCGCATCAAGGCCCACAAACCGGCCAGCGACGCCCGCGAGCGCCAGGTGCAAAAGAGCATCGTGGAGGCACACAGCATCGAGGAAGTCAAGGAGCCCGTGGTCATCAAGACCAAGAGCTTTTCCATGAAGCCGATGTCCGTCGAGGAGGCGGTCATGCAGATGGAACTGCTGCACAAGGATTTCCTGGTCTACACCGAGGCATCCACGGAAAACATCAACGTGGTGTACCGTCGCAAGGACGGCAACTACGGTCTGATCGCTCCGGAGCACGTATAAACCGCGGCCTGAACCGCGTTCAAGGTTCAAGGTTCGAGGTTCGAGGTTCGATGTTGAACTTAGAATTTTGAACTTAGAACTTTGAACGCGGTTTTTTTGGTTTCTAAAAAGGGAGGCGTCCTTCGGGCGCCTCCCCCCATACCGGCCCCTTCCCGGGGAATCCGGTGCAACGGGGGAAAGGTCGAAGCAATTGACAAGCATGAGCCTCAGCATCAAGGATCTCCTGGAAGACAAGGCCTACGGCCTGGACCTGCAGCTCATGGGCGGCGAGGCAGGCCTTACCAACCGACTCTACAGTTCCCGCATCCAAAAACCCGGACTCGCCCTCACAGGCTACACCGAACATCTGCACCCGGACCGGGTCCAGGTGCTCGGCAACACGGAGATCTCGTACCTGAGGCAGCTCCCCGAGGAGCTCGGTCGCCGGCATATCGAGAAGCTCTGTAACTTCCCGATCGCCTGTTTCATCGTCACCAAGGGGCTGGATCCCCCGGATTTCCTCAAGAGCTCCGCACACGGGGCCGGGATTCCGCTGCTGGTGACGCACCACCAGTCCTCCACCTTCATCTCCCTGATCACCAAGTTCCTGGAGGAGAGCCTGCTCCCCTCGACCCACATCCATGGCGTGCTGGTGGACGTCCTGGGGGTGGGCGTGCTGCTTTTGGGCAAAAGCGGCATCGGCAAGAGCGAGTGCGCCCTCGACCTGGTGATCCGCGGCCACAGGCTGGTGGCCGACGACGTGATCCACATCAAGAAGAAGATGCCGGCGGCCCTGGTGGGGCAGGCGGGCGAGTCGATCCAGTACCACATGGAGATTCGCGGCCTGGGCATCATCAACATCAAGGACCTCTACGGCGTCTCGTCGATCAGGGAAAAGAAGATCATCGACATGGTGCTGGAGCTCATGGAGTGGGACGCCAGCCAGGAGTACGAGCGGCTGGGAATTGACGACCAGGTGCAGACCATCCTGGGGGTCGACCTGCCGCACCTGAAGATCCCGGTCCGCCCGGGGAGAAACCTTACCTCCATCATCGAAGTGGCCGCCAGGAACTTCCTCCTGAAGGGGATGGGGTACCACTCGGCACGGGAGTTTCACGAAAAGCTCCTGGCCCGGATGGAGTTCCGGCCGCTGGGCAACGAGGTCGAATAGCATGCGCATCGTGATCATAACGGGACTCTCGGGTTCGGGAAAATCCACCGCGGTACGGGCACTGGAGGACGAGGGATTCTTCTGCCTGGACAACCTCCCGGTCGGCCTGGTCGCCACCTTCGTCGAGCTGGTCGAGCACTCCCGCGAGGATATCAGGGACGTGGCGCTGGTGATGGACATCCGCAGCCGCGACTTCATCAAGGGGTACGACGAGGTGTTCCAGAGCATGTCCAACGCGGGGCACACGGTGAAGATCTTCTTCTTCGACGCCACGGACGACGTGCTGATCCGGCGCTTCTCGGAGACCAGGCGGCGTCACCCGGCGTTGGAGGGGGCCAGCGTCCCCGAGGGGATCCGCTTCGAGCGGGACCAGCTGGCCGGGCTTAGGCGCATCGCTACGGCGATCATCGACACCTCCGACATGAACGTGCACAAGCTCAAGGAGGTGGTTATCTCCAGCATCAAGGGGCGCGGGGCGGCCCTGGAGATGCAGGTGAACCTGCAGTCCTTCGGCTTTCGCTACGGACTCCCACTGGAGTCGGACCTGGTCATGGACGTCAGGTTTCTGCCCAATCCGTACTTCGTCGCCGGCCTGCGCCCGTTCTCGGGTCAGGACCAGGGGGTGCGGGAATTCGTGCTCGGGCAGAAGGAGACCGTGGTGTTCCTGGAGCGTTTCAGGGACATGCTGGAGCTTCTGCTCCCCAGCTACCGCAGGGAGGGGAAGTCGTATCTTTCCGTCTCCATCGGATGCACCGGCGGCAGACACCGCTCGGTCGCCATTGCAGACGAGCTGTATCAGTATTTCAGGCAGAAAAACGTGAACATCAAAATTACCCACAGGGATATCGAGAAGGGGCAGGGATGATAGGATTGCTTTTGGTAGCGCACGCCGGGGTGGCCAAGGAACTTGTGGCCGCGGCGGAGATGATAGTGGGCAAGCTGGAGTTGGCCGAGGCGGTCGGCATCGCCCCGGATGCCTCGGCGGCAACCGTGATGGAATCCATCAAGGAGGCGGTCGCCAGGGTTTCCGGGGAGGGCGCCATCATCATGACCGACATGTTCGGCGGCACCCCCTCGAACATGAGCATCTCCTTTCTGGAGGAGGGGCGCGTCGAGGTGCTTACCGGGGTCAACCTCCCGATGCTGATCCGCTTCACCCAGGAGCGCGGGCGCTGCAGTGTGAGCGAACTGGCCCTGAAGCTCAAGGACAGCGGCAGGGAAGGGATTTCCGTTGCCGGCGACTATCTCAAGAAATAAAGGAGAGGGTCGTTGAATCCGCCATGGCCGGCAGGTCCGCCATAGCGAAGGTGGACGGCGCAAGCGGAAAGCGAAGGCGCAAGGGTAGCCGGCGCTTACCTGAAAAATAAAAAGAAAGGGTCGCAGGTCCGCCCAAGCGGAAGGTGGATAGCGACCCCGTACAGGATATATATGATTGAGGGTGAATTCGTCATACCGAACAAGCTCGGGCTGCACGCCAGGGCCTCGGCGCTGCTGGTGAAGACGGCCAGCCGCTTCGCCTCCGAGATCAGGATCGAGCGCGAAGGGGTCGAGGTGAACGGCAAGAGCATCATGGGGATCATGATGCTTGCCGCGGCAAAAGGAAGCAGCATCGTGCTGAAGGTCGAGGGGCCTGACGACGCCGAGGCATTCGCAGCAATCGGGGAGCTGATCCGCAATGGCTTTGGAGAAGAGTGACTCAAGACAGCTCAAGGGGATAGGCGCCTCTGCTGGAATTGCCATCGGGCAGGTCCGCATCACGGAGCGGCGCCGGGTGTCGGTGACCGAGGTCGCCGTCCCGGCCGAGCAGATCCCCGGGGAGCTGTCACGCTTCGCCAAGGCGATCGAGCGGGCCAAGGGTGAACTGGTCTGCCTGAAGGACCAGCTGGCCGCCACCCACGGCCCCGAGCACCTCTGCGTGATAGACGCGCACCTGATGCTCCTGGACGACACCATGCTGGTGGGCGAGACCACCCAGTACATCGAGCGCTACGGCATCAATGCGGAAGGGGCGCTGAAGCGGACCCTGGCGCGTTTCAAGTCGTTTTTCGAGGGGGTCGAGGACGACTACCTGCGCGAGCGGGGAAACGACGTGGAGACCGTGATCGAGCGGGTGTTGCGCACCATGGTGGGGGAAAAGCAGGAGCCGATCTCCAAGATCGGCGGCAAGGTGATCGTGGTGGCCCACGACCTGTCGCCCGCCGACATCCTGCAGATCGACAAGTCCAAGGTGATCGGCGTCATCACCGATCTGGGGGGGAAGACCTCTCACACCGCGATCCTCGCGCGCGCCTTCGAGATCCCCGCCGTGGTCGGCCTGGAGCAGATCACCGGCGAGGTGACCGACGGCGAAACGGTGATCATGGACGGCGCGACCGGCGTGGTGATCATCAACCCGGACCGCCAGGCATTTCGGGAATACCTGCAGAAAAAGCAGCGCTACGAGTACATGGAACGGGAGCTTCTGAAGATAAGGGATCTCCCGGCGCTCACCCTGGACGGCCACCGGATGCGGCTCAAGGGGAACATCGAGTTCAGGGACGAGATCGCCTTGATCAACAGGCACGGCGGCGACGGTATCGGGCTGTACCGTACCGAGATGCTCTTTTTCAACAGGGACACGCTCCCCGACGAGGAGGAGCAGTTTCAGACCTACTCCGCCATCGTGAGAGAGATGGCGCCGCACCCGGTCACCATCAGGACCCTGGACATTGGCGGCGACAAGTGCCTGAACGACCTGAACCTCTCCGACGAGATGAACCCGGCCCTGGGGGTTCGGGCGATCAGGTTGTCGCTGCGCCAGCCGGAGGCGTTCAAGGCGCAGCTGCGGGCGATCCTCAGGGCGAGCGCCTTCGGCGAGGTCAGGCTGTTCTTCCCGATGGTGTCGGGGGTAGCCGAGGTGCGGGCGGCAAAGGCGCTCTTCGAACAGGCGAAAAGCGAGCTGCGCGGCGTCTTTCCCTTCGACGAGAAGCTAGCCGTCGGGATCATGATCGAGATTCCCTCGGCAGTCATCATCGCCGACCTCTTGGCGGCGGAGGTCGATTTTTTCAGCGTCGGCACCAACGACCTGATCCAGTACTCGCTCGCCATCGACCGCACCAACGAGCATCTCTCATCCCTTTACGAACCGCTGCACCCGGCGGTGCTGCGCTCGCTCAAGATGGTGGTCGACGCGGCCCACGCGGCGGGGATCGACGCCTGCATCTGCGGCGAGATGGCCGGGGAACCGGAGTACCTCCCGATCCTCCTGGGGCTAGGTTTTGACGAGCTCTCCATGAACGCCGTCTCCATTCCGCGCGTCAAGAAGATCCTGCGCCGCTGCACCATGGAGGATGCCCGGGAGGTCGCCGCCCGCGTCCTCACCTACTCCACCGCCGCCGAGGCGGAAGCCTACCTGAGGGGTGAGATTTCGGCGCGCTTCTCGGACAGCTTCGACTAGCTCCCCCTTTTAAAAGGCGATCCCTCGTGCTTCTCGATCCCCCTTGAAAAAGTGCGTCTCTCTCCCCCCTTTGCAAAAGGGGGGTCGGGGGGGATTTGCATTTACGGCAGTTTGATGGCAGATAGTGCCGTTGGCACGAACTGCAAATCCCCCTGAATCCCCCTTTGTCAAAGGGGGACTTTTGTTTAACGGCTGCCGAGCGCCTTCAACGCAACCTCCACGCAGCGCGCCAGGTTTTCCCCGGCTTTTTTTGAGTTCCCCGAAAGCCTCACCAGTTGTGGAATGATCCACGGCTTGCCGGCGATGCATCTAAGGATGCGCGCCGGGCTGATCCTCAGCTCCCGGTCGCAGAACTCCTCGATGGAAAACCCCAGTTCCTCGTGGGCCGCATCGCTCACCCCCCTCACCGCAAGGACCGGTATCCCGGCCTCTCCGGCTACCCGCAGCACCGCGGCCGTCTCCATCTCCAGCACCGGGTGAGGCACCCCGGCCTCTAAGGATTGCGCCACCTGCGTCTTGTTCATGATGGCTGCAGTCGTAATGAAAGTGCCGGGCTTGAGTGTTAATTGGGCTCCAGCGCACGCCTCACGCAGAATGGCTGCCAACTCGTGGTCCGGCTGCGGCGCCTGCGTCAGGCGACCCTGTTCCAGCCAAAGCACCCGCTCGGCGAGGACCAGTTCCCCCACCTCGGTCCCCGGGAGCACCCCGCCCGCGAAACCGAAGTTCAGGATAACCGCAGGTTTGGCAACCGAGATCAACGTTTCGGTCGCAGCCTTCGCGTGCGCGGGTCCCATCCCCGACTCGATAAGCAGCACGGGAGCCCCCTGCACCGCGAACCGGTACAGGGCAAAACCTGCCGCCCGCTCCCTTTTGTACACCTTGACGTGCCGCAAAAGCGGGGCGATCTCCTGCGGCATGGCAGCCACGACACCCAGGCAACCTCTTTCCATACGCTCGCTCCTTGACGCCGGGTTTTAGGTTTGCAAACTGCGAAGCAGCCTTCCGGCACTGTAGCAGAGGGCGCGGAGGGCCGCAACGCCAAAGGTTAACGGGGATTGATCTTGACAAAAACAGGTCCGGGCCTTATTGTTGGTTGTTTTTTTCCGGACATGCCACTGCCTTGGAGGGAGTAACGAAATGAAACCGCTATTTCTCAATCCGCCGACCTTCGAGGACTTCGACGGAGGTGCCGGCGCACGCTATCAGGCCTCCCGCGAGGTGACCTCCTTCTGGTTTCCGACCTGGCTCACCTATCCCGCCGGCATGATTGCCGGCTCGCGCGTGGTGGACGCCCCGGTGCAAAGGCTCGAGCTGGACGCCTGTCTTGAGATAGCGAAAGAGTTCGACATGGTGGTGATGTACACCTCCACCCCGACTCTCGCCATTGACGTGGAGACCGCACGCAGGATCAAGGCGCAGAAGCCATCTACGGTCACGGTGCTGACCGGCCCGCACGTCACCGTCCTTCCCGAGGAGAGCCTGCACTTTGCCGGGGGTGCTGTGGATATCGTCTGCCGCGGCGAGTTCGACTACTCCACCAAGGAACTCTGCGAGGGGATGCCATGGGATCAGGTGGATGGCATCAGTTTCCTCCAGGGGGACTCCGTGCTGCACACCAAGGACCGTCCGCCCATCACCGACCTGGACAGCCTCCCTTTCGCCAGCCAGGTCTATCAACGGGACCTCCCGATCACCGAGTACGTCATCCCGCACTTCAGGCATCCCTACGTCTCGATATATTCCAGCCGCGGCTGCCCGTCGCGCTGCATCTACTGTCTGTGGCCCCAGACCTTCTCGGGGCGGGCCATGCGGACCAGGAGCCCTCAGAACGTATATGAGGAGGTGCGCTGGATCAAGGAGAACCTGCCGCAGGTCAAGGAGATCTCCTTCGATGACGATACCTTCACTGCCGATAAGAAGCACGCGATGGCGGTGGCGCGGCTCCTCAAACCGCTCAACGTCTCGTGGACGATCAACGCACGGGCCAACTGCGATTACGAGACCCTGAAAGAGCTGCGGGATGCCGGAATGCATCATATCGTGGTCGGCTACGAGACCGGCAACGAGCAGATCCTGAGGAATATCAAGAAGGGGGTCACCAAAGCCCAGGCGATCGAGTTCACCCGAAACTGCCAGAAGCTTGGCCTCACCATACATGGGGCTTTCATGATGGGACTTCCGGGCGAGACGCGGGAGACCATCAAGGAGACCATTGCCTTCGCCATCGCACTCGACCTCACCTCGATCCAGGTTTCGCTCGCCTCCCCTTATCCCGGCACGGAGTTCTACGAGCTGGCCAAGAAGGAAGGATGGATTGCCTCGGATAGCTTCCTCGATGCCACCGGGCACCAGAAGTGCGTGATCAACTATCCGGGACTCTCCAACCAGGAGATCTTCGACGCGGTGGAGCTCTTCTACAAGAAGTTCTATTTCCGGCCGCGTTACATAGCGAGGAGCATCTTCAGCATGCTGGTCGATTCCGAGGTGCGCAAAAAACTCCTGAAGGAGGGGGCGCAGTACCTCTCCTACATGAAGAAGCGCAAACAGACCAGGATGTAACGACAATTGACGATTGACGATTGACGATTGACGATTGACGATTGAGGTGGGTCTCGCTTTGCACCTTTCACCCTTCACCTTTCACCTTTCACGGTGTCTATGAAAGAGCTGATCATCAATGCCGACGATTTCGGCCTCTCCAGCGGCGCCAACCGCGGCATCGTCACGGCTTGGCAGCAGGGGGTCCTGACAGGCGCCTCGCTCATGGTCGGGGGAGCCGCCTTCAAGGAGGCTGTCGCGCTGGCCGGGGAGCATCCCGGTCTGCAGGTGGGGCTGCACCTGACGCTGGTGCAGGGGCGCGCCGTGCTGGAGCAGAAGGGTTTGCCGGCGCTGGTCGATGCCGATGGCGAATTCGGCAATGACCCGGTCCTGGCGGGGATGCGCTACTTTTTCCTGAAGCCGCTCAGGAAGCGGCTCTACCATGAGATCGAGGCGCAGATAGCCAGGTGCCTTGACGCCGGAATCAAACTGAGCCACCTGGACGGCCATCTGAACATCCATATGCATCCGGTGGTCTTCGATATCCTTTGCGAGCTGATGCCGAAGTACGGCATCCGGAGCTTCCGGCTCTCCCGGGAGAGCCTCGCCGCAAACCTTGCCGTGGACCGCAAGAGGCTGGCCGGAAAGTGCGCCGATGCCTTCATCTTCGCCTCGCTGGCGCAGCGCTGCAGGAGCCGGCTGGACCGGCTCGGTATCCGCTACGCGGCCGAGGTGAAGGGGTTGTTGAACTCGGGGCGCATGACCGAGGATTACCTGCTGCAGGCGCTCGATAGCGTGGGCGAGGGTCTGACCGAGATCTACTTCCATCCCGGCTGCCGTCCCTGCGCCGAACTGGACCGCTGGATGCCGGATTACCGTCATGACGAGGAGCTCGCAGCCCTGACCAGCTCAAGGGTGGCAGGGAAGCTGGCACGGCTCGGCATCCGCCTGAGAAATTATCGTGGAGAGGTGAAAAACTATGCTTAAGACAGTTGTCGTCATGCTGGTTGCGGTCATTGCGGGGACCATCGGGGACCTGCTTTTGGCTCGCGGCATGAAGGAGCTCGGGGACCTCTCCACCATGAACCTGCGGGGGATCATGAACGTTTCCCTGCAGGCGCTCACCTCGCCCAAGCTCGTGGCAGGGACCGCCATGCTCGCCATCTTCTTCTTCCTCTGGCTCGCCGTCCTTTCATGGGAGGACCTCTCCGTGGCGCTTCCCATGCAGGCGCTCAACTACGTCCTGGTCGCCTTCTTGTCCCAGTATTTCCTGCACGAGGTGGTGAGCCCGCTGCGCTGGGCCGGCACCGTCCTGGTCGCCATCGGCGTAATCATGATCACCAAGAGTGGCGCTGCCTGAGCCTGTCGCGCAAGAAGGTACCAAGCACCAGGTGCTGTTTTTACCTTTAAAATATGGCGAATACGCGATAAGCTGTAGCCATGAAAAAGCTCGCCCAATTAGCCCTTTGCGCTTCCCTGCTGCTCCCGCTTACCCTCTCGGCCTCCCTCGCCTCTGCCGTTAATGTACCGGAAAGGCTGGTCTACGATGTCAGCTGGACCGGCGTCAAGTCGGCAACCACCGTGCACGAGGTGACTGCCCATGGGGAGGAGTTTCACATGGTCTCCACCACCCGCTCGCTACCATGGATGGCGACCTTCTTTCCGGTGGATGACCGGACCGAGTCGGTGCTGACCCGCGGCAGTGGAGAGCGTTTCGGAACCCCCAAGTTCTATCGGCAAAATATCAATGAGGGGAAATATCGTGCCCTGCGGGAGGCGCACTTCGATCCGGTTCGGCTCAGCGTCGAAACAAAGGATCTGTTGAAGAAGACGGAGAAAAGAGAGGCCATCAGCCCCGTGACCTATGACAGCCTCTCCTGTATTTATTTTATCCGCTCGCTTGACCTGGTGCCGGGGAAGTCGATACATATCGACATTTATGACGCCAAGAGGCTTTGGAAGGCAGAGATAAAGGTGTTGAGGCGGGAGGAGATCAGCACGCCGATCGGCCGGTTTAAGACTCTGGTTGTGCAGCCGCGGCTCAAGTCATCCGAGGGAAAGTCACCGCGCGCAGGTGAGATGACGGTTTGGATTAGCGATGACAGCCTGCGCATCCCGGTGATGATGACCTCGAAGGCGAAACTGGGGAAAATCACGGCGACGCTGGTGGGTGGGAGCTACTGGCCTTAGGCCGGAGAGTGGTTGTCTTGTTATGACATCGCCTCGATCTGTACCACGATGCTTCCCGGCTTGCCGACCCTCGATATCAGGATTTCGCCGCCGGAGCGGTTGATGGTGTCTACCCGGTAGCTTTTGCCGTCGAACTCGATGGTCGCCCCCTGTTCCAATTCCCTGATCCGAAGCTTCTTCACCACGCTGCCGGCAACCTCCCGGTGCACCAGCCAGTAGTCGTCATAGATCACCCAGCAGGAAGTCAGCAGTACGCAGAATATGAGCCCCATGCCGAGAAAATCCGCCATGCCGGGTGTTGCGCTGGCACTGCCCAAAAGATGCAACGTGTAGGCGAGGCAGAAGCAGCCATCGGCCACAATCGCCCCCAAGGCGACATCGACCCGCGCCCTTTTCTCAGTCTTAATCTTCATCTTCATCCAAATCCATTCCTAACCTGAAATAGCATCGCATTTTCCAGCTGCTGCAGAGAATCACGGCAAGAATGCCGCTCCTACACGATTCCTTAAACCAGCGGGATTGCGCGGATCTTCAACCCCTCTCCCTCCGGGAGCACTGCCATTACGTTACCTGATTAGCGCTGATCTTCCGCTGAAACCCCCTCCCCTTCAAGGGGANNGGGAGGGACCTGAACAGCTGAAGACCAGCGCTAATCAGGTTAAGTTAAGCCCCTACCTGCTGCTCCCCCCCCTCCCTTGATGGGGGGAGGGTGAGGCTTGTACGAGCTTTTCACCCTCTCCCCAGCCCTCTCCCATCAAGGGAGAGGGGGCTTGTGCGGCGTGCGGGAAATTAACACTGACCTTGACTTAAACGCAGCGCCCTCCCGGGAGAGGGTGCCCGGAGGGCGGGTGAGGGATTTTTCACGGAAGCGGCAACAATTCCGTCATGGCGCATCAGACTCGGACACCTTGCTCAATTTGTGCCACCTGAGACCTGCGCCGGTTTAATACCCTCGGATGAGCGCTTGCAAGGGTACCAACGCCGAGGCTCGTATCCGCACCGTCAGGAACGTTGGTGCTTTAACTGGCTGTAGTGATTGAGGTATGTATACGATTGAGCGGGGGGTGCCAGCATGGATTGAATGCGCGGCGCATATCAAGGCAGGAAAAGGGACTCTGCTTTTGCTGCCAGGTGACCTTGACAAGGTCTTCGGGAGAACGTTTGCTGCCGCGATATGGCGGTTTTTTAATGTGAGATGGCGGGGCAGCCGCTAATGTAGCGGCGCCCCGGCAGCGAGTCAGGTTGGGCTTCGGGTGCCAATAAAGTGGGCGGATCTGCCCGGGCTCCCAAGAGCCGAAGCTTGATAGCAGGATGGTATCGCTCCCCGCGACCTAGAATTCCGCATGCCTCGGCGTCCTGGGGAAGGGGATGACATCCCGGATGTTCTCCATGCCGGTCAGGTACATGAGGAGCCTCTCGAACCCGAGGCCGAACCCTGCATGCGGGGTGGAGCCCCAGCGCCTGGTGTCAAGGTACCAGGAGAGCCCCTCCGGATCGATGCCGCAATCGATCATGCGCTGGGTGAGCCGGTCGAGCCTCTCCTCGCGCTGGCTGCCGCCGATGATCTCGCCCACCTTCGGGACCAGCAGGTCCATGGCGGCGACGGTTTTGCCGTCATCGTTCATCCTCATGTAGAAGGCCTTGATGTCTTTGGGGTAGTTGACGATGAAGACCGGCCCTCCGACCACTTTTTCCGTCAGATAGCGCTCGTGCTCGGACTGCAGGTCGAGCCCCCATCGCACCGGGAACTCGAAGGAGACCGGCGCCTTTTCGAGCCGCTCGATCGCCTCTCCGTAATCCATGCGAGCGAAGGAGGCGTTCGCAACCGCCTCGATCCTTTCTGTCAACCCCTTTTCGATCTGCGCGTCGAAGAACGCCATGTCCTCCTGGCAGCCGTTCAGCGCAAAGGAACAGAGTCTTTTCAGGAAGGCTTCGGCGAGATCCGCGTCGTCGGTCAGGTCGGCAAAGGCCATCTCCGGCTCGATCATCCAGAACTCCGCGGCGTGGCGCGCCGTGTTGGAATTTTCGGCACGGAAGGTGGGGCCGAAGGTGTAGACGTCGGAGAAGGCCTGGGCGAAGAGTTCCCCTTCCAACTGTCCGCTCACCGTCAAGCCGGTAGCCCTGCCGAAGAAGTCGCCGGAGAAATCCACCTCCCCGTTGGCAATGGGAGGACGCGCCAGGTCGAGCGTGGTGACCCGGAACAGTTCGCCGGCACCCTCGCAGTCGTTGGCCGTTATGATCGGGGTGTGCACGTAGAGAAAGCCGCGTTCGGCGAAGAAACGGTGCACCTCCTGGGCGAGCGCCGAGCGCATCCTGAAGACGGCGCCAAAGGTGTTGCTGCGAAGCCTCAGGTGGGCGATGCTGCGCAGGTACTCGAAGCTGTGCCGCTTCTTCTGCATCGGGTATTCCTGGTCCGCCTCTCCGACGATTTCGACCGAAAGCGCCTTGATTTCGAGCGCCTGTCCGGCGGCGGGGGACTCCTGCAGCAGGCCGGTGACCGCGATAGCGCTGCCGGTGCCGAGCCCGGCAACCTCGGAATAGTTGGAAAGCTCCGGTTCCGCAACCACCTGGATCCCCGCGAGCGACGAGCCGTCGTTGAGCGAGATGAAGGTGACCCCTTTACCGCTCCTGACGGTTCTTGCCCACCCTTTCAGGAGGAACTCCTGTCCGGGACGGCCCTCAGCCACCACCTGTTTCACCCTTGTTCTAACTGTCATATCAGCCACTCCGCTTTGGGTTAGCAACCTAATATTTATAGCACAGTGCAGATGCGACGGCAAAAGCATAAGTTGACAGGGGGGACAGGCTTAGGAGCATGTCGGCAGCTGGTCACCTGCACCGATTTAGCAACTCGAGTGCCTTAGAAAGCTAGTTGCCAGACCTACATGGGTACATGCTCACTTGCCCTGATCTCCAGGTTCGCCGGCGCTGCGTTCTCTTCTGGTTTTGGTGATAACAGGGATTATGGGAAGCCTGACTGGCTCGGGGACGGGATCGGTACTTCTGCTAACCAAGGATATCCTGCAATGCTTCACGAAGCGCCTGCTCGTCTTCCTCTGCAAGCTGCCCAAGTCTTCGTATGACAAGCCCTCTCTCAATGGTTGTGAAGATTGGCTTCATAACTGAAGGTTTTATAAGCCCGGCTTCCTTCCAATGCATTACTACGTTGTCGCCATAAGGCGCTGGCTCTCTAATCTGGCTGGTAACAGCCATAATAACAAGATCGGGGCGGTTGGCATTGTAGTCGGATGAACTGACCACGATGGCGGGACGCTTCTTGCTGGTCGTCTGATCGGTAAAGGGAAACGGCACGAGGATGACGTCGCCGAAGCTATAATCGGTCATATTCGGCATCCTCGGGGTTGTCCCATGCCTCCTGGAAAGCGTCCTCGGACAGCTTTGCCGCCGCACGTCGGAGCCGCCTGTCTTCGCCGCTCTGCCTTAGAAAATCAATGAAGTCTTCCACCTCCATGAGTTTTTCCGGGGGAAGGGCTCTGATCTTCGAGATAAGGCTTTGCTCGTGTTCCGTAATTCGGGCATTGTTCATCTTGTGCCTCTTGTAAAGATCCTGATTTCGGGCTGTTCTAGCGCATTATTAGGTATTGACAGGTGATAGTCAATCGGAAAAGGGGGAGTCCGGCGACCGGTTCAAAGGACCGGTGAAAACGTGTTCCTGATTTGGTGGTGGAATTCAGACGTAGGTCGGGTTAGCCCGGAGGGCGTAACCCGACGTGCAGTACCGTAGTTAGGCATCGGAGGTTGGCGTCGGGTTACGCTGCGCTAACCCGACCTACATGGCTACATGGCTACATGGCTGCGTCTCTGGCCGGGAATACTCGATGCCTAATGACCCGCCAGCAAAAGCGTGGTTGACAGGGGAGGCGGGGTTCGTATAACTTAGCTGGCTATGATGAAAACGCTTTTCATACTCCTCGCGTCGCTCTTTCTCTTTGCCGGGCCGGGATGGGGGGGCGATTCGGCCGGGGCTTTCGGCGGCGTCGGGATCGACGGCGCTCCGCGGGCGGACGGAACCATCGTGGTCAAGCAGCTCGTGCTGGGTGGCCCGGCGCAGTTGGCCGGCATCCGGGCCGGGGACGTCATCACGCAGATCGACGGAACCCCCACGGCTGGCAGCGACTTCAAATTCTTGGTGGAACGCCGGTTGCGGGGGCGCGCGGGTACCCCGGTGCTGATCAAGGTGAGGCGGCCCGGCAATCCCAAGCCGCTTACCTTCAAACTGGTGAGGCGGCAACTGACGCTTCCCGCCGTCAGGAAAAAAGGGCAGCCAAAGGGGGAGTGACATGAAATTTTCTTCTGTTGCAGCAGCAGTTCTGGCCGTCTTTCTCATGCTTCCTCTTTCTTTTGCCATTGCCGAGCAGATGCCTCAGAGCCCGCTCGCGCCGCACGCGGCGCCGGAGCTGAAATATCCTAAAATCGTCCTCTTTTCCACCTCGTGGTGTCCGCACTGCAAGGCGGCAAAGGAGTATTTCACCGAGAACAACATTCCGTTCATCAACAGGGACGTTGAACTTGACAGCGAGGCGATGGAACTGCTGACCGGCAGGTACAAAAGCCAAGGGGTCCCCGTGATCGTGTTCGGGGACGACGCCGAGATAATGAGAGGATTTGACGTGACGCGCTTCGAGAAGACACTGGAGCAATACAGGAAGAAATAGCGGCAGGCTTGCAGGAATAATATTCGAAGGGGAGGGCGTTTCTGCCCTTCCCTTTTTTTGCCCTTTCTCCCCCCTTTGACAAAGGTGGACTTTCTGCTGTGACCTGAACCCGATTCACCTGCCGGCGTCGGCGGCCAGGATATCGAAAAGGGCCTGCACCAGTTCGGGGTCGAGGTTGGTCCCCTTCATGCTGGTCAGGGTGGACATCAGCTCTTCGCTGCTGAACCCCTTCCGGTAGGGGCGGTCCATGGTCAGGGCGTCGCAGATGTCGGCAGCCGATACGATCTGCGCTTCCAGCGGGATCTCGGCTCCCGTCAGGCCACAGGGATATCCCTTGCCGTCATAACGCTCGTGGTGGTAAAGGACGATGTCCTGGACGTTCTTGGATAGGTTCGCCTTGCGCACCACTTCGCAACCCCATTCCGGGTGCTTCTTGACGATGGCGAACTCCGCTTCGGTCAGTTCCCGCTCCGCGTTGAGGATCGCCTCCGGCACCCCGATCTTGCCGCAGTCGTGGAGCCAACTGCCGTACCTGATCTCCCGCTGAAGATCCTCGGAGACGCCCAAAGCCTGCGCGAGCTGCAGGGCGAGTGTGGCGACCCGGTCGCAGTGTCCCCTGGTGGAGGCGTCTTTAAGCTCAATGGTCTGGGCCAGGGAGTGCAGGATGAATTCATCCTCGCGCTTGATCGACTGCAGCACCCGGTATCTGCGCAGGCCGTCCTTCACGGCACGCAGCATCTCCGCCTTCTTCCACGGTTTCAGCACGAACCGGAACACCTCTCCGCTGTTGATGGCCGCAAGGGTGGTGGCGAGGTCGGCGCTCCCGGTCATCATGATCTTCACGGTGTGCGGCGAGACCTCCTTGATCCTGGTGAGCAGCTCGATCCCCCGCATCCCCGGCATTTCATTGTCAGAGACCACCACAGCCACCGACTGCTCTTCGACCAGCTTCAGGGCTTCCAGCGCCGAGTTCGCCGTGAGGATGTTGATCCCCCTGTTCTCGAAGATGCCGCTGGTGTACGCCAGGTAGCTTCTCTCGTCATCGACGAAGAGGACCGTTTCATGCACCGCATTCTTAATGGGCATCGGTTACCTCCGATTTCATTAAATTTACACCCTGACCCATTTGTCTTATCGGCAGGATGCTCCGGCACCAAAGGGAAAAAGTGCGTTTTTTTGGCAGGCCGGGGCTTCTTCCGGCCTGAAGGTGCCGCTAATGCTGCTTGACATCAAGGTTAACAGCGGTACGATGCTTCGGTGGGCCGCGGCGAAAGCGCGCTTCAGGTAACCCAAAAGGGGACCAAGCGGGCTCTGCAGAGCACATCTCCTTGCGTCCCGCGGATTAAGGCGGTGCGGGCTGACAGCTCATGGGAAAAGGCACAGGGGGGAGTCGCCGGGTTGGCTGCTGGGGCTTCCCGTTTTTATGCAACAGCCACGACTAAAGGGGGGGCAGGGCCATGCTGGTGTCAAAAACCTGGTACAGCATCGAGGAAGCGGCCGCGAAATTCGGAGTGGAAGAAGAGCGGCTCATGGTCTGGATCACGGAGGGGGTGATCCGGACTGAAGAGGAAAACGGGGTGGTGGTACGGGTGAACGGAGACGACCTGGAGCTGAAGCTTCAGGAACTGACCGGAATATAGAACTTTTGTTGCCAGAAGGCTTAAGGTTGGCGGACTGCTGCCGATATAGTAACCTGTGCCGCGCCCCTTGTGGGTAGCAGGCACAGTTTGCCGGACGGAGGTGGTTATGGGGGAGCTGTACGTACCCGTCAGTATCGAGAGCATTCAGGCCGAGTTCTTTCCGGATGTCGCGCTGTTCATTCGCAGCGGCACCAAGTACATCCTCTACAAGAGCCATGGCCGGAACTTTTCCAGCCTGGACGCTGCACGTCTGATGACGAACAACGTGGAATTTCTCTTCGTGAGTCCCGCCGATCTGGAGGTGATCACCACCTTCATGGAGAATAACGCCGAGCGGGTGCTAAACGA
The DNA here is from genome assembly GCA_003499925.1 of Geobacter sp. GTDB lineage: Bacteria > Desulfobacterota > Desulfuromonadia > Geobacterales > Geobacteraceae > Geomonas. Next base: position 22,656 of record DNRQ01000225.1, read on the forward strand.
CGATACCCTGCAGGCGAAGACCAAGGGTAAGATCATCTACCAGACTTCCATCAACTTCGTGGGGGACCTCTTCGAACATCCGGAAAAGGTCTCCGACTTCACCCGGAGCAAAAGGCTGGTGGAGAACCTGCTGCACTACCTCGCCAGTGACAAGGATTCCTTCAACTCGCTGGAAACCGTCATGTCGCACAACTACTATACCTTCGTACACAGCCTGCAGGTGACGGCGCTCTCCGTGCTGCTCCACTCGGAGGCGTACCTCCTCTCCCACGACGAGATGCTCGACGTCGGCATCGGCACGCTGCTGCACGATTTCGGCAAGATCTTCGTCGCGCCGGAGATCCTCAACAAGGAGGGGAAACTGACTGCGGCGGAGCTGGAGGCGTACCGGGGCCATCCGGAAGAGGGTTATCAGTACCTGAAAAAAAATACCCGATTGTCCGACATCTCACTTGGCGTGGTCCGTTCCCATCACGAGCGCAATAACGGCAACGGCTACCCGCAGGGGCTGAAGGGGCCGGCGATAACGCGCAGCGCCCAGGTCGGGGCCATCTGCGACGTCTACTGCACACTCACCATCGACCGGTCCTGCCGCAAGGCGCTCTCCTCTTCCATAGCGCTGCAGATCATGAAGCAGGAGATGAAGGGGTCGTTCAACGAGCGGCTGCTCGATGTGCTGGAGGGAATCGTCTGCGCCGACAACCCCGCGCAGTTCCTGTGAGGCCGGGAGGCCGTGAAGCCGTGAAGGGTGAAGGGTGAAGGGTGAAGGGTGAAGGGTGAAAAAGGCCTAGGGTGAAGGGTGAAAATAGGTTGAAGCGAGAGTGGATGGCACCGTTCATTGATTGGAATTGGCAGATCATTTTATGAATAGCGAGGGAGGCTTCTTTGAGCAGTATTAGTTTCGAAGAGATCATGTTCACCATCATGTCCGCCACGCAGGACACCTTCAAGAGCTACATGGACACCGACATCTTCGCCGGGAAGGTGGAGAAGAAGATCAACCCCCTGTCGAGCGACGTGGTCGGCATCGTGGGGGTGGCCGGCGACCGGGTCGGCTACATCCTGTTCGCCACCGAAAAGGGACCGGCCCAGCAGATCGCCAAGGAACTGCTGATGCTTGAGGAGGCGGACGATCAGGCGATAAACGATGCGGTCGGAGAGGTTACCAACAACATAGCCGGCGTCTTCAAGACCAAGTACCACGAACAGTACGGCAGCGTCGCCCTGGGGCTGCCCCTCGTGGTCTCAGGGCGCCTGCGGCCGATCGTCGACCCTCCGGACCAGGTGTCCGCCGAGGCGAGCATGAGCGTCCAGTGCAAGGGGGTCACCATCCCCTTCACCACCATGGACGGCAGGATCACCTTCCGGGTCATGGTCTACATGTAGGAGAGTCAAGAGCCTGCACGCGGAAAAAACAGGAAACGGGCGGAAAAGACAGAATCAAAGAAGTCTTTTGTCTTAAACCAGGTATCTGACTTTGTTTAACCTGCAGTTATCCGCCCGTTTCAGTGGTAATCCGTGTGCGACGCCTTTGGCTACACGGAACAAAAAAGCCCCCGCTGCCTGCAAGGCAGCGGGGGCTTTTTCAGTTGCAGCAGCTCCTTCTACAAGCCGAGCTGCTTGAAGAAGTCGTTCCCCTTGTCGTCAACCAGGATGAAGGCCGGGAAGTCGACGACCTCTATCTTCCAGACCGCCTCCATTCCCAGTTCCGGGAAGTCGATGCACTCGACCTTCTTGATGTTCTCCTCGGCGAGGATCGCAGCCGGGCCGCCGATGGAGCCCAGGTAGAAGCCGCCGTGCTTGTGGCAGGCGTCGGTCACCTGCTGGCTGCGGTTCCCCTTGGCGATCATGATCAGCGAGCCGCCGTTTGCCTGCAGCAGGTCGACGTAGGAGTCCATGCGGCCGGCGGTCGTGGGACCGAAGGAGCCGGACGGCTTCCCCTTCGGGGTCTTGGCGGGGCCGGCGTAGTAGATCGGGTGGTTCTTCAGGTAGTCGGGGAGCGGCTTGCCGGAGTCCAGGATCTCCTTGAACTTGGCGTGTGCGATGTCGCGACCCACCACGATGGTGCCGCTTAGCAGCAGCGGCGTGGAGACCGGGTGCTTGCTCAGCTCGGCGAGCATCTCCTTCATCGGCTGGTTCAGGTCGATCCTGACGCCGTGCCCGTGCTTGCCGCGGTATTTCTCGGGGATCAGGCGGCCCGGGTTGTCGTCCATCTGCTCGATCCAGATCCCTTCCTTGTTGATCTTTGCCTTGATGTTGCGGTCCGCCGAGCACGATACCCCCATGCCGACCGGGCAGGAGGCGCCGTGGCGCGGCAGGCGTACGATGCGGACGTCGTGGCAGAAGTATTTGCCGCCGAACTGGGCGCCGATGCCGCTTTCCTGCGCCGCCTTGAGGAGCTTCTCCTCGAGTTCGATGTCACGAAACGCCTGGCCCCCTTCGTTGCCGGAGGTGGGGAGGGAATCGAGGTACTTGGTGCTGGCGAGCTTCACCGTCTTGAGGCAGCTCTCGGCGCTGGTCCCCCCGATGGCGAAGGCGAGGTGGTAGGGGGGGCAGGCGGCGGTCCCGAGCGTCTTCATCTTGGCTACCAGGAACTTGATCAGGCTGTCCGGGTTAAGGAGCGCCTTGGTCTCCTGGAACAGGTAGGTCTTGTTGGCGGAGCCGCCCCCCTTGGCGATGAAGAGGAACTTGTACTCCATCCCCTGGGTGGCGTAGAGGTCGATCTGGGCCGGCAGGTTGGTGCCGGTGTTGATCTCCTGGTACATGTCGAGCGCCACGGTCTGGGAGTAGCGCAGGTTTTCGTCGGTGTAGGTCTTGTAGACGCCGCGGGAGAGGTACTCCTCGTCCTTGACGCCGGTCCAGACCTGCTGCCCCTTCTTCCCCATCACGATGGCGGTGCCGGTGTCCTGGCAGACCGGCAGCTCCAGCTGCGAGGCGACCTCGGCGTTTCTCAGGAAGGCGAGCGCCACACCCTTGTCGTTTTGGGAGGCGTCGGGATCGCTGAGGATCTTGGCCACCTGGTCGTTGTGCTCGGCGCGCAAAAGGAAGGAGACGTCCTTCATGGCGGCATTGGCCGCGATGGCGAGGGCCTCCGGGTTCACCTTGAGGACCTCCTGGCCGTCGAAATTCGCTACCGATACGTACTGCCCGGAATCAGGGATGAGGCGGTATTTCGTGCTGTCCGGCCCGAGCGGGAAGGCTTCCTGGTACTTGAAATCTGGAGTTGCCATCGGTTCTCTTCTCCTTTTGGTGGGATGATGGGTGACAAATCTTTATCTGCGGCCATGCCGCGGCAGCGGGCACGGAAAAATTGTATACAGTATGCGAATATATTGCAAAAGCCTCATTTTGTCGAGAGGGAAGTTGACTCTCAGGCCGCGTCCCGGAAAAAAGGCAACAGCAGCTTCGGTGTCGCTGCCGGGCCTCTGGCGTCAACATTGCATCGCAGATGGCCGCGCCGGGATCTATGACAGCAGCCGTGACGCCCGTCATCGAGGCCGGCTACCTTTCTGCAAGGAAAGCGGCGCTGCCGTAACCGTTCGCACCTCGTAGTGAGGCTGAAACCGGTTCACACCTCCGCCGCACGGAAATGGTACCTAGACCCCCGATCAGAAGGGCGCCGTGGCATATAGCGGACTGTTACGTTTTCGTAACGCCCGTCGGCCGTGCCTCGACCCTTTGTCGTCTGCCGTGATCTTTTAGGGTATATTTTCCTGAACCGGTTAGGGTAAAGTATGGAAAAAAATGCTGGGGACCCATGCGCGTCAAGATAACTGCAATTTCCGCCGGTTTGCTTCTGCTGGGCACCGTTCTCCTCGGGGAAAGCGCCTTCTGCGCCGAAAAGCCGCTGGTTCGTTTCGGGGTCAGCCTGCGCTTTCACCCGATCACCATGTACGAGCGCTACCAGCCGATGATGGATTACCTGACCCGGAATACCCCCTACAGATTCGAGTTGAAGATCAGCCGTGATTACAGGGAAACCATCCAGTTTCTGAACCAGCGTAAAACCGACGTCGCTTCCATTGGAGACGGCGGCGTGATGAAGGCGATGCTCCTTTCGGGTGCCATTCCGATCGTCAAGCCCCTGAACGGTGCGGGAAGACCGACCTATCGCTCTTGCGCCATCGTTCCCTCCGGCTCTCCGATACGCTCGATGCAGGACCTCAAGGGAAAAAGCATCGCCTTCGGCTATCACCACTCCACAACCGGCAATCTGATCCCTCGCCTTCTGCTCCAGGAGAGCCGGATCAAACTCGGCGACCTTGGCTCCGTGACCAACCTCAGGCATCACAGCGACGTGGCGCGGGCGGTGCTGAAGGGGGAGTACGATGCCGGCTTCGTCAAGGAATCCACCGCTATCCGCTTCAGCAAGAAGGGGTTGCGGGTCATACTCTGCTCCGAGGAACTCCCCTCCATTCCGCTCATCGCCAGACGGGACGCTCCCAAGGAACTGGTGGCGGCGATAGCCGCGGCCCTGGTGAAGCTCGACAGCCGCAACCCGGAGCACCGCAAGATCATGGACAACTGGGACATCGAATACAAGAACGGCTTCGTCCCTGCGACCACGGCCGATTACCGGGCCCTGAGCGGCATGTTCAGGAAAAGGCCCTACGGCTGCGGGACGGGGTGTCACAAATGAAGGCCCGGCGGTTGTTCAGTATCAAGACCAAGTTCGTCCTGATCTCCGCATGTATAGTGGCGCTTTTTTCCCTCACCTGGGGAGGGCAGATGATCCGCGAGGAGAAGGCCCACCTGTCGCAGAACCTGGAGGGGCAGGGGAGGCTCCTGCTCACCTCGCTGAAAGGGCCGATCATCAACACCATGATCCTGGGAGAGATGGGGCTGGTGCCGGGCCTTTTGGACAACTACGTCGAGGAAGTGGTAAAGAACCCGAGTTTCCCGACCGTTTACGCCTTCATCACCGATGAAAACGGCAGGGTGGTGACCCATAACCGCACCGAGTACTGCGGCAAGTACTACAACGATCCCTTGACGCGGGCAGCCCTTGCCGGAGACGGCTTCCAGAGCGCGATAGCCGCCGACGGCTGCGGCAATGTGCTCGACATGGCCCTGCCGTTGCGGATCGCGGGGAAGAGCTGGGGGGCGCTTCGGGTCGGCTTCTCCATGACCCCCGCCGAAGAGAAGTTCGAGGCGTTCAGGATGCGGATCGTGATGTTCTCCGTGCTCCTTTTCCTGGCCTGCACGGTGATCCTGTACGTGGTCGGTCGCGCCATGTCGCGTCCCCTGGAACAGCTGGCCCGGGCCATGGCACACATCGAGCTGGGGGCCTTCAACGCCAAGCCGCTCCCCCCCCGTCGCGACGAGATCGGCCTGTTGCAGGAGAGTTTCCAGCACATGCTTGAGCGCCTGAGGCACAGCGAGCGGGAGCGGGAAAACGCCCTGAATCACCTGATCCAGAACGAAAAAATGGCCACCATCGGTAAAATCGTCGCCGGCGTGGCCCACGAGATCAACAACCCGCTGGCGGCAATCTCGGCCTGCGTCTACAAGGTGGAGGAGAAGCTCCCTCCGGAATCCGGCAACCTGATGGACATCCTCAAGGCCGGGATGCTGCGGATCCAGACCATCGTGCACCAGCTGACCGACTTCAGCAGGGTGGGAAGCCTGGATCTCCAGTATGTGCCGAGCGACCAGTTCTTCCGCGAGGCGGCAGCCTTCGCGGTCATGGCGCAGAAAAGGCCGGACGGCGACCTGATCGCGCTGGACCAGTGCCAGCCTCCGGTGATGTTGCACATCGACAAGGGGAAGATGCACCAGGTGCTGCTCAATCTGCTGGTCAACGCAACCGCCGCCTCGCCTGAAGCGGGCTCCGTCGAACTGCGCGCCACCCTCTGCGAGGGGGGCTATCGCCTGACGGTCCGGGACCGGGGGGCGGGAATACCCGACCAGGACCGGGAGAGGATCTTCGACATCTTTTACACCACCAAACCGGCGGGAGCGGGGAGCGGCATCGGGCTTGCCGTCTGCAAAAGCATCGTCGATCTGCATCGGGGGAGCATCGAGGTGGCAAGCAGGCAGGGTGAGACCGTCTTCAGCGTCACCATTCCCCTGCATGCAGGGGGTGACGCCCTCCCCGTGGCGCGTCAGTGCCGGCGGGGGATACCGTTATAGCATCGGGGATTGCGGCGGGCGACATCAACGGCCGCAAAGCATCCGGACCCTCTCCAACGGCGCCGGAATCTCCGTGGACGCAACTGTAAAGGATCGCGGAGCTGCAGGGGGCGATCGAGATTGCAAGCAGAGGTAGGGTGGGCCGTGCCCACCACACCCGCATCCTGATGGTGGGCACAGCCCACCCTACATGAGCCACGGAACCACCGCTTAACATAACGGCAGTGGGGCTGGGGAGAGGGTGAAAAGCTNNGCATGAGCCTCACCCTCCCCCCGGCCCCTCCCATCAAGGGAGGGGGAGTTTCAACCAGCGGAAGATTGACGCTAATCAGGATTTGAGATTGCAAGCAGGACGGGGACACCTATAAGGTCACGGTTCCCCGGAGAAAGGGGTTGGCAATGTGTAGCGTAAAACTGTTGATAGTCGAGGACGACCCGCTTTTCGGTTCGGCTCTCAAGGAGGTCATCACCGGCGCCGGATATGACCTGAGGCTTGCGGCCAGTGGAGCAGAAGCCCTGGCTGCCGTAGCGGAGGAGAGCTTCGACCTGGTGGTCCAGGATATCAAGCTCCCGGATGCCAACGGGCTCGATATCCTGCGCGAGATACTCTTCCGCCAGCCCCACTGCGGCTCGCTGGTTATGACCGGCTACGGCACCATCGAAGACGCGGTGACGGCGATGAAGCTCGGCGCCTTCGACTTCCTGACCAAGCCGTTTCCCATGGAGCTGCTGTTCCTCAAGATAGAGAGCTTTCTGGAGCTGAAGAAACTGGGGCAGGAGAGCTCGGCCCACCCTGAAACCCTCTCCGCCTTTCCCGAGATAACCACCCGCAGCCCCGCGATGCTGGCTGCCCTGGAGATGGCCGCCAAGGTTGCCCAGACCTCCACCTCGGTCCTGCTGCACGGAGAGAGCGGCACCGGCAAGGAACTGGTCGCCGAGGCGATCCATCGTCTGAGCCCGCGCCGCGAGGGGCCGTTCGTCCCGGTGAACTGCGCGGCGATCCCGGCGACGCTCATCGAAAGCGAGCTCTTCGGTGTGGAGAAGGGGGCCTATACCGGGGCCGACAAGGGGCGCTCCGGCTATGTCGAGGCGGCTGCGGGGGGTACCCTGTTTCTCGACGAGATCGGGGAGTTGCCGCTGGAGCTTCAGGGCAAACTGCTGCGGGTGCTTCAGGAAAAAGGGGTGGCGAGGGTCGGGGGGACCTCGTTTCGCAGCATCGACTTCCGTCTGGTGAGCGCCACCAACCGTGACCTCTCCGAGATGGCGAAGCAAAGGGAATTCAGGGAGGATCTGCTCTACCGCATCAACGTGGTGCTGGTCCGGCTCCCTCCCTTGAGGGAGAGGCGGGAAGACATACCGGTGCTGCTCGGCAAATTTCTCGACCTGTTCTGCCCCCCCCCGGCGCTCAAGCCCGAGTTCACCCCCGACGCCCTGGAAATGCTGAGCCACTACAGCTATCCCGGCAACGTCCGCGAGCTGAAAAACATCGTGGAAAGGATCTCGCTGCTCCATCCCGGCGACAAGGTCAACGCCCACCATCTCCCCCCGGAACTGCAATCGCCAGGGGTGATCGGCAGCACCTTCGAAACGTTTGCCGTGGGGCGTCCGTTGAGGGAGGCGGTCAACGAGTTTGAAAAGCGCTATATCGAAAAGGTGGTCGACTACGCCGGCGGCCACAAGACGCTGGCTGCAAAGATGCTCGGCCTGTCACGCAAGGTGCTCTGGGAAAAACTGAAAAAATAGCTGCCCGGTTCCGCCATTAAACATCTGCGTTACGGTTTCGTAGCCCGCCCCGGTTTTTCAGTTCGGCAGAAGAAGTAGTCATATGCAGGATTGGTTACGGAAACGTAACCTCGACGTTGAGAAATATTCGGTAGATCCGGCATCGAGCCCCCCAGGAAACCCTGGGGGGCTTTTTTTGTGCGGCGGGAGCCGGGCGGCTCGCGGGGGGGCAAGCCCCCAATTTAACGGCACTATCTGCGTTACCCTGCAGTCTGCCGGGGCAGCCCGGAGCATAAATCTTCACGGTCGGCGCCCCAAACCCGAAGGGACGGCACAGATGCTGCGATAGGGAGCATGACGCAAAGCCGAATCGCTCTTTGGACCGGGGCGAAACAGCAGCCTCCTTGCCGACGTCACCACGCAACTGAATAGATGCTAGTTAGTTAACCACGATAACCGCAGATCGGCTCTCCAGGTGAGCGGAAACCTTGGAAAGGAGGAAAAAGCAAGACAAAGGGTGCTGTGATTGGCGCGGCACTTGGAAATGATCGATCAGGTAACCAGTCACCCCCTTCCCGTCAGGGAAGAAATAACCATGCAGCACTACATTGAAATGCAAAAAAGGAGAAGAACAGATGAAAAAGGTATTAGCAACGATCGCAGCCGTCGGGTGTCTCTCAGCTGCAGCTACCGCTTTTGCGGGTGTTGCCGCAGGTACCGGGGTCAACGGCTCCCTTCACGACATGACCAAGATCACCGGCACCAACGTGGACATCATGGGCCGAGTCTGCGTTTACTGCCACACCCCTCACCATGCCGACGTAACCGACGGCACCGCCAACCTGCCGCTTTGGAACCACGAGCTCACCTCGGACGACCAGTTCACCGCTTACACCTGGGCTACTCCGAACAACTCCAACGACGGCGCCTTCGACATCGTCGATCCGCTGGCAGGCCCGAGCCGCCTCTGCATGAGCTGCCATGACGGCGGTATCGCCGTCGACCAGCACGGCAGCGCCTTCGCACAGGCCGGCGCCAAGTTCATCGGCACCGTCTCCGAGGGGATCGATTACGCAGGCCGCGCCGACCTGACCAAGGACCTGAGCAACACCCACCCGATCGGCTTCGACTACAACGACATCGCCGCCTTCCGTAACTCCAAGGCCGGCAACGGCGACGCAGCCGGCACCGAGATCGTCACCTCCGACAACGGCTACGCCACCGCAATCAGCTACAGCCAGGCGCAGGGCGTGTACAACAACGTTTCCCGTAACGACGGCGTCGGCAACAAGCTCATCGCCGACAACCTCTACGGCGGCTCCATCATGACTTGCGCCACCTGCCACGAAGTGCACAACAAAGAGAACGCCACCCAGGACAACTACAAGGCCGGCACCCCTGCCAAGGTTGTTCTCGGTACGCCGCAGAACGCACCGAACTACTTCCTGTATGCCAAGCAAACCGAGTCTCTGATCTGCCTGTCCTGCCACATCAAGTAATTTAATGCCCGTGCGGAGGCTGATAGCCTCGTCAAAACTCGCCTCGGCAGGTTGGAGACAACCGGCTGAAGGAAACAAAAGGGGACTTGCAATGTTGAAAAAAGGATTGCTCACTCTGGTTTGCCTGACAGTCATGTCAGCGGTCTGTGCCTGGGCCGCCACGACATACTCGGTGCGGACCCAGCTAACGAACTCCGGTGGTTCGATCAAGGTCGGAAACAAGACCGCACAAACCACCGGCATCGCATACACCAACTGCACCTCGGCCGTAACGGTTGTGGTCACACCGAACGCAGGCTTCAAGATTACCGCTCTGAAGCAGATCGACGGCGCTGTCGTGACCGACATCACGCCTGCTGACGGTACCGTCGCAGAAACGGTAAACATCGCGAAACCGATCCCGGTTGATCCGAAGCGCCCCGCGGTGCTCAAGGCTCAGGGTCTGACTGCGACCTTCGCATCCACCAATGCTGTTGTGGTGCCGAAGACCTGGCAGCTGCAGCTCACCAACACGAACCGTGGCGGTACCATCACCACCAACGGCGCCAAAGGGCTGACCCTCGCCTCTGTGGGTCTTCCGAAGCTGGTGAACTACACCGACGCCACACCGGTAACCGCTACTGTTAATGCAACTGCCGGCTACAAGATCAAGGGCATCACGACGACCGGCGCCGTTGCTTTTTCCAACAACAGCACCGTCGCGGTAGTGACCGGCATCCCGGCTACCGGCAAGTCGGTTAACCCCGTGCTGGTTACCTACAAGCTCAATGCTTATGCAGTCGCCACCAACGCAGGTATCGCTCCGGCCAACCCCGCCGTCGCCCACGGCGGCGCGGTCAGACTGATCGTTACCCCGACCGGCTCCAACAACAAGGTTATCTCCCTTACCGTCACCGGCGGCACCGTTGCCCTGACCGACCGTTTCGGCGCTGCCGTAACCCTGCCGTTCCAGGGTCCGGTGAAGGCAACCATCTCCAACATCACCTCCAACATCACCGTCACCGCCGCCTATGGCGTGGATACCGCGGCTGCCATGGAGAAGAGCTGCACCAACACCTGTCACCTGAACGCCAGCGCCGCAACTCAGGCGGTAGCACCTCAGTGGGCCGCATCAGCGCACAAGGCGAACAGCGTTGACTGCGTGACCTGCCACACCACCATGCCCGGCCCTGTGGTGAAGGCTTCGGTCGACAAGAACAGCTTCAAGGTAACCAACGCCGGCGCAGGCACGGTAGGGAGCAACTACTGCTCCAGCTGCCATGTGGATGCTACTGCCGCTACCCATATCGCCAGCCACACCGTCAGCGGCACCAACTGCACCGCCTGCCACGAAAGCTCCCACAACCCGAAAGTGGCAAAGGCTGACAACTATGTCGGCTCGGCAACCTGCGGCGTCTGCCACGCCACCAAGTACGACACCTTCGTAAAGTCCGGCCACAACTTCAAGATCAACAAGGTGGTTAACAACGGGATCCCGGTCTTCCCGTTCAGCAACATTTCCGGCGCACTGGAGAACATGCCGGCAACAACCACCCTCAACACGCTCGGCAAGCCGACCAGCTACTCGCAGGTCTCCTACGTGGTTGGCGGCTACGCCTGGAAGGCCCGCTGGATCGACAAGGACGGCTACATCGTCTCCTCCAGCACCCAGGGCGTACAGTACAACCTGGCATACCCCGCAACCAACCAGACACTCGGGCAGGGTTGGGCCACCTACGGCGCTGTTCAGAAGAAGTACACCTGCGGCGAGTGCCACACCACCGGCTGGAAGTACTATTCCGGTACCGATCTGGCCCAGAAGCAGGACGGTCTGTCCGGCATGCCCGGTACCTGGGTTGAAGCCGGCGTCCAGTGCGAAGCGTGCCACGGCCCGGGCAAGGCTCACGCCCTGACCCCCGCAACGACCAACATCACCAAGGTTGCATCCGGCCGCACCCAGGCTGAACTCGCAGTCGCAACCGGCTACGGCAAGCCCGTCCATTGCGGCGAGTGCCACACCCGCGACGGCGAGCGTAACCCCTACGGCGGCGAGGGTGCCGCTACCGACGGCACTTTCAGAAGCGCTTACAACGTGGCATCCGGCACCACCGACACCATCGGCGGCCGTATCAGGGCGAGCGCCCTCAACAACCCCATCGGCGGTCACCACCAGACCGGCGACGAGCTGACCGGTATTGACCCTGACAACCTTGCAGCAGGTCCGATGGGCAAGCACCTCAAAGCCGGTGTGAGCTGCGGTACTTGCCATGATCCGCACAGGACCACTTTCTACCAGAACAAGCTCGGTAACGGCGCCGGCGTTGACGTTGCCTGCACCAGCTGCCACGAAGTGACCTTCACCGCTACCGGTGCCGCTCACTCCAACGCGGATTGCATCACCTGCCACATGCCGAAACTGGCCAAGAGCGCGGTAAACACCGGCCCGAACGCTGCCGGCAAGACCCTGGGCGACATCAAGACCCACGTCTTCAAGATCGACCTGGCCGCAACCACCAACGTCGCCCTCGCTAATGGGGGTAAGTTCCTGAAGCCTTTCATCACCGCTGACTACTCCTGCGGCGCCTGCCACGGCCCCAATGGTGCGCTGGCCGACACCGTGTCCGGCGCAGTTGCCGCCCTCAACACCACCCATGGCGGCAAGATTCACGGGAAAATCGTTTACAAGCACGCCGGCGCAGCCATTGCCAGCGGCATCACCCCCCCCACCACGGGCAGCACCTGCGGCACCTGCCACGGCACGAAGCCGGCAAACCCGAGCTTCGTCGGCGCAGCCAACTGCGCCAGCTGCCACTCCGATACCCATGCAGAGTGGGAGAAGAGCTTCCACACCATGAAGGCGACCTACGGGCCGGCCTTTGAAGGGCAGACCGCCGGTAACAGTAACATCCACCCCTGGGTCCTTGCCAACTGGGACAACCTGTCTCCGGCGAGCGGGAAATACCTCCTGCCGCACGCAATCCTCGGCACCAAAAGCGCCACAGTCGGCGGCGTTGGCGAGCTTTACGTCACCAAAGAGAGATACTCCAGCAGCGACGTAGCCGTAATAGTCGGCCAGACCCGTAAGCAGCGTTATGCGGTTTACGATAACGGTGCCGCAAGGGCCGAGGCCTGGGTGGCGTATACCAACAATGACGGTATCGATTGGAACATCAAAACGGTAGAAGGTACGCCGTACAAAACCGACGGCACCGGCGGAACGCCGGTAGTGGTCGCCTTCCCCGGCGACAAGGCAAGAGCCGGCTACAAGTTCCTGATGATCGAAGTCGATCTCACCGCAGCAACGCCGGTGCCCAAAGCCTCCAACTACGGCGAGCACCGCTCCTGGCAGGAAAGATGCATCAGTTGCCACACCACCGGCTTCGACAAAGCAGCCTGGGATACGGCGAAAGCCAAGTTCCTCGCCAACGACCCGACCCAGCCTGACCTGAAGGGCATCTTCGTAAAAGACATCCGTATCGCTTGCGAATCGTGCCACGGTCCCGGCGAAGGCCATACCATGGTCAGCCCGGCAAAAATGACGGACAAAGAAGCCCGCAAGATGGTCTGCAACCAGTGCCATACCCGTCCGCAGAAAAACCTGATTGATACCGCTGCAGGGGACAACCGTGGTTTTGTCCTAGGCCAGACTGCCTACACGGCCGTCATGCAATACACCCGTCCTTCCTGGGGTTCCGGTAACCGTCAGGTATCTATCGACGGCAAAGGCCGCCGCGACCACCAGATGGACATGGATATCCGCCTGACCGAGTACATCAACAAGGAAATTCAGGGCAAAGCAACTTCGCATCACGGCGAGCAGGCTTGTTTTGACTGCCACGCCACACACTCCATCGGCAGCAACGTAACCCTTGGCACCGGCAGCCGCGGTCACCTCAAAGTCGCCAACGACGCTACCGGCCTGATCCGCCTGAAGGATACCCGCGAGGCGCTGTGCGGTTCCTGCCACACCGGCGACGGTTCCGGCCAACTGCCGGGTTCGATCACCGTGCAGCAGGCACTCGACCGCTTCAACGGCGCAACCGGCTGGCCTACCTTTGGCTGGACCAAAGCACCCCAGAGCGGCCCGGTCAACGCAGCCAACTTCACCAATGAGGGTGGCCGTGGGGGCAGAAACCAACATATCTTCAACACCAACACCGACGGCAAAGTCTATGGCCTTGCCCCGTCGCAGTACATCTGGCTGTTGAAGCAATCCGGTACCCCGAAGGTAGACATGCCTTCCACCGTACAGGCTAACTGGGAGTCCATCTGGCCTTGGGAAAGGGAGATCTACCCGGGTCGCACTATTGTTATCGGTGCAACACCTTGGGCACCGTAACACCTGTTATTACAGGCAGTTGCTGACATGAAATGCAATCGAGCAGTTCCCCGGAACTGCTCGATTTTTTGTTGGCCCGTGCCGGTTAGCCAGGCATGGCCTGACCCGCTGTAAGGGACAGAGGTTCTGAGAAAAAAATGTTGTTTGGCAATCGCTGTAATGCTAAAAACTGGGCGCTAGGAGTAATATCTGGGCAAAACCATGGTTTGACTGCCAGTCATTCCTGAATAGCAACATTTACATGCGCAACGGGGAGGAAGTTATGAAAGGAAATGCCGCAACTGCGGCCGGGTTGCTCGTACTTTTGCTGATTCCAGTTACCTTCGGCTGCCAAATTAAGGGAAAGATGGCAGAGGAGGGGGGAGGCCTTGTACCAAAGGAGCAGGTTAGCGTTAACCCGAAGGAGCAAGTCAGGCTCTCTCTTAACGACAACAAGGAGCGAATCAGTTACAGCATCGGCCTTGATATGGGTAGGGATCTCCAGCGCCAAGAGCTAAAAGTTGATGTCGGACCTTTGATTCAGGGGATTAAAGACGGATTCCGGGGGAACCAGCCTTTGCTGTCCGATGCGGAAGTTGAGCAGGTTCGGCGCTATTTTTTCGCGCAGCAGCAAACTGCTCGCGCAAAGGCGTTGGGGCCGCGAGCGGAGAAAAACCTCGCGGATGGCGAGGCATTCCTAAGGGAGAATGCTAAAAAGGAGGGGGTGAAGACCCTTCCTAGCGGACTCCAGTACAGGGTGCTGCAATCGGGGACCGGATCCACCCCTGCACCCGATCAGAACGTGAAGGCACGCTATATCGTGCGCTCCATTGACGGCACCGAGCTTGATAACAGCTATAAAATTGAAAATCCCAGTGTCTTTCCGGTCGGCGGTGTCATGCCCGCCTGGACCGAGGCTTTGCAGTTGATGAAGGAGGGGGATAAGTGGGAACTGTTTGCCCCATCTCACCTTGCTTACGGCGAGAAGGGGGCCGGCAGTGCTGTGGGGCCTTTCCAGGCGCTGGTCTTCGAATTGGAGCTGCTCGGCATCCACTGATCGTTTGCCTCGCGCAGCGCAGACGCAACGAATGACAAAAAGCCCGCAATCCGTTGCGGGCTTTTTCTATCAGGCCATGCATTTGCCCACTGCGCTACTGAGAGCGCTGCAGGCTCATGCGGGCTGGCCGGCGAATCGGTTAATGCTAGTGCGTATCCGCCTCCGCTGTCTCCGCTGCGGCTTTTGCATCTTTGAGATTGAAGCGGTAATCGGTACGGGTAGGATCCATGGCGACGGCGCGCTCGAAGTAGGAGACCGCCTCTTTCGTGTTGGTTGCAATGAGGTAGGCTTTGCCGATCATGTTGTAGATCTCGGGATCATCCGGAGTAAGCTGCAAAGCTGTGAACAAATGCTCCATGGCGCGTTGGGGTCCCCCTTGCAACAGGTAAACGTTCGCCAGGTTCAAATGAGCGTACGCAGCCTTTGGGTAAAGCGTCACCGCAAGGGTGAGCTCGGCTATCGCTTCGTCGTACCTCCCGTTCTTCGCCAGAATGCTGCCGATGAGGTTGCGGGGCCTGGCATCTTCCTGGTCGAGATTGGCAGCGATGCGAGCTTCGCGTAAGGCCTCGTCGGAACGCCCCTTGTTGTCCAGCGCGAGTGCCAGGTTGTAATGTGCCCGCGGGATGGCAGGAGATTTCCGGGCAATGTCCTCGGCAAGGGTCACGGCGTCGCCCCAGACGAGGTTCCGGACAAAGGTTGTGCCGGCGAGGATGACCACGATGGCGGCCGCTCCTGCAACGAGACGGCTGGGCGGGGCGTTACGAAGGAGAATTGCAGCCACGGTGGAGAACGCTATGAAGGCTCCGGCGGACGGCAGGTAGAGCCGGTGCTCGTAAATGAGGTCCACAATGGGAATGAAGCTCGACTCCACCGAGAGGGTTATGAAAAACCACAGGATGCCGAAAGAGACCAGTCGCCACTCGGGAAGGGTGAACCGGCCATGGCAGGCTCCCTCCTCGCAGATGGCCATTTCCGCGCTCCGCATCGCCGACCTCGTGCGGTACAGGAGATAGACGGCGAACCAAAAGATGGCCAGGAGGAGCAGGAACGACAGAAGCACAGGCGGGGTGAAGAACGATCTGTATATGGGGTAGTCATAATCCAGGGTCTGGTTCACCGGTAGGACGAGAAGGCGCAGGTAGGTGACTATGACCCGGAACTGCGTGAAGAGGTAGTCGAGGCGCGGCATGTCCGTCTGAACGCGGGTTTTCTCGGCAATGTCGGAAAGGAGCTCAGCAACCTGATTCCCGCTGCCGACAACACCCACCGGGATGATAAAGAGCAGCAGGAGTACCGGAGAAAGAAAGAGGAGTCTCTTGCGTGGCGTCATCGTGAAAAAAAGGTATTCGTAGAGAACCACGACGACCGGCAGGGTGAAGGCAATCTCCTTGGTTCTCATGGCCAAGATAGCCGATAGTAGCGATAGGAGGTAGAGCAGCCACCTTTTCCCGTCCACCCGGGTACGGTCGCAGAGGCGGGCCCGGGCGTAAAGCACCAGAGAGAGAAGGAAAAAAAACGTGGACAGGGAGGCGAGCCGCTGGATGATGTAGGTGACCGCCTGGGTCTGCACGGGATGGACCACGAAGAGGAGGGCCGCCAGAAGGGGCACGAAATTCAGAGTTTCGCTCCTCCCCGCCGTACCGCTTTGTGGTTCCCGGTCCCGAGTCCCGAGGAACGGCGTCTGCAGCGTCAGCCGCGCCAGTGCGTACACCAGCAGGGCGCTGGCGAGGTGGATCGCCAGGTTCACGATGTGATACCCCGTGACATCGGCTCCTCCCCAATGATAGTTCAAGGCGATGGTGAGATAGCCGACGAACCGGCGTGGATTGTAACTGTAGCCTGAGCCATCGAGGAGGAAATTGTGCAGGTTTTTGATGACATGGTTCTGGGTTATGGAAGATTCATCATCAAAAACAAAAGGGACCTGGAAGGTGTTTGAATAGATCAAAATCCCCACAATTATGATGAGAGCAATATGAAAAAGTGCTCCTGACCAGAGATTGTTCCACTTGCGTGTACTGCTGCTTTCAGGTTCCATGATCTCATACCTATAGGGTCGGGGTTTATTAAACAAAATACAGGACAGTTTGACATCTTAGGAACTTTCCAGTCCCTTGTCAATCGATGAAGTAGCGTACGCCAGAGGGGGCGGAGCTTCAGTGAGTAGATTTTGCTTGTTAAATGAGGGGAGAGCTGATGAACGCTCTGCGGGAGATTGGCGCAATGAAACAGTTTGTTGGCAGTTCTCCACCTCTCTTTGTCAAAGAGGCAGGAGGTCGATCAATTGCATCTGTCGGATATCTGCTTCTTCCTCGACATTTTCGACAAATATCTATTGATTAGATGAACAAGTATTGACTTTAATGAACAAATTCGTCTTGCTCTCAGACTCTTCTTCATGTTGATACATTTTTCTGCTGTAGCAATCAATTCTCGGATTGGAGGAATTATGGAAAGTGCCGTGAAAAGGCATCCCGTTGCGACAGCCGGGCTGCTCATGCTTCTGTTAGTACCGGGAACCTTCGGCTGCGCAACGAACGCGAAGGCGCTGCAGGAGAGCAGCGTCACCCAGAAGGAGCTGATCACCCCGGCTCCCAAGGAGCCGCTCAGCACCGCGTCCAAGGAACAGACCGGCATCGGCCGCCTCCGGGGTCACTGCCATTAAGTTAAGCCTCCTACCTGCTGATCGTTCCCCCTCCCTTGATGGGAGGGGGTGGGGG
>DNRQ01000041.1 GCA_003499925.1 Geobacter sp.
CAACGAGAGATTGTCGATGTCACTCCAATCGAATTATCCCCCCTTTAGAAAAGGGGGGCGAGGGGGGATTTGAGACCTGCTGAAATCCCCCTCAATCCCCCTTTGCAAAGGGGGAGGCCTTCAACTGGCACATCATTGGCTGAAGATGAGCACCATCCTTAACTTAATGGCAGTGCCCTCCGGGGGAGGGGACAATATGGCGCCTGGATCGACCTATTGCTGTAACTTTCTCAGAAGCACCAATCTCCCGCCGGGCCGAAAAAGCTCCCTACCCCTTCAAGGGGAGGGTCGAGGCGGGGATGGGGTTCCCTACTCGGCTTCCAATTCCTCTGCCGCGACAAGCGGTGCGCCGAACAAACCCACCTCTTCAGATTCAGCATCAAACTCTTCCGCATCGAGATACGGCTCCGCTCTGCGGCCGAACAGCGAGATCACCTTCCCGGAAAAAAGTCCCGAGACCGCGGCAAGGAGCACCGTCACCACGATCCCGCTCAACTGGGCGGCGCCGTTGATGCCGGTCACCACGAAAAGCGCCGCCAGGCCTCCGAACAGGCCGGGCAGGCCATGGAGATAGAGCACGCCGCAGGTATCGACCCTGGCAACCAGATCGGTGAGTTTCCCCTGGATGACGGCAAAGCCGAAGGTCGATACCACACCGGCCAGAATGCCGATGCCGAAGGCTGCGCCAGGTGAAGCAAGATCGCAGGTCGAGCCGATGGCGACTCCACCGGCGAGCGTCGCATTGGCGATGTCCGCCGCCGATATTTTCCCCCTCAATTTGACGGTGGCGAAATAGGTGGCGAGGGTCGATCCGCAGAGCGCCAGGATAACGTTGACCGCAGTCTTCGGGACCTCCGCCGGAACGACCAGGGCGGCACAGAAGCTCGGCCAGAACACCCACAGGACCATGCTTCCCAGCAGAGAGTACCTGTCGCTTGTTTCGTCGCACTCGATGGCAGTCTCGTATTCCTTTCTGGTAGTCATGCAAGCGGCAACACCCAGGCCGAAAATGGCGCCGAAGGCGTGAATCACAATGGAGCCGCCGGTATCCACGACCTTGTCAGTGATCAAGCCCAGGCCGCCTTTCAGGACAATCCATTCGTTTAACGCGTAAAAAGGCACGAACAGCATGCCCAGCAACAGGTACTGGTTCATTTTCAGACGGCCCAGTACTGCACCGGCGCAGATCAACAGACTTGCGGCGGCGAATTCCGCCAGTATGAGCTGGTCGATTACCGACTCGGAGCCGCCCTGATTGAAGAGACTGTCTTTGAGGAAGTAGAGCGGGATGGAGATACTGACGAGCAAATAGGTTGCCGTGATCGCTGACCGGCCGTATCTTTTGACAAAGACCATCAAGAAGCCGAAGCCGACAAGCAACATCGCCATGATGTGAATGGCCCGGTTGTACTTTTGGACATCTGTCAGTTCGGTGAGGTTGGTCGCCGGCGATTCCCCGGCAAGCGACACCCCCGATAGGGTTAACAGCACCGTGACCATGACAAGCAAGCAGTTGACGCATTTCTTCATACCAATTCACCTCGTTGTGAAAAGTGCCCCCGCGAAGGGGTATTGAAGCGGCGACTACGTTGTCGCCTGAGTAAATGGTGCTGCGCAGTTCCTATTGCGGGGGGGCAATCTCAGAGTATGGTCGTCAATCTCTCCGTCTGGCAAATGGTTTACTGAAGTCGGCGGGAAGGTTTCTGTCATATATATGTCAATGCTTACAGAATGTAAATTAAAATAAAGACAGCGGAAAGGGCTGTGAAACGATGTTTTCCTCTGCTTGTCCTCTTGATTTTAATCCTGAACCGGACCGACCCCACCCATCAGAGGGGCGAGTTCGCGCTTGAGCTGCTCGGTAAGCTCCGAAATAGCCTCTATCCGGGCGGCTATCTGCCTGGCCTCTTCGGCATTGGTTTCTATCAGCATCCCCGCCTCCCTGATGAAACCCTTTACGCCTTCGGCCGCCTTCAGCTGCTGCAGGAATTCCACCTTGAGATTCTTGGCCTTTTCGCTATCATCCACGACGCTCTTCAGATACAGTTTGTTGCCTCTGGCCTGGTCCTGGGACGATGCGGTGATTTTCTGGGCCAGCTCCTTCATCCTTTCCAAGGTCCGGACCATGAGCGCCGTACCGCGCTCCTGTTCCTGGATGGAACTGGTGATCTGCTTGACCCGCGCCAGGTTTTTCCCGACCTCATCGGTGATCATGCGGGATTCAACCGCCTGCTCTTCGGTGGCAATGGCGATCTTTTTGACCATATCCGAGGCTTCGGCGGCGCTCTCCTCGATCTTGACCAAGGCGTCGGCGGCCTGCGCCGCTATCCTGACCCCTTCCTTGACCCGGACCGTGCCCTGGCTCACGCTGCGCTGCACCGTACCGGTCTCCCTTTGGATGTCCTTGACCAGCAGATCTATCTCAGCGGCCGAGTTGGCCGTTCGCAAGGCGAGGGATTTCACCTCGTCGGCGACCACGGAAAACGCCCTGCCGTGCTCGCCCGCCTGGGCTGCGATGATGAAGGCGTTCAGCGAGAGGAGGTTCGTCTGCTGGACCACCTCCTGTATCACGGTGAGGATCTCGCCGACCCGCGCCGACTTCGCTGCCAAACCGTTTATGCAGAGCGAGGACTCGTTGTTGGCCCGCTCTATCTCCGTCATCGCCTGGCGGGTCGCCTCCATGGAACGCATCCCTTCCTGAGCCTTCAGCCTGACGTTGTCTGAACATTGGCTGGAGCGCAGGGCGTTGTCGCGGACCGCGCCGATCGCGGCGGAAATCTGGAAGATCGAGGTTGAGGTCTGCTCGGTGGAATGGGTGAGCCCCTCTATATTGCCGCGGGTTTGGCGAATGGAGTGGGCCATCTCGGCAACGGAGGCAGTGGTCTCGATGACCGCTGCGGAATACCCCTTGATTGTTTCGGCGATGGCATCGGTCGTTGCACTCATCTCTGCTGCAATGTTGGCCCGATCGTCCGACCGGGTGGTGAGATCCTCGGTTTCCACCAGCATTTTTTGAAACGACTCATGCATCCCTTCCGCTGCGTCCTGGGTTCGGCGCACCTCTTTGACCTGTTTTTCGTTTCCGGACTTCAGCTGACGCGACGCCCGGGAGAGCTCCTGGTACAGGGGGACGATGTCGATGATCAGCGCCGAGATGTTCTCCACCATGGCGAGGACCGACCTCATCAGCCTGTCATAGCCATCGGAGAGCATCTGAAGCTCGTCCCCCCCCTGGGCGCCGCTCTCGTTCTCCCGGCCTCCGACGATCCTGCTCAGCGTTTCCCACTGACTTTCCAGGTACAGTCGCATGACCTGCTTTATGATGTAATAGCAAAAAGTGCCCACCAGAAACCCGGCAGTGAGGCAGCCAAGTACATACAGCGGCGAGAACGCCTTGATCCCGAAGAACAGGAAGGAGTAAAAAGGGAAAACCGCCCCCATGATGAGCCCGAACGAGATCATGAAATAATAGGTGCTTTTCAGCGAGGAGAGGTATTTTTTCAAGAACATGAAGGCTCCGGTCGGGTGAATCGGCTGTCTCAGGAAACCATGAATAACATAGTTCATGGAAATGTGCAAAACAGTACATATAACCTTGTCTTGAAGGCGCGAGAAGGACACAGGAGGAGAAAGGCCTGAAGCGTTGACGGAAGGCTGGCGAGAGCGGTCACGAGGCATGAAAGAAGATGCTGTGAGCACAGCGAATCGGAGGGCGTGACTAAGTGGAGATAGAAGCGCATGAACGCATGAACGCATGGACGACCCATTCTTTACTTCCGTAAGGGAAGAAAGGCAATGCCCCGCAGCATTGGCAGAGCCTAGCACAGATCCGAGCAAATCGAATCTCGCCCGGATGCACCGCAAATGGACCGCAACTTCAATAAAAATCGTAACTTGTTCTTTCAAATGAAGTGGTATTTCGTTGTGAATCATTAACCTTGCATGATATGCTGCCGGTCCAGTAAGAAAAGACCTCACCCTTTTGCGCCACCGGTCCATGAAAACTTGGCGGGTTCAAGTCAGGTCCGCGGGGCCAGAAGACCAGCACTAAAGGCTGGCTGTGGTTAGCGTGCGACTTCGGCATGCCTAAACAGCCGGTGTGAAGTGAGCCGGGAAAGAACCTTGCCAATACTGAAAATACTCCGCCACAAAAGCGTATACGTGTTGATGCCTTTTCAACCCTGACCGGCGTGAAAAATGAACGGAGCTATATCCAAAACAAAGGCTGTGCCTTTACCCCCCTTTGCAAAGGGGGGCAAG
>DNRQ01000074.1:0-15990 GCA_003499925.1 Geobacter sp.
GGCGCGCAAGTTCGAGATGGGTTTCTGCATCCAGTGCCACCGGGACAACAAGGCGACGACCGACTGCTTCACCTGCCACAGGTAGGGGTTAAAAGTCCCCCTTTGACAAAGGGGGATTTAGGGGGATTTGCAGTTAGCGCTAGCTGCGCACTGTGGCACCTTGGGCAAAATCCCCCCCGACCCCCCTTTTTCAAAGGGGGGAGGCTTGCAAAGGGTGATGTTTCCCTTTCCCTTTCCCCGGGAGAAAAAGGATGCAACGGACCGTCGTCCTCAACGTTGTCGGCATCACCCGCTCCCTGATCGGTGCCCACACGCCGCGCCTGCGCGAACTCCTGGCCGGCAGCGCCGATATCAGAACCATTACGCCCGCACTCACCTGTTCGGTCCAGTCCACCTACCTGACCGGGAAGCTCCCCAGCGAACACGGCATCGTCGGCAACGGCTGGTACTTCCGCGACCTGGGAGAAGTGGCATTCTGGCGCCAGTCGAACCGGCTGGTCCAGGGGGAGAAGTTATGGCACGAGGCAAAAAGGCGCCACCCCGCCTTTAGCTGCGCCAATACCTTCTGGTGGTACAACATGATGACCGACGTGGAGTACGCGCTCACTCCCCGTCCACTTTACTGCGCCGACGGCCGGAAGCTTCCGGACTGCCACAGCACGCCGCCGGAGCTGCGGGATCGTTTCAACCGCGAGTTCGGCCAGTTTCCCCTGTTCCAGTTCTGGGGACCGGCCACCTCGATCCTCTCCAGCCAGTGGATCGCCCGCGCGGCCATGGCCATCGAAGAACGGCATAGCCCGACACTCCAGTTGGTCTACCTGCCCCACCTGGACTACTGCCTGCAGAAGGTCGGGCCCGAGGGTGACATCGCAAGTGACCTGGCCGGGGTCGACACGCTCTGCGGTCGACTCCTGGACTATTTCCGCAATCGCGGGTGCCGGGTCGTGGTTCTCTCCGAATACGGCATAACGCCGGTGCAGCGCCCGATCCACCCAAACCGCATCCTGCGCCTGGCCGGCTTTCTCGGAGTGAAGGTCGACCTGGAGCGTGAATACCTGGACCCGGGAGCCAGCCGCGCCTTCGCGGTGGCCGATCACCAGGTGGCGCATGTCTACGTGCGGGACCGGCGCGACATCCCGGCCGTCAAGGAGTTGCTTGGCTCGCTGCCGGGGGTCGAGCAGGTGTTGGACGGGGAGGGGAAGCGGGCTCACGGGCTCGATCATGAGCGCTCGGGGGAACTTGTGCTCATTGCGGCCGCCTGCAGCTGGTTCACCTACTACTGGTGGCTGGACGACGCCAGGGCGCCGGACTACGCCCGCACCGTGAACATCCACGCCAAGCCGGGCTACGACCCGTGCGAACTCTTTCTCGACCCGGCCATCCCGCTCCCGAAGCTGAAGATCGGCTGGACCCTCGCCAAGAAGATCTGCGGCTTTCGCTATCTTATGGACGTCATCCCCCTCGACGCCACACTGGTCCAAGGCTCCCACGGACGGGTCACGGAGCATCCCGCCGACGGCCCGCTCTTCATGACCAGCGAGCCCAAGCTCCTTGGCGACAGCTCCGTCAAGGCCACGGACGTCTACCATCTGCTGCTGCGCCATCTCGTCGAGGGGTAGTCGATGGACGCCGTGGCAACCATGAAGGCCTACCTCGACCTCTGCAGGGTCAGCAACCTCCCAACGGTATGGACCAACGTCCTGGCTGCGTCTCTGCTTGCCAATGGAAGCTTTGAAGCCGGCCCGGTTTTGCTGGCCGCGGTCTCCCTGTCATGCTTTTACCTGGGCGGAATGGCTCTAAACGACCTGTGGGACCGGGAGTCTGACCGGGCAACCAGACCGTCGCGTCCCATCCCGTCGGGTAGCATCCCGCTCTGCGGCGCCAGGAGTTTGATCCTGCTGCTCTTTGCGGCCGGCTTTCTCATGTTGGCCTTTGCATGTCACTTAACTGCTGTGCTCGCAGCCCTCTTGCTGTTGGCGGCGATTGTCCTCTATGATCGGCATCATAAGCAGAATCCGTTCAGCGTCCTGATCATAGCCTCCTGCCGGTTATTGGTCTTTGTCGTCGCGGCCCTGGCTGTATCCGGTCGACTTCCGGCGGCCGTCGTCGTGGCAGGGTTCCTCCAGTTCTGCTACGTCGTGCTGTTAAGCCTCGTCGCCCGCCATGAAAATAAGCTCCCGAGACCTTTTCCATTCCCCGTGATACCCGTCATGCTGGCTGCGATTTCCCTTTTGGACGGCATGGTGCTGGCTGTTCTTGCCAAACCGTACTGGCTTGTCGTGGGAATGGTCGGATTTCTGCTGACCCTGGCAGGACAAAGGTTTGCGCGGGGAGATTGATGCAGGCAGTACACCGCCGTCCCGGCAGAGGGAATCAGCAGTAGTACGATCCCCCTGGTCGCAGGCGCCAGCGTTGCCCGGCCCAACTGCAACTCAAGTTAATTGCTGATCCGCGTAAAGGTAGGGTGGGCCGTGCCCACCATCAGCATGCGGTTCTGGTGGGCACGGCCCACCCTACCTCACTGCTCGGGATGTTAAAGCAATCAGGTAACTTAATGGCAGCGGGGGCGGAGGGAGGGGGTTTTGTTCGAAAGGGGTCAAGTATTGTGGCTGCCGAACCGGCCTGGTCAGGATCGGGGCAAGAGAAACCGATTGCGATCTGAGAGCCGTTAGTGGATAATCGCAAAACCTTTGCCACTTCCCAGGCCGCAAAAAGGAGTAGTATGCAGCTGCGCGTTCTCGGCTGCTCGGGAGCCGAATTTCCGGGCCACCACCCATCGGCCTTTCTGATCGATGACTCGCTCCTCCTCGACGCGGGGACCATCGGCGCGGTACTCACCGAAGAGGAGCAGTTGCGGATCAGGGATATCCTGGTCACTCATCCCCACCTCGACCACATCCGCGGCATCCCGCTTCTGGCCGACAATGTCATCCTGAAGGGGCTCCCCGAAGGGCTGAACCTGATCAGCACCTGCGAGATCATTGCCGCCATCCGCGCCCATCTCCTTAACGGGGTTATCTGGCCCGACTTCACCAAGATCCCGTCCGCGGAAAACCCGGTACTTTCCTGTACAGATATCCTTCCGGAAAAGGAATTCCGCCTCGGCGCTTTCACGGTCACGGCTTTCAAGGTGAACCACACGGTGCCGGCGGTGGCCTACCGGATCACCAAAAACGCCACGACTCTCCTCTACACGGGCGATACAGGCCCCACTGACCGGATCTGGGAGATGGCGGGGGATGTCTCGGCGCTCCTTGTAGAGGTCTCCTTTCCCGATGCCATGGAAGAACTGGCGCTTATCACGGGGCACCTGACCCCGTTCCTGCTGACCAAGGAGTTGGCCAAGCTTGGCAGACTTCCCCCCCGCATCCTGATCACCCACCTGAAGCCGCAATACTTTGAACAGATACGAGAACAATTGGAAGCAGCGGTGCCGGGGGCCGAACTCCTGCAGGATGGCAGAGTCTATAACCTGTAAGGCTGCAGCGCGCTGAAGGTGCTCGCGGGCAACTCGACCCGTGCGTGCCGTCGCACATTAAAGGTTGACTGAGTTACCGCTTTGTCATATAGCTGGCCTGCCAGCCGGACTATCAAACTATCAGATTTGCTGGGGCTTGCGGTGGCAAAACCGAGCTTTCTCCTTTTGCTTTCGCAGGTCGAGGAATGAATCAGTGAAACAGAGTATTGCATCATTGTCCCCGGCAGAGGGGGACATACCCGAAGAGTACCGCATCGATCCGATCCGCCAGGATTACTACCTGGTCGACGGGGAGCTGCGCCAATGGGAAGGGCCGTTGCAGGAGGTACTGTCGCCGGTTCAGGTGCAGGCCGGGGCGGGCTCGACCCGAAAGAGGTTAGGGGAGGCGCCCCTTCTTTCGGTGGCAGCGGCCCTGGAGGCCCTGGACGTTGCGGTGCGGGCCTACGACAACGGTCGAGGCACCTGGCCCACCATGTCGGTGGGGGAGCGGATCCAGAGCGTGCAGCGCTTCAGCGGCGCCGTGCAAAAAAAGCGCGCCGAGATCGTCAAGCTCCTCATGTGGGAAATCGGCAAATCGCTCGATGAGGCGCAAGGGGAGTTCGACCGGGCCGTCGGCTACATCCGCGATACCCTCGAAGCGCTGAAGGAACTGGACCGGACCTCGTCGCGCTTCGTCATCCAGCAGGGGATCATAGGGCAGATCCGCCGCGCTCCGCTGGGGGTCGTGCTCTGCATGGGACCCTACAACTTCCCGCTCTACGAGACCTTCACGACCCTGATCCCTGCGCTGGTCATGGGGAACACCATCGTGCTCAAGCCCCCCCGTTTCGGCATCCTGCTCTTCGCTCCGCTTCTGGAGGCATTTCGCGATTCATTCCCCTCCGGCGTGGTCAATACCGTCTATGGCGACGGCGAGGAGGTGCTTCCGCCGCTGCTCGCCTCGGGACGGGTGGACGTGCTCGGCTTCATCGGTACCCACAAGGTGGCCGACGCGCTGCGAGCGGTGCATCCCCGTCCCCACCGGCTGCGCTGCGTACTCGGGCTGGACGCCAAGAACCCGGCCNNTCTTTCAACGGCCAGCGCTGCACCGCGCTCAAGATCATCTTCGTGCACCGGAAGATTGCCGCTTCCTTCCTGGAGCGTATGGCCGCCGCTATCGGCGCGCTCAAATGCGGGGTGCCGTGGCAGGAGGGAGTAGCACTGACGGCGCTACCCGAGCCGGAAAAGCCGGATTATCTGGAAGAACTGGTGCGGGACGCCGAGACACTTGGTGCGCGGGTCGTGAACGAGCGGGGCGGCCTCAGGAGCGGCTCCTTCTTCTATCCGGCGCTCCTTTACCCTGTGAACTCCGGCATGCGGATCTACGGCGAGGAGCAGTTCGGGCCGGTGGTCCCCGTGGTCCCCTATGACGACATCCGGGAAGCGATCGACTACGTGGTCGCTTCCAATTATGGCCAGCAGGCGAGCATCTTCGGGCGTGACGGCGATGCACTGGCCCGACTGGTCGACGCCCTGGTGAATCAGGTCTGCCGCATCAACATCAACAGCAAGTGCCAGCGCAGCCCCGACAGTTTCCCGTTCAACGGCCGGAAGAATTCCGCCGAGGGGACCCAGTCCGTAGCCGATGCGCTGCGCATATTTTCCATAAGGATCGTGGTGGCGGCGCGGGAAACCGAGGCCAACCGGGAGATCATCGGCAGTATCGTCAGGGAAAGGAAGTCCCACTTTCTCTCCACGGACTACATGCTGTGATCGCTGCCTGGAAGGGGCTGTTGTATTTGTATTGACAGTCTATATGCCCGTGACCATCATAGTCATATACCAGGGGTGAAGGAGGAAACTATGGAAAAAGCTTCGGTATCAGAGCTTAAAGCATCGGCGAGCGAATATCTCGCTCGCGTAAAGGCTGGAGAAGAAGTCCTGGTGACCGACAGAGGAAGACCGATCGCCAAGATAATCCCTTTGCGCCGCAACGAGTCGGACGCCGAGGTTAAAATGGCGCAACTGGAAGTTGCAGGCCTGGCACGAATGGGTAAGGGGCGGCTGCCTGAGGAATTCTGGCTTGCCGAGTCACCCACCGATAAAGAGGGAGCAGTATTGGCAGCATTGATTTCTGAGAGAGAGGATGACCGATGAGGTTCTGGGACACCAGCGCCATAATCCCGCTGTTTGTGGAAGAACCGCGCTCAGAGACAATACGGTCAATCGTGAAGGAAGATGGTGACATGGTTGCCTGGTGGGCAACGCCGGTAGAGTGCATCTCTGCAGCTGCCAGGGTTCGCCGTGAGGGAAAAATGTCAACGGAGGAGGAACAAACCATCCGTGTCAGGCTCGATATGGCGGCAATGCTGGAGCGAGATCATCCCCTCTGAAGAGGCAAGGAGCTTGGCACGGAGGCTCCTGCTGAGGCACCCTCTACGAGCTGCTGATTCCCTGCAACTGGCCGCAGCTCTTATCTGGGTAGGCAATCAACCGGAGAATTTCGGCTTCGTCTGCCTTGACAAGCGCTTGCGTGAGGCAGCTCAAACTGAAGGGTTTACCGTGCTGCCCACCCGATCGGTGTTTGCCGCATTTTCTCCGCTTTTTGGATAAATCGGGTCGTGCTCCTCTGGAAATCGCCCGATTTTCTCGTCTCTTCACAATTTCCCGGGGCGGCCCCGCCGGGCGCCTGTCGACACGGCTTTGGACCAGGGATCAGTCCCTGCTGCGGGTGCGGGTAACTCCGGTCAGGATCGCCACGCCGACCAATATGACCGCCGTGATCATCACGTAGAGGGTGCTCACTCCCGCGACAACAAGGGCCCAGGCGATGCCGCCAATGACAAAAGCAAACCCGATGAGATAAATTATCAGTGACATTTCCTGCCTCCTTACTGAATCGCCGTCTATCAAGGATACGACTTCGTTATCTTCGCCTTACTCCTGATCCCCCATACGTACCACAACCTGATGCTTCACCAGACTCCGTTCCAGGTCGATGACGCCACCGGCCACGCGCCGGCCGTCCATCTCCACCCAGGCGACACCGCGCTGGCAGCCGCGCGGATTCTCCACCCGGATCACGTAGACCGCCTCGCCGTACCGGTAGGTCAGGGTGAAGCCGTGCCACGCCGCGGGGATGACGGGACGCATCTGCAATCGTCCGTTTTGCACCCGTAACCCCAGCACCTCTTCAACCCAGGCGCGGTACATCCAGGCGGCCGAACCGGTATACCAGGACCAGCCTCCCTGTCCGATCCGCCCCGGCAGGCGGTACACGTCGGCCGCAACCACGTACGGCTCGACTCCGTAGAGCCAGGCGGCCTCGGCATCGCGGGCGTGCTCGATCGGGTTCAGCATGCGCAAAAGCTGCGCCGCCCGGTCGCCGTCTCCCTTGCGGGCCAGCGCCATCGCCATCCAGAGCGCCGCATGGGTGTACTGGCCGCCGTTCTCGCGCACCCCCGGCGGATATCCCTTGATGTACCCCGGGGAAGGGTCCGCCGTTTCGAAGGGGGGCTCGAAGAGGAGCACGATCCCTTCATCCTCGCGAACCAGATGCCGCCAGGCCGACTCCAGCCCCGCTTCGGCGCGCTGCGGGTCGGCCGCGCCGCATAGCCAGGCCCAGGACTGGGGCAGGGAATCGATCCTCGCCTCCGAGTTTGCGGCGGAGCCGAGCGGGGAACCGTCGTCGAAGGTTCCCCGGAGGTACCACTCGCCGTCCCAGCCGGCCTGCTCGGTGCGCTGGACCAGGGCATAGCGCTCCTCCCGATACCCCTGGCTCAGCTCCGGCTGCTGCATGAGGCCTGAGAGCTCGGCCATCCCCTGCAGGATGTCGCAAAGGAACCAGGCGAGCCAGACGCTCTCTCCCTTCCCCCCGGCGCCCACCAGGTTCATGCCGTCGTTCCAGTCCCCGGTCCCCATCAAGGGGAGGCCGTGGGGGCCGACGGTCAGTCCGCGTGCGACCGCGCGCCGGCAGTGCTCGAAGAGCGTGGCGCGCTCGAAGGTGGTCTCCGGGGAGGAGAATACCTCGTGCTGGTCGTCTGCCAGCGGCGGGGCGTTCAGGAAGGAGATCTCCTCCTCCAGGATCGCCAGGTCGCCGGTGGTGCGGACGTAATGCGCGGCCACATAGGGGAGCCAGAGCAGGTCGTCGGATATGCGCGAGCGGATCCCGGCGCCGGCGGGTGCATGCCACCAGTGCTGGACATCCCCCTCCTTGAACTGGCGGCTGGCGGCCAGCAGGATCTGCTCGCGGGCGAGTTCGGGCCTCGCGTAAAGAAAGGCCATGACGTCCTGCAACTGGTCCCGGAAACCGAAGGCGCCCCCCGACTGGTAGAAGGCGGAGCGTCCCCAGATGCGGCAGCTCAGGGACTGGTACTGCAGCCAGCGGTTGATCAGGAGGTCGGCCGCAAGCTCCGGGGTCTGC
The DNA here is from genome assembly GCA_003499925.1 of Geobacter sp. GTDB lineage: Bacteria > Desulfobacterota > Desulfuromonadia > Geobacterales > Geobacteraceae > Geomonas. Next base: position 7,881 of record DNRQ01000074.1, read on the forward strand.
ACCTGGACCGTTCCGAGCAGCTCGTCCCACCAGCTCCGGGTCGTTTCCAGCGCTCTCTCCAGGGCCCGGTCCTCCCGGTAGAAAAGCACCAGTTCCCGGGCCTTAAGCGCGTTATCCGCCTGCCCCAGCATGCAGACGATATCGCGCCGCTCGCCCGGAGCCAGTTCCAGGGTTACCCGCTGTACCGCGCACGGATCGAGCCCCGCCCCGGTTCTCCGGGAGAGGCCGGTCAGCTCCATGGCTGCCGGGTTGGCCAGCGACCGGTTGCGTCCGATGAAGGCGGTGCGGTCGCCGCCGTGCCAATCGGGCTCCGGGGTGACAGCCACGAAGGCGACCCGCTCGCCGTACTCGGGGTGGTAGCTGTTGCGCGCCAGGAGGGCACGGGCTTCCTGGTCCCAGGCGGTCACCACGTGCATCTGTGAGTTCTCCCGGTTCTCGCCCAGGGTCAATTCCACGAAATAGGTCACCGAGAGCCTGCGCCTTCCGGACGAGGCATTGGTGAGCCGCAGGCGCTGCAGCTTGACGGGGTGGCCCCCCCCCTCGTCCACCGGGACGAAGACGGTCAGTTCCTGCTCGATCCCGTTGCTGTTGTGCTCGAACACGCTGTACCCCGCACCGTGCCGGGCGCGATAGGCGGTATCCTCGCGGATCGGGGCCGCGGTCGGCGACCAGAAGGCGCCGCTGTCCTCGTCGCGGATGTAGAGCGCCTCGGTGGCCGGGTCGAGCACCGGGTCGTTGGACCAGCCGGTGAGCCTGTTGCGCTGGGAGTTGCCGTACCAGGTGAAGCCGGAGCCCGTTTCGCTCACCAGGGTGCCGAAGCTCGGGTTGGCGATCACGTTCACCCAGGGTGCCGGGGTGTTGGTGCCGGGGCCGAGGTAGATCGCGTACTCCCGCCCGTCCTGGGTAAAGCCCCCCAGGCTGTTGAAGTAGTTCAGTTCCATGAAGGGGAGGGGGGGCGACGGCTCGCGGGGGGGACGCTTGAGGGGAAGCGTCTGCATCGGCTCGGCTCCCTCCACCGGCGCTCCCAGTTGCTGGGGGAGCGTGCCGCGCGCAGCCACCAGCACGATGCCGGCCGCGGCCTTCAAAAGCTTCAGCTCCGCCTCCGGGATCTGCGCCGTGCTCTTCAGGAAGATGGCACCCGCCCGATCGGACGCGGCGGAGAGGGCGTGGCTGCGGATCAGCTGTTCCAGTCGTTCCTGGAGCGGACGCTCGTAGCTCCCCGCCTCCTCGTTGAGGATCACCAGGTCGGTAGAGAAGCCGTGCATGCGCCAGTAGGTGTGGGCCTGGAGCATCTGGCGCACCAGGCTCAACTCCCGGGCCTCGCCGACCGTGACCACGACTATCGGGAGGTCCCCCGAAATGGCATGGGGCCAAAGTCCCGCCTGCCCCATCCGGTTCTCCGCCAGGAGCTCCGCCGGTGCGCGCAGCAGGCGATTGGGAAAGAGCAGGTGGCTTGCCAGCTGCTGGAATCGGCGCGCCTCGTCGGGCTGGATGCGCAGAAGCTGCAGCTGCTGCTGGGCCGAGCGCCAGGCGAAATCTATGGCGCGCTCGGTGGCATGGGGGTCGCCGTACTTCTCCAGGAGCAGCAGTACATCTTCGCGCGTCGACCCGGCCGCGAGCACCAGGGAAAGCCTGGCGCGCCCCCCGGGCTCCAGGGTGAAGCTGCGCCGGATGGCGAGCATCGGGTCCAGCACGAACCCCTGGCTGTTGCCGAGATCCTGCAGCGCCCCCATCGGGTTGGCGAGGCTACGCCCCCGGCCGATAAAGCGCCCCCGGTCGGTCTCGAACTGCCAGGGCTCCTGCGGCGCGCCCTCTGCGCCCGTTCGTTGCAGCGTCAGGCTGTGGGCGACGTAGAGCGTCTCCTCGCCCGCGCCGCGGGCGCGCCGGTGGGCCAGGAGCGCCTGCTGTCCGGGGAGCGCCTCGGTCTCGATGAAGAGCTTGTTGAAGGCGGGGTGCTGGCGGTCCGCGTTGTGCAGCGCCATGGAGAGTTCCAGGCAGCTGGTAAGGTTCAGCGTTCGGGGGTAGGCGGAGCGGTTCACCACGGTGATCCGGCGCAGCTCCACGTCGTCCTCGGGGGAGACCATGACCTCGGTCTCGGTATGGATGCCGTTGTCGCAGCGGCGGAAGACGGCCCGGTCCAGGGTGAAGTCGACGCAGTACTCCGCGACCTTCCCCCCCACCGGGTGATAGCCGCTGGACCAGAGACGGTCCGTCCCGGCCTCGTGGATGTAGCAGAAGGTTCCACCCCCGTCGCAGGTCGAGTCCGAGCGCCAGCGGGTCAGTTCCCGTCCCCCCCAATGGCTGTAGCCGCCGCCGCTGTTGGTGACCATCAGCCCGTAGCGGCCGTTACTGAGGAGCAGAGTCCTGGGAGTCGCCGTGTGGGGGGTGCTGAAGCTGCTTGCCGCCGGCGCGACCAGCTCCTCCCCGGCAAGCTCCGGCTCCGTCCTGCGCGTCGAAACCAGCTGCAGCGGCGGCAGGGTGGGGATCCGTTCCTGAAGCAGGGCCTCGAAGGCGCGCACCCGGGGATCGGCGTGAAAGCGGCGCGGAAACGGGTTGCCGTGCAGGAAGTTGGTCAGGGAGAGAAACGCCATCCCCTGGTGGTGCGCCATGTACGCCTCGACGATCACGCCGCGTTTTCCCTGGCGCTGCGTCTGCCTGCTGAAGTCCATCGACTCGTAGTAGCCGTAATCGCCCAGGAGCCCGAGCCCCGCCAGCCGCTTCAGATTCTGCACCGTTGCCGCCGGCGCCAGGTTCAGCGCCAGCAGGGTGGCATAGGGGGCGATGACGAGCTTCTCCTCGACGGCGCGCTTAAGGCCCAGCGCCGGCACCCCGAACGCCTGGTACTGATAGGTCTTTTCCAGGTCGAGATCGGCGAAGGCGGACTCGGAGACCCCCCACGGCACCTGGAGCCTGCGGCCGTAGGCGATCTGCACCGCCACCGCCTCCCGGGCCGCCTTGTCCAGAAGAGAGCCGGGGTAGGAGCGCTGGAACAGCAGAGGCATCAGGTATTCGAACATGGTCCCGGTCCAGCTCAAGAGCACGCGCTGCCGGCCGATGGCGCCGTAGGGGCGCCCCATGGAGAACCAGTGCTCCAGCGGGACGTCGCCGCGGGCCACGGCGACGAAACTGCCAAGCCGCGCCTCGCTTGCCAGCAGGTCGTAGTTCGAGGCGTCCAGGCGGTCGCTGGAGACGTTGTAGCCGATGGCGAAGAGCTTCTGCTTGGGGTCGTAGAGAAAGCGCATATCCATCCCCGCCGACAGCTCGCGGATCTGGCCCAGCAACTGCTCCAGCCTCCCGAGGGTTTCCCCGGCCAGCCACTGCGCCGTTTCGAACGCCGCGATGACGCGCTCCATCCAGCTCTCCAGGGGGGAGCAGGCTTGAGGCGAGCGCTCCCGGATCGCCCTGAGGAGCGGGATCGACGCCACGCTTCCCTGCGCCAGATCGGAGAGCGAAGGGGCGCGCGAGCTGTCCCGGCGCACGGCGGCCAGGGCCGCGGGGCCGAGCGGGGCAAGCTCCGCCTCGCTCTTCTCGGCAAGGATCTCGATCCAGGCGAGATAGCGGTCGGAAATCGCGATCCAGGCGGCGACCTGCTCCTCCATCTCGCCGGCCCAGGAGGCAGCGCCCCCGGGGACCAGGGGGACCCGGAAATTCTCCTTCATCCTGCGCAAAAGGCGCAGTTTGTCCACCACCCGCTCCGGCGGAGCTCCCCAGTCGCTCATAAGCTGGTCCAGCAGGCGGCAATCGAAGCCTCCCAGGCGCTCCTGTCCCACCATCTGTTTCAGGATCGTGCCGGTGTCCAGCAGCCCGGCAAAGGCCTTGCCGTCCAGGATCTCCCCGTGCGCCAGCTCGTCGAGCCCCTGTTCCATGACAAGGAGAGCTCCCAGGAGGTTGCCGCTGTCCACGCCGGAGACGTAACGCGGCTCCAGAGGCGCCAGGGTCCGGATGTCGTACCAGTTCAAAAGATGGCCCCGATAAAGCTGCAGGCGGCCGATGCTTGCCATGGTGCCGGTCAGTCTTTCGATCAGCTGGCTCACGGTCAGGTAACCGCTGTCATGGGCTCCCAGGGCGCTGGTCATCCAGAGGCCGATGTTGGTCGGGCTGGTGCGCAGCGCCAGGCGGTTTTGATGGGCGACCTGGTAGTTGTCGGGGGGGAGCCAGGAGCTGTCCGGGCCGACGAAGGCCGAGAAGTAGCGCCAGGTGCGTCGGGCGACCTCCCTCAGCAAGCGCCGGTCCGCCTCGGGGAGCGGCTGTTCCAGCCGGTGCTCGGCGGGACGCAGGTTCAAAAGCCACCCCAAAAGCGGGGAAGAAAACCAGAGTGCCAGCCAGGGGGCGGCCTGCGGCAGGCTCGCCGGCCTGAAGTGCCAGAGCGCCGCAAAAAGGAGCGCGCTGAAGAGGCTCCCCAGGGCGAGGCTCGCCACGAAAAGCGGCTGACGTCGGGAGGCGCTCCAATGGGTGGCCTGGGCGGTCCACTCCAGCAGGTCGCGCCGGGAAACGAAGCGGCGGTAGCAGACCCGGGCGATGGCGTCCAGGGCGACCGCCGCCTGGTGCGGCAGCAGCGCCGCGTCGGAGGCCGCCCTCATCACGTCGTGCCAAAGCTTCGAGGGGGAGAAGCATCTCAGCCCGCGGCGGGTGGTGGCCATGGTGAACGGCTGCGCCAGGGGGTGAAAGAGCAGCTGCATCCCCACCAGCAGCGAGGCGACCCCGCAGGCCCTGGCGGATATGAACCAGGAGGCGGCCAAAAGGAGGAGGCTCGCGGCGGGGAGCAGGCTGCGGCGCAGGTTGTCGAGGATCTTCCAGCGGTTCATTAGGGAGAGCTGGTTGGCGCCGCGCCCACCCAGGGCCTGGGGGACGTGCGGGAAAATCCACCCCGCGATCTGCCAGTCGCCCCGGATCCAGCGATGGGCCCGGCTGCTGTAGCTCTGGTACCCCTGGGGGAATTCGTCGTAGAGCTCGATGTCGCTTGCGAGGCCGACCCGGACATGGGCCCCTTCGATCAGGTCGTGGCTCAGCACCCACTCCTCGGGAAAGCGTCCCGAGAGCACGCGGCTGAAGGCGCGCACGTCGTAGATCCCCTTGCCGTGGTAGGACCCCTCGCCGCTTAGATCCTGGTAGACGTCGGAGACCGCCTGGGTGTAGGGGTCGATGCCGATCGCGTCGGCGAAAAGACGGCTGAAGGTCGAGGCGCCGGTGCTGGTCAGGGTCGGGCTCACCCGCGGCTGGATGATGGTGTAGCCGGAGCAGATCCCGCCGGCCGGGTCGAAGCGGGGCTGATTCAGGGGGTGCGCCAGGGTCTCGACCATCCTGCGGGCCGTGGCGTGCGGCAGCTGGGTGTCGGAGTCCAGGGTGATGACGAAACGGACGTCGGTCAGCCGGTCCGGGTCGCCCAGGTAGACCAGCTTGGCGGCACCCTCGGCCCTGGTGCCGTCGATCAGGCCGTTCAGCTCCTCGAGCTTGCCGCGTTTGCGCTCCCAGCCGATGAATTTCTGCTCGGAGACGCTCCAGGTGCGCTCCCGGTGGAACAGGAAAAAACGCTCGCCGCCGTGGCGGACGTTGAGCTCGGCCAGACAGGCTCCCGCGGTCCGCAGCAGCAGTTCGTCGTCTTCATGGGCGAGCGTCGCCGAATCGGTGTAGTCGGTAAAAAGGGAGAAGAGGAGGTTCTCTTCCTTGTTGGCAAGGTAGCGGATCTCCAGCTTCTCCACCTCGGCGCGCAGCGTGGCCTCGTTTACCAGCAGCATCGGCACGACCACCAGGGTGCGGAAGGCGTCGGGAATCCCGGACTCCTCGAAATCCATCTTGGGGAGCGGGCGGGGGGGGAGGAACCGGGTGACCAGGTAATTGATCACCTCGATCGCCAGCTGGCTGACCGGGATGACCAGCAGCAAAAGCAGTACCAGGTGGAGGAGCGGCGGAGCCCCGGCGAAGTCGTGGGGGAGGGCGAAGAGCGCGCAGAGGATGATGAGCTTCACGCTGAGGCCGCCGATCCCGACGCCGTAGACGGCACCGTGGTGGCGCTCGATCCATTCCAGGATGCGGTAACGGACCACTTCGCGCCCCGGCAGCAGCCGGAGCAGCTCGGAGCGTCCTGCTCCCACCAGCCAGGCGCCGATGTGGCTCAGGCGCTCGTCGCTGGCCGGCTCGTGCCGGGCCGCCGTCGCCAGATCGACCACGCGCTCGGCGATCTGTTCCTCGCTCCTGCCGCTGGCGCTGGCAAGCTCCTCAACCGCCTTACGGCAGCGGTCGCGGGTCGCGAAGTCGGAGCCGGCATAGACCCCGCAGGGGTCGCGGCGCAGGATCTGTTCCACCCGGCTCAGCTTCTCGAACATCTCGCGCCAGTCCAAAAGCGCTAGCTGCCGCAGGCTGGTGAAGGCGTTGCCGCAGGACATCTGCTCCCTGGTCTGCCGGTTCTGCTCGCGGGAACTGATGTCGTGCAGCGGGCTTTTCAGGGTGCGCTCAAGCCAGCTTTGCACCGGCGCCAGGGCCGCCGCCTCGTCGTAGAGCAGGCCGACCAGCTGGGCGCCGAAATAGGGGGTGGGATGCGGCTCCGCGCCGGCCAGCTCAGCCAGGATGCCGAAGAGCTGGTTGGCGTCGCGGCGGTTGGCGGCGATGAGCCGGTTGGCCCAGAAATCGGCCAGCTGGCGCTCGCGCAGGTCCGCGAGGGCGGTGACGGCCAGACTCTGGATGCTTTCGATGAGGGCTATGCGCAGCATCTGGGGGATGGCCCAGAGCTCCCCGATGCTCAGGGTGCGCACCGACTGGTGGGCCTCGATGAACGCCAGGATGTTGTCCCGCTCCAGGTGCAGTTCGGAATGGGACACGAGGTTCTTGGCCAGACCGTAGATGCAGGGAAGCCCCCGGTACGGCTCGGAGGCGAGGGTCGGGAGCTGCTTGTAAAAGCTCCCGGGGAGGTTCAGCAGCACGTCGCGGAGGTTCCCCTCCAGGATGTACTCGTTGTCCAGTATCCAGTCGGCAGCCGGCGTCGCTTTCTGCTCCAGGCGGCTCGCCTGGCTCAGGTCGGCGCAGACCTGCCGCACCCAGAGCCGCGACCTCCTCAGGCGCCTGAGCAGTGCGCCGCTCGGGACCGGTTCGGGGTCCGGCTGCTGTTCCCTGGCATGGCGCTCGGCATGCTCCAGGATCTGTGCCGGGGAAAGCCTGCTCTCGATCCCGCGCCCCCCCGTGCGCCGCTCGCGTTTGGGATGCACGACGAAGAGCGCCGGAGGGATATCGCCGCAGTCACGCAGCAGGGTCACCGGACGGAGCAAGGCCTCGACCGGTGCCTGGAGAATCAGGACGCTTTCCCCCGACACCAGCCGGCGGGCATGGTCGCGCAGGACATCCGGCTCGACGCCGTACCGGGAGCGTCGCAGCCAGAAAAATGCCGCCACTCCCCCCATGCCGGCAAAGCCTGCCACCAGCGCCAAGGGGGTGGGGAGGTCCAGCTCTTGGATCCCCTGCGGCAAACGGCAGAGCAGGGAGACGATCCAGCCTAGCCCGGCGCACATGCCGGCCGACAGCGTTATTCCGAGGATGCGGTAGCGCAGGAAGGGGTCTGCGATCTCTACTGCGCCGTCGGTCCCTTTGTGCAGCAGGGCGGCGCGGCGGAAGTCCTGACTCGCCAGTACCTTGAGGGCCGTGCGGGCGTCATCTTTTTTTGCGAAGCAACCAATGAGAGTAGCTAATCCCACATATTATCCTTTGCCTGACCTGCGCTTTTCGAGTTTCACAGCATCATGAAGGATTTCACGTGACGTGATGACATGGAAAGGAACGATAAGGACTGTTCCAGAGGGGGTGGTGAAACTTTGTGGCGATGATGCTGTGAAAAACATTCGGCTTTGAAATAATCGAAGAAAGGATTATTTCAATTGCGAGCATGCAACCGACTGTACGCTTATATCCGCTTTATTGCGAGCGGTATCGACCAGGTATAATCGGCAGCCGCTGCTGATGTATTATATATCATTCTCCGCTGCGCGCTTCTGAGAAAGTTGAAGCATCGAACAGCTATAAGTACCGGAGAACGGATCGCCAAATGTCCCCTCCCCTGGAGGGCGCTTTCATTAAGTTACCTGATTAGCGCTAATCTTCCGCTGTTCAGGTCCCTCCCCCTTCA
>DNRQ01000074.1:16033-30437 GCA_003499925.1 Geobacter sp.
GGACTTTCAGCCGCACCCAGCGTTGCTGAAGATCAGCGCTAATCAGGTAACTTAATGGCAGTGTCCCTCGCGGGGGAGAGTGAGTGGCCTTGATCGAGACAGGTACTTCTCCGCGACAAAACTAGGAGCGTGTTCCGTAGGGATTAGCACCTCCCGGGGAGCTACTCCATGGTGAAAAAGAATGCCGCTCCCTCGCCGGGCTTGCTCTCGGCCCAGATCCGTCCGCCATGGCGCCTGACGATTCTATCCACCGTGGCCAGGCCGATGCCGTGGCCCTCGACGGCCGTCCCCGGAATGCGCTGGAAAGGAGCAAAGAGCCGGTCCGCCAGCGCCATGTCGAATCCTGGACCGTTGTCGCGGACGAAATATACCGTTTTCCCTGCCAGTCGGGTAGTGCCCAGGTTGATGACCGTCTTCCCACGACCCACGCTGTATTTCCACGCGTTGCCGATGATGTTGTCCAGGACGCTGCGGCACAGAGCCGGGTCGCCGTTGACCGTTATCCCTTTGGCGATCCGGAAGGCTACCCGCCGCTGCGGTGCCGCAAATTTCAGCTCCGCCGCCACCTCTTTTGCCATCTCGCTCAGATCGATCGGTTCCCTGCGAAGCTCGGCCCGGCTGATACGCGAAAAATCGAGCAGGGATGTGATGAGCTGTTTCATGCGCAGCGTCGCGTCATATATGCCGTGCAGGTACGTCTTCGACTGATCATCGAGCCGATCGCTGCAAAGTGCCGTGAGTACCTGGCAGTAGCCGTTGATGGCCGTAAGCGGAGTGCACAGGTCGTGGGAAACGGAGGCGTTGAAGGCCTCCAGTTCCGTGTTCGCCTCTGTCAGAGCCTGCAGATCCTTGAGGAGCCTCTGCGTCTCGTCGCAGCTCCGGGGTAAGCCGGTTTTCGGCGGTCCGGGTTGAAGCTGATCTTCGGCACGGCGGCGCAATCCTGCGGCACCGGCGGAGGTCTGGTTCTTGATCCTTTTCGGGATCTGCTCTCTCTGAATCCAGGTCTGGGGTTGCCTGCGTCCCTCTATTTTCAAATACATAGCTGCTCCTCTTTATCGAGCGTAGCTGCCGCCGATAAGAGCTAACCGCAACTTGCGTGCCAGAGGGATGCTGGCATTTGCGTCGCGCCAAGAAGCTGAAAATACAGTGTAAAAAATACAGCAGCGTACGGCGGGCAGGGACAACCGGTTCACCGAATCCGTCACTCTTGACATAACTGCAATATATGACGGGCTGAGCTGGCGAGCCGTCCGGGCCGTCATGCAAGCGTTAGCCCAACAATTGTGGACCGTTGCATGCTTCGGCTTTATTTGGCGCACAAGTTGCTAGGTTGATCTGGTCAATACATCTGATTTTGCAATATTGAATTGCCATCAGGCAAGGAGGTAGCATGAATATTCGCATGAACGGCACCATCGGACATCTGCAAGGGGACCTGACCCAGTCGGGAGTCACCGACAGATGTATCGCCTCATTGACGGACTCTTTGCAGCAGCTGGCATCGAAAGGTGAGAAGAACATGCGCATCGATTGCAAAAAGGTACGCAGGGCCGACATCAGCGGCTTGCGGCTGCTTTACGTATGGATGCAATGCGCCAGACTGAGGGGAGTGGAGCTCGAACTCATCAACCTGTCCGACGGTCTGCAGCAGAGCATGCAAAGCTTTGGACTTGGACACGGTTTTACCGGTAATATGGTTGCTAATTAGATAATCAGCAACCATAAGACCTCCCCCCTTTGTAAAAGGGGGGAGGGGGGGATTTTGCCCAGGCTGCAACGGAGCGCCGACGGCGCCATGAAAATCAATCGAGGCCGGTCATGTTCAAGCAAAAAATAGCTGCCGGATGCATCTTCCTCCTTTGCCTGGAGACCACTGCGACTGCGGCGATGTACAAGATTGAAAACCCGGCAAGTACCATAAAGAACCCTGCTGACAAGATGTCCAATCCGGCAACCAACACCAGCAATCCCGCCTCGAATATCTACAATCCCGGCTCACGGATGGACAACCCGAGTCCGATGTCGCCACCTACCCAACCGGTACCGGTTCAAGTCCCAAAAGCGACCGAAGTATCTCCGGAAAAAGTACCTGCCCAGCAAACCAAGGATCGGCCCGGGCCAAGTGCCGCAATACCGCCGAAAAAGTACCACTTCAGGAGTGTCAACGCGTATCTGGAGGCGGCTAAAAGATCCTTTGCCCGGGACGATTACGCTGAATTTCTTTCCATCACCGAAGACGCGCTCAGGCGAATTAATGCAGGCACTCTGAAAGCCTCCCCCAAATCCAGGCAGCAGCTTATCAAGTACAGAAAATTCGGACATGATCTGCTTGGCAATGGCGTCAACGAATGATCGTGTCAGGACATTTCGACTCAAACCCGCTGCTTTTCACCCTCCCCCAGCCCCTCCCATCAAGGGAGGGGGGCTTAAAGTCCCCTCTCCCCTGGTGGGAGAGAGCTAGGGAGAGGGTAGAGCTTTAACGCGCCTCCTGCTCGAATATCGACCTGTACATTAAAAAGCCAGACCGGCATAACTGCTCCGATCTGGCTTGCGGCTCTCACTTCCGACCTGCCTTGCGCTCCGACTACTTGCCGATCAACTTGTTGAACTGGCCGATCTTGACCTGGACCTTGCCGGCCATTCTCTCCGCTGTGCCTTCAGCCTCGAGTTTCGGGTTGTCGCTTATGATTCCGGCGACCTCTTTGACCTTACCCTTTAACTGGTGCATGGTCCCTTCTGCGTTGTCCTTCGTGCTTGATTCCATGGTCTTTCCCCTTTGCTGTGGTATCTGCTCTCCGCTTCGTCCCGTGCCTGCATCCGGTTCACTCCGGGGCGCCCGTCAGGCGACCCGGTGCGCTCGGGTGGAGAGGTTGCTGTTACTACGGCTCGTGCCGCCACCTTTGAAATGGTCAAAGTTCTGCAGAAGTGCCGGTCGAATAAACGCTCCCCTTCTGCATCATGTAGTTGGCAGGGGTTTCTTCAGCGTGGGCCCGGGTCGCGATGCCGATCAAAAGGACGGTGAGAAGCAGCAACACGAGGCTTACTGTCCTCCTGGTTTGTCCCTGGTCGGGTTGATACATCGCCGCATTGGCCAGATACTTGGTCGCCCTGAACGTTGTTCCCTGCTTTTTCATGATGCTCTCCTTTGAATGGCAGCCGGCGAATGGGGCAAGGTACGCGACATCTTCACGTTCCTGCTAATGGAGTACGTTACAACATGCGTGCCAGAGAGGCGTCACGGAAGATTAGAGCGCAAGTGGCTGATAAAGCAGGCTGGAATCGAGAGAGGGGAGGGGGGAGCCGGATTGCAGGTCGCAGGAATCCGTCGTCTTTGACATTACTGCCATATATGATGGTAGGCGTCGAGGCGATGGGGTCTTTGGTTGATGGGCCTGTATGCCCTCCTCCCTTCAGTAGGAGGCTCGATATTCGCTCCCCCCTTTGTAAAAGGGGGGTCGGGGGGGATTTCGCNNAACTGCAAATCCCCCTAAATCCCCTTGGTCCGCCATAGCCTGAAAGGCGACGGTGGACTTTTTCAAAGGGGGACTTTCAGCCGCACCCAGCGTTACAGAAGATCAGCGCTAATCGGTATAAAAAATGCCTCGCACCGGAGGGGAAAGCGAGGCCATTGCAATCGTATAGGGAAGCTGTTTCTTCAAGCGCCGACAGTGCAGCGCTTTCCAGTCAGGTCAAGATAATCGCGAGGGAGGGAGGGGGCTGCCGTCGCTGCCGGTCGTTGCAACCCTCTCGGCGTGTGCGATTCTCACGATCTCGCGTGCTATGGCCTCGGGAGAGAGCACGAAGTCTATGAACCCGCTGGCGATGGCGCTCTCGGGCATGTCCGGTTGGCCGGCCGTGTCGAGTTTCTGTGCGATGGTAATGCCCCCCGCTTCTTTTATGCCGCGAAGTGCTGCGGCCCCGTCGCCATCGAAGCCCGAGACGATGACCGCGATGACTTTGCCGCCCCAGTTTTCGGTGATCGAGCGCAGAAAGACGGTGATCACGTCGGGCCAACCCCTGGGTTTCGAGATCGGCTTGAGGCGGAACTCTCCGTCGAGAAGGTGCAGATCGCGCTTTTCCGGGATGATGAACACGGTGTCAGGCCTGATGTCCAATTTTTCCGTGATCAGTTCCACCGGCATCTCGGTGTAGCTCGGCAGAATTTCGTGCAGCCTCGTGGCTACCGTCCTCAGGTGGTTGACGATGACGATGGCAACACCCATGTCGGCCGGCAGATGCTTAAGCAGCCGGATGTAGGCATCGAGGCCGCCGGCAGAACCGCCCACGCATACGACAGGAAAGTCCTTGGTAAAGTCATTGCCGTTCATTGGCATCTCCCCCGTTACTCTTCCTTACATTATGATACCGATCGCAGTTTCTGTGCAGCCTCAATCCGACAGCAAGCCGGATTCCAGACAAACCTTGATGACCTGCGGATCGAAATGGGTTCCCGACCGCACCTGCAGGTGCTGGCGCACTTTTGCCACCGGCCAGGAGCCGCGGTAGTGACGGTCCGACCTCAGCGCGTCCCAGACGTCAGCCACCGCGAAGATGCGCGCGACCAGCGGGATCTGCTCGCCTTTCAAGCCGAACGGGTAGCCGGTCCCGTCCCATCTTTCATGGTGGTAGCAGGGGATGTCGAGCGCCAGGCGCAGGTAGCGGATGGGCGAGAGCATCTCGTAGGCAAAGACGGTGTGCTTCTTCATCACGGCCCATTCGGTCGGGGTCAACTCCCCCTGCTTGAGCAGGATGCCGTCCGGAATCCCCATCTTGCCGATGTCGTGCAGGAGCGCCCCCCAGCGGACCTGCACCAGTTGGTCATCGCCGATTCCGAACAGGCGCGCGAGCTTCAGGGTCAAGTCGGCGACCCGCTGCGTGTGCCCCTCTGTCATGTTGTCGCGCAACTCCATCGCCCTCGACCACCCTTCTATGGTGGCGTCATAGGCCTGGGCCAGTTCGGTGTTGGAGCGCTGCAGGTTTTCGAACAGGGTGGCATTGTCTATGGCGATGGCGGCCTTTGAGGCGAGCGCCTTGAGAAGGTCGAGCCACTCGGCTGCGTGCACCTGCTGAGTGCGCTGAAAAACCTCCAGCACTCCTATCACCTCTCCTTTGGCGACCAGCGGCACCGCGAAGTAGCCGACGAACTCCTCCCCCGCCAGATCAATCCCCCCCAGAAACTTGTCATCCCCTTTGGCCAGATCCGGGAGGTGGACGATGCCGGCGTCCTGCGCCCCCCACCTGGCTTCACCTGCCCCCAGCGGCTCGCGCGGCTGCTCGATCGCCTTGCTGTGGAAGCCGCGACCCGCCAGGTACTCCATGGTTCTGGTCGCGGGGTTGAAAAGGAGCACGTCGGCCGCGTCGATCCCGAGCTGCACCATCAGGTGGGTGAGGAGCGTCGTCAGGCTGAGATCGAGATCGAAGCTGAAATTGATGGCGCGGTCGATCTCCACCAGGGCGGTCAGATGCTCGAGATGGCGCCGGATCACGTTCTCGGCGCCCTTCATGTCGCTTACGTCGGAATAGGTGACCACGACCTGCCGAAGCGCCTGGTCCTGGTCGAGCTGGGGATAGGCGTTCACCAGCACCCAGGTGGGCGCTCCGTTCCCCCCGCGGGCGATCCTCATCACGAAGCTCTTCATGGTGGCTCCGGTGGCGATCACACGGTTCACGGGATGCTGGTCCGCCGGCAACGGTGAGCCGTCCTCGCGTTGAAAGTTCCATTCCGGGTCGCAGGCGTCCCTGCCGAGCATCAGCTCCGAGGCGACGCCGAGGATTTGCGACGCCTCGGGGTTGCACAGCACGATCTTCGTGTCGGGGGTATGGACCACCACCCCGACCGGAAGCTGCTTGATCAGCAGCCAGAGGTCCTCCAGATTTTCGATCAGCGACCATTGAGCCTCATCCTTGGCCTGCACGGCAGCCTCGGCCCGCTTGCGGTCGCTTACGTCGCGGATATTGCACTGGATCACCTTCTCGTCGCCGACCAGGTAGACGTTGCTGACGAATTCCACCTGTATCAGGCGGCCGCTCTTGGTCTTGAGCGGCAGGTTGTCGTAACGGATGAACTGGTCCTTCTGCAGCGCCAGGAAGGAGTCCCTGCTGGCCTGGACATCCCTGAAGGAGCCGACTTCCCAGAGCTTCTTCTCCAGAAACTCCTCGCGCGAGTACCCCAGCATCTGGATCAGGTACGGATTGACGTCGCTGATAGATCCGGTCTCGACGTCGAGGATCAGGATGCCGTCCTGGGCGGATTCGAAGAGGCGGCGGTAGCGGAGCTCCGAGTTTCTCAGTGACTGCTCCATGCCCCTCTTTTCGGAAAGCGCTGTGCCTATCCGAGGCTTGGCAGCTATATTGGTATGCTCCATGGTGCTCTCCCTGGGACCCTTTGACGTACTCCCTTTCCCGGTCCCGAATCCTCGTCACATGAGCCAGAGTGAACATGTGGGATTCCTATCATAAATCCCGTTTGGTTCATTTTTTACCCGATTAGCGCTGATCTTCAGTAACGCTGGGTGCGGCTGAAAGTCCCCCTTTGAAAAAGGGGGATTTAGGGGGATTTGCAGTTAGTTGCAAAGCTGCACTCNNAGCCTCCTACTGAAGATTGACGCCAATCGGTTTTCTTATTTCTCTGCCTGATTGTGAAGTACCTTCGCTGTGGGTAGTGACCGCAACTTGCGTGCCAGCAGCTAGCTGCTACGGCAGGCCGGGCAACTTCATGATAGTACGGGAGAAGGTGCCAGATAGAGTGCCTTCTCGACATCGAGAGGGTGAAAAAAAGCCGCCAATTCCGGCATAACCGTCACATGTGGCGGGTNNGGGAGGAGCCTTAAAATCCCCTCCCCTTCAAGGGGAGGGTTAGGGTGGGGATGGGGGCAAGGTGGTAATGTGACAAAGTAGAATTAACCGGTCCCGATGATTTGCTGGAGCGGTAGCAAGGTGCGAGAAGATGATCGGACCCGGTTGCCGGCCACTCTCATGGAATATATCCGCGACTCTCACCAATGAGTGGTATAATCACCAAGTGCTTGAATGAATCTTAACCCTGAACCGTAAGGAGCAAAATCATGAGCAAAGGCCAGGACAGCAAGAAGACCTCCAAAAAAGAACCGGCAAAGACCCCGAAAGAAAAAAAGGCCGAGAAAAAGATCAAGAAGGAAGAGAAGAAGCATTAACGCCCTGCCGTCTGACCCGACCTGCAGATAAATGCCCCCTCGGGAATTAAGAAAGGCCGGTCCGGCTATCGGGCGGGCCTTTCAGTTTATGTGGCTTGCGCACATGCGTAGGCGTACACGTAGGTCGGGTTAGCGCAGCGTAACCCGACGCACCTTCCCCCATTCCGGCCATACGGACTGCAGGTCTGGTTACGCCCTGCGGGCTAACCCGACCTGCGGTCTTCAACGCCATGCGTCATATTTGACGACTCCTGCCGGATATGACGGATTCCCACGCCGTGTTCCTGACCCCCTGATACCCGCCCTTTTCATTTTCCCGCCTCTAATCATGCCTTTACGCTCTAAGTGTCCGCAGGTCCGGATTGGTGCGGTAGTTGCTATCGAAGGAGGTCGGACGGAAAACGGTCCTGTCACAATGTCGCCTGAACTCGAACCGGCTCAAGGCAACCATTGACTCGGTCAGCGTCGCACAAGAAAGGGCTAGCCAATGGATGCGATCTTTGAGGGAAACCAGCCGGGAGTGATGGATCTGGAGCTGCCGGGAGTGATGGATCTGGAGCTGCCGGGAGCACTGCCAATGAGAGAGGCGACCATTTTTTGGAGCGCAGCTAACAGGAGGTTACCAGTATGAAGAAAGTGACGTGCTTTTCCCCGACGGTATTTAGCGCCGGCGCCGGTCCCGTCCGCCCGATCCTTGCGGACTCCGGGTTCCATCCGGGCCACGGAAGTGCCCCGTGTTTATAGCTGCCGAGCAGGAACCGGATACCTCGGAACCCATGCAGGACCGGGAAATTGACGAGCCTGCCGAAGCTGAGCAGATCAAGGATGAAGTTGACGGAACGGCCAGTGACGCCCTGAAGCTCTACCTGCGCGACATCCACAAGACGAAACTTCTGACGGCGGAACAGGAAAAGGAGCTGGCCGGGAAGATCGACCTGGGTGACATGGCGGCCCGAGACCGGATGATCACCTCGAATTTGCGGCTGGTGGTGAAAATAGCCAAGCGCTACATCAACCGGGGGCTCCCCTTTCTGGACCTGATAGCGGAGGGTAATCTGGGGCTGATCAAGGCGGTGGAGCATTTCGATGTTTCCAAGGGGTTCCGCTTCTCCACCTATGGCAGCTGGTGGATCAGGCAGAGCGTCGAGCGCTCTCTGATGAATCAGGCGCACACCATCAGGCTCCCGGTACATGTCGCCGAAGAGATTGGCAGGATGAAGAGGAAGTCCGGCATTTTCCGCAAGCAGATGAACCGCGAGCCGACCCTGGAGGAGGTTGCTGACGCCATGGAGGTGGAGTTGACCCATGTACGCCATCTGATGACGGTAACCAGAAAGATCTTCTCGCTGGATCAACCAATGGGGGAGCGCGGCGATTTTTTCCTCATGGACACCATCGAGGAGACCTCGGCCCTTTCGGCCTCGGACCGCATTGAAGGGGTTGAGGCTTATGAACTGGTGTCCGGTTTCATGGAGAGCTTCACGGAGTCCGAGAAAAAGGTGCTCACCCTTCGTTTCGGCCTGAATGACCACGAACCGCAGACACTCGATAGCATCGGGTTAAGCTTCGGCGTTACCCGTGAGAGGATACGCCAGATCGAGGCGAACTCGCTTCGGAAGTTGCGCAGACTCTTGCAGGAGCAGGATTGCGAGGAGCCGGCATCAGCCGCCGATGATGGAATCCGATCGGCATCGCCTTCAGCCTGCTGCACGCACCCCCCTCGCCCGGCCCTGCCATAAGAGGGAGGGCCGGGCGAGATTGGTACTGAACAGGAAACTCGATGACGCAGCGCGGGACGTTGGTCGCGCAAAGTGGGGGATCATGGAAATGCGGCACGGCGAGTCGGATGGCTCGGAAAAACTGGAGAACCGGGAAAATCATCATCATAGCGTCCCGGCTGGCCTTCGGCCCCCGGGCCATCTGCTCGAGCCGCACGCTCCTCGAACCAGCATCAGCGCGCCCTGGAGCGGCAGGTTTGCTGCTCCGCTCCTGGTTGAAGCAACAACCGCTGACTCTGGTCTCAGCTTTCGCGGAGCCGTCGTCGATGTCGCGCAACGCAAGGGTTCCGAGCATTGGAGCATCCGGTTGAACCGTCAACTGGATCAACAAGTGCGGCAGCGCACGGAAGAGCTTGAATCCTCCAACCGGGCGCTGCTGGCAGCATGCCGGGAACTGGAGAGCTTCAGCTATACGGTGGCGCACGACCTGCGCACACCTTTGCGCAGCATGTGCGGCTTCAGCAGCGTGCTTTTGGAGGATTATCCGGACCGATTAGACGCGGACGGCAAGGAAATGTTGCACAGGATCGGGGCGGCCGCCGAGAGAATGGGGCGATTGGTGGACGGCATTTTGGAGCTTTCCGTGGCGACGCGCAGCAAATTGCGCCGGGAAAACGTCAACCTCTCCTTGCTGGCACATGATGTGGTCAAGGTGTTCAATGAATTGGATGCGGGACGCCAGGTGGAGACCGTTATTGCCGAGGGGGTTTACGCTCACGGTGATCCGCTTCTGCTGAGACAGGTTCTGGAAAACCTTTTGGGAAACGCCTGGAAGTATACCGGCAACGCGCCCTCTCCCAGGGTCGAATTCGGAGCCGGTTCCCAGGACGGAGAAGTCATCTATTTCGTCAGAGACAACGGCATAGGATTTGACATGAGGCACGCGGCGAAGCTGTTCACCCCCTTTGCAAGGGTCCACGGGGTGGGCGACTTTAAAGGGATCGGCATCGGTTTGGCAACCGTGCAGCGGATCATCACCAGGCATGAAGGACGGATTTGGACGGAGGGGGCGCCCGGGGAAGGCGCCACCTTCTATTTTTGCCTGACTCCAGCTCCAGAGGGGATCAAACGATGAGACTACACCCGGAGGCGAAAAACCGGCCGGCTAGGGAAGATGAACATAGACGTCAGGTAGAGGAATTTCTGAGAGCGAAAGGCGCAGCAGGGGGGCTTCGCGAAAACGACGGGGAGTTTGAGCGACTGCGCCAGGAACTGCAGCTGCACCAGATCGAGTTGGAGATGCAGAACGAGGAGCTGCGGTCCGTGGTGGAGGAGTTGGAGCTGTCACGGACCAAATACTTCGAGCTCTACGACCTTGCTCCGGTCGGCTATTTCACCATCGACGAGCGGGGGGTGGTCCTGGAGGCCAATCTCACGGCCGCCAAACTCCTCGGCGTGGCCCGGGATTGCCTGGTTAACCGGCCGATGGTCAGCTTCATTTTCCACCAGGAACGTGACTTATACGCCCTGCTGCAAAAAAATCACTTCGAGACCGGTCTTTGCGGGGACATGGAGATGCGCATGCAGCGTCCCGACGGATCCTCGTTCTGGGCCCAGTTGCAAAGCTCCAAGGCCCGTGGGAGCCATGGTTCCGCGGCGTACTGGATAACCATGACGGCGATCGATCGCAAGGCCAGGCACGACCTGATGAAAAACCAGAAGCTCGAATCGCTCGGGGTGCTGGCTGGAGGGATAGCCCACGATTTCAACAACATCCTGACGGCCGTATTCGGCAATATCTCCCTGGCCCGATTTCAGCTGCACGATCCGGACAGGGCGGCCAAAAGATTGGAAGATGCGGAGCATGCAATTGTCCGTGCCTCCGATTTGACCAGGCAGCTGCTTACCTTTGCCCGTGGGGGCGAGCCGGTCAAGAAGGTTATCCAGGTGAATCTCCTGGTGCAGGAAGCCGCCGCTTTCGTGCTCCACGGCAGCAACGTGAGATGTGAATACCTGCTTGCGGAGGACATCCATCCGGTGGAGGCCGACGAAGGACAGCTGTCGCAGGTGATCCATAATCTGGTGCTGAATGCGGTCCAGGCCATGCCGATGGGAGGGACGACGACCATAGGGACGGAAAAAGTCTCTACGGCCGACGGCGCTCAATTCGTGAGAATTTTGGTAGCCGACACCGGTGCGGGCATTGCCGAGGAAGACCTGCTGAAAATTTTTGATCCTTACTTCACCACGAAAAGTCAAGGGAGCGGGCTTGGACTGGCAACCTGCTACTCGATAGTGAAAAAACATGGCGGCAAAATAAGGGCTGAATCGGTACCGGGGCGTGGCAGCAGGTTCATTATCTCTTTGCCGGCTTCGAAGCATGAATATGTAGCCGACCCGGGTGAGCCGGAGCCGGCCTTCCATGGCACGGGGCGACTGCTGGTGATGGACGACAATGGCGAGGTAAGGGCTACGGCACAGGAGTTGTTGAAAGAAATGGGTTATGCGGTCGAGGTCGCGGAAGATGGTGCAGAGGCGCTAGGCGCCTACCTGAGAGCCAGGGAGGAGGGTGCGCCATTCTCCGTTGCCATCCTGGACCTGACGATCCGCGGCGGCATGGGCGGCAAGGAAACCATGGAGCAGCTGTTGAAGATCGATCCTGCCGTCAAGGCCATCGTCTCCAGCGGCTATTCCAACGATCCGGTGCTGGCTAATTACCGGGAACACGGTTTCCAGGCGGTTCTCGCCAAACCTTACCTGTCCCGGGAGATGAGCAAGGTATTGAAAAAGGTGCTGGAGCCATGACGGGGACATTTCTGGCGTTCGCCGCCGCCCGGGCACTCCCAAAACCTCGGCATCCTCACGGCCTCCGTCTCGAAGCGGAGGAGGCTCGACGGTGCAGCACCGGCGTCAGTCCCGGCCTCCCTGGTCGGCAGCCTCGCGGGTGGCGCCGCAATGCTGCCGGAGCAGCTCTCTTATCGCCTGCAGGGTCACCTTGAAATCGATCGGCTTGGAGATATAGGCATCCATGCCGGCCTGAAGGCACCTCTGCTCGTCCTCCTTCAGTGCATGCGCCGTCATGGCGATGATGGGGGTCCGGCACCCGCGCTCCCGCTCCTGCTCCCGGATGGCGCCGGTCGCCTCTAAGCCGTTCAAAAGCGGCATCTGGACATCCATCAGCACGAGATCGTATTGCCCCCGTTGCCACATTTCCATGGCCCTCAGGCCATTTTCGGCAAAATCCACCTGGTAGTTCTCCCGCCTGAGCAGCACTCCGAGAATCTGACTGATGGTCGCATCGTCCTCGGCAAGAAGCAGATGCCGGGGCCGCTCCTCGCTAGGTGTTAAGCAGGGAGTTTGGGCCGGTCGGGGCTCGCCCTGCGGCATGGCGTCACGTTCTCCGTCTTGCGCCAGGGTGATGGTGAAGGAGAAGGTGCTCCCCGCCCCCTCTTCGCTCTCGAAGGAAATCGTCCCGCCCATGAGCTCCACGATCTCCCTGCTGATGGCGAGCCCGAGGCCCGTGCCTCCGAAGCTGCGACTGTGGGAGGAGTCCACCTGGCTGAATGCCTGGAACAGCACTCCCTTCATGCTGTCGGGTATGCCGATGCCGGTGTCCGTTACCGAAAAGGTGAAGTCGTGCTGTCCGGTGCCGGCGCAGCGCTGGGCGCTCAGGCGCAGAAACACCTTTCCCTTTTCGGTGAATTTCACCGCGTTGCCAATCAGGTTGATGAGGATTTGCCGCAGCCGCAGCTGGTCGCCCAGCACCAGATCCGGGACCTCATCGCCCACGGAGCTTGCGAAAAAGAGCCTTTTGCGCAGCAGTTCGGGAGTAAAGAGATCTGCCGCCTCGCCGATGCAGCTGCGCAGCGAGAACGGCTGCTGTTCGATGGTGAGCTTGCCCGCGTCGAGCTTCGACATGTCGAGGACGTCGTTTAGGATGCGCAGCAGGGAGCCCGCCGAACTGAGCGTCGTCTCCAGGTACCTGCGCGGCACGGCAGGGATCTCCTCTTCCAGGGCGAGTTGCAGCATGCCGAGGATGCCGGTCATCGGGGTGCGCAGCTCGTGGCTCANNTGTTGGCGAGGAACTGGCTCTTGGTCCGGGCGGTCGCCTCGGCCGCCTCCTTTGCCAGCCGCAGCGCGACGTTCGCCTCCTGCTCGACCCGCAGCGCCTCGGCCGCCTCCTGCTCCTTTTCCAGCGCCTCGGCCGCCGATTTCTCCTTTTCCAGCGCCTCCAGGGCCGCCGCCTTTTCCCGTCGAAGCGTCTTTGCCCCCTCCTGCTCGATCCGAAGCGCTGCCTCTGCTTCCCTTCTCTGGGTGATGTCGATCAGGGCGATGTGCCACTGCTCACCGGAAGTCACCGCCTCGACCTGCACGAAGAGCCGGGTCTTCGCCCCGGTCGTCAGTTCGATCTCGCAGCTCGCCTGGCCGGGGCCCGCAAAGACCCGCGCCAGTAAGGCGGAAAAAACGGCGCGGGACCCTTCGGCTACGAAAGCTTCCAGGCGCTGGCCGATCAGTCCGAAGCGGTTGACCCCTAGCAGGCGCGAGCAGGTGATATTTACACCGCAAATGTTCCCCTTGCCGTCCAGGGTAACGTAGCCCACCGGAGCGAAATCGTAGAGTTCGGTGTACTTCTCCAGCGCCGTCTCCACATCATCCCTGGCTTTGCACAGTTCCGCATTCTGCATTTCCAGCTCGATCCTGTGGATCTCGAGTTCCTGAAGCAGCCGCTCGGCCTCAACTGCCGTTGCGGGCAGCGTCTCCATGCTCTTGTCGAGCCGTTTTTCGGCCAAGCGGCGCAGCTGCGCATCGTCGAATTTACCAGGTTTCTTCTCAGCCATGTGCAACCTCTCTGTTTTCAGGTTCTTTGCCGGATGCGTTCCTTCTCATGATAGTTCCAGCTACGCAGGATGTTCCCCGGCGTGCGGCTGCGGCCCTGCCCGGCCAGGTTTCTTCTGTTTTGACTTGTCGCGATACATCCTCTTGTCGCTTAGCTGCAAGGCCTGCGCAAGCTGACCGGCGTTTGCCGCGGCGGCGGTGCCGAAGGCGATGCTTACCTGACCAGCGACGATCTCGGGGCAGATCATGATCCTGCGGACCGCTTCCCGGGCGACCGGGGCGGCGGTCTGGGGAAGGATCACGGCGAATTCGTCTCCACCGATCCGGGCAACGATGTCCTTGGTCCGGAAGGCGTGCTGGATGACCCTCGCGGCCATCTGGATCAGCTCGTCTCCCGCTGCATGCCCCAGTGTGTCGTTGACTGCCTTCAGGCCGTTCACGTCGGCCATCACGATGCTCATGGGAAACATGGCGTCCAGGGTCAGCCGTTCCAGCTCCTCATCGAAATAGGCCCGGTTATAGAGGCCGGTCAGCACGTCGTGGGTGGTCTTGTGACGCAGCGAGACCTCCACCTCCTTGCGGGCGGTGATGTCGTGGGCGATCCCTATGGTGCCGATGACTGCTCCCTCGTCGTTGAAGATCGGGGTCTCGATCTTCTCCAGGTACTGGATCGACTCC
>DNRQ01000013.1 GCA_003499925.1 Geobacter sp.
TCGCGCTTAACTTAATGGCAGTGCAAGGGGAGGGTGGGGGTGGGGATGGGGCAGCTCCGGCGCAGAAACACCCCCATCCCCCTCCTGACCTCCCCCTTGAAGGGGGAGGGACCTGAACAGCGGAAGATCAGCGCTAATCAGGTAACTTAATTGCAGTAGGGCCGTGGGGAGGGTGAGGCTTTCCCCCCCTCCATTCGGGAGATGGTTGATGTTGCCAGGCCGGTACTGGTATCGCTCCAGATACCTGGATGAAGCACGGAAGCTGTACTTGCTTTGCCGACTGTGTCGGCATATGCTTGTAGCATATGATGGAGGTGCGTGACATGCGTGCAACATTGATCATACCGGATAAGCTGATAGAGGAAGTGCAGCGGCTATCCGGACAAAAAACCAAAACCGGCGCCATAATAACGGTCATGGAAGAGTACGTTAGGCGTAAGAAGATGGAAGACCTGCTGGCATTGCGCGGCAAGGTCGAGATCGACTATGACTGGAAAGAGGAAGAGGCGGCAGAATTGAAGGCCGCTGAAGAACATGAGCGCTATGACTCCTGAAACGCTTTTGCCGGATACCTGTGCTTGGATTGATTTTTTCAGAGGAAGCCAGACGCCGTTGGCAGAAGCTCTGGAGCGTGGGCTGGTGCAGGGGGAAGTGGCAATCTGTGGCGTGATCCTTTACGAGTTGATTCAAGGGATCAAAAATCCAATGGAAGAATTGCTTTTTCTGAACGCCTCGCAAGCCGTTAAGCACCTTGAGATGTCGGCTGAACTCTGGATCAAGGCCGGTCGGCTCTGTGCTGATTTGCGCAGAGAAGGCCACACACTACCTTTTTCCGACATCGTCATTGCAATCCTTGCCCTAGAGCATGAGCTGTCCGTCTTAACGATTGACACCCATTTCGACATGATACCCGGACTGAAGGTTGCAAAGGGGTAGAGCCGGATTCTGCAATGCCGGGAGATTCAATGACAAAGAAGCAACTGAAAGTCTACCTGGCGTCGCCGCTGGGGTTTAGTCCGGAAAATGACCATTATCGTGACAGGATCAAGGAGCGCCTTCGCCAGCTGGATTGCGCGGTCTTCGACCCTTGGGAGCAGGACGAGGTTACCAAGCGGATCGAAGAAGCCGTGTCGGTCGCTGACGCTGTCGAACGCACCAAGGCCATCAGAGAGGCCGCCAGGTTCACCGGTGGAGTCAATGCAGCGGGAGTGCGAACTTCAGATGTACTCCTGGCCGTGCTCGATGGTACAGAGCCCGACAGCGGCACTGTCTCAGAGGTAGGCTACGGCGCCGGGATCGGGAAGAAGTGCTTTGGACTGAGGACCGATTTCCGCGAATCCGGAGATCTCCCGGGCCTCCCCCTAAATCTGCAGCTGCTGTTTTTCATCGAGCATAGCGGCGGCCGGCTTTTCAGAAGGATCGACGATATCGAGTTGTAGTTGCAGACAGTCCTCATTTATTGACTGCTGTCAGGAATCCAATCATCACGGAGGTGCAAACAATGAGATGCCACCAGGTTGATTACGAGATTGTCGGCGATGATATGCAGATGGTGCTGGTTGAACTCGATCCCGGAGAAACGGTCATTGCCGAGGCCGGAGCCATGAACTTCATGGAGGAGGAGATCCAGTTCGAGACCCGCATGGGGGACGGTTCGCAGGCGGATCAGGGATTGATGGGGACGCTGTTATCCGCCGGCAAACGGGCACTCACCGGCGAGTCGATCTTCATGACCCACTTCACCAACCACTCCCGCCAGGCCAAGCGCAAGGTCGCCTTCGCCGCTCCCTACCCCGGCAAGATCATTCCGATGGACCTTGGTAAAATGCGTGGCGAGATCCTCTGCGAAAAGGACTCCTTCCTCTGCGCGGCGTTCGGCACAGAGGTGAGCATCGCCTTCCAGCGCAAGCTCGGCACCGGCTTTTTCGGCGGAGAAGGGTTCATCCTGCAGCGCCTGCGCGGCGACGGCATGGTCTTCGTGCACGCCTGCGGCACCATCTTCGAGCGTGAACTGCGCGGTGAGTCGTTACGCGTCGACACCGGATGCGTGGTCGCCTTCGAGCCGACAGTGCAGTACGACATCCAGCGGGCCGGCAACCTAAAGAGCATGTTCTTCGGAGGCGAGGGGCTGTTTCTCACCACCCTGAGCGGCCACGGAAAAGTCTGGCTACAGAGCCTCCCCTTCTCGCGGTTGGCCGACCGCATCATAGCCCACGCCCCGAGCCAGGGCGGCAGCGCCAAGGGAGAAGGTTCCGTGCTGGGCGGGCTGGGGCGGATGTTCGACGGGAATTGATAGCCGACGACCGTAGGGTCGTTTCAAGACCGCTGCCGGATGAAGAAGGCTTGAGGGCTGATGTGGAAGCCACAGCCATAAAGCGAGTTATCGCGTACCAGATCGAAATGGAAACCTGATTAGCAATGATCTTCCGCTGTACGTCCCTCCCCCTTCAAGGGGGAGGACAGGAGGGGGATGGGGGTGTGCTCTGACGCAGACTCTACCCCATCCCCACCCCGACCCTCCCCTTGAAGGGGAGGGAGAGTTGTTGGTAGCGGAAGATTGGCTGAAAAAGATGCATACTAGCCGCACCGCCTTGGATAGACTTCAGAAAGCAGCCGATGATGCGCTCATGCCGGTGTGCATCGCTTATAGTGAGCGGGAACTGGGAAGCATGGCGAAAAGACTGGGCGGGAAAGGTAGATGCCAGTATCCAATATTGGATGCTCGGCTAATTAGGTCAACTACTTGTTGGCGCAAAGGAACGAGATCGGCAGCATGAAATCAGAGTTTCCGGTAAACCTCTTTTCGATGTCCGACTCTTACGACCCAGATAATCAACTCGGTTTCGGTAAACGTGTACAGTACGCGATATACCCCGATTCGAATAACTCCAGAGAGGAGGCTTGAAGTCCCCCTGCAATTGCTTACCCTGACGGGGGTCATGAGCCAGTGTCGTCTCGACCGTTTCCCGGATGTGCTCGGCAGCTTTGCGACCGACGCTCTTTAAATCGTGCTTGACACTCTTCTCCCAGAGAACGGTGTAGTCTTGCATTATTTGCTCTGACGCTTAGGTTTGTCGGCCGGTTTCTCCCATCCAAGTTCGCGCCAAAGTTCATTGCTCGTCAGAAAGGTTGGGTTCTCCTGCTCCAGACGAGCGACGGCAATAAGTTTGTCTTCCATTTCATCAAGAAATGTGGTGATGGCCCGCTTAACGAAGTATGACTTGGTGCGATGAGTCTCTTTTGCGAGACGCTCAAGACGCGATTCTGTTTTTTCGTCCAGTCTTATGGCAAGCATGGGATGCTCCCTCAAAAAGTTATACAACGTAATGCACTTTAACGAAAAATGGCAGGGTACGCAACGTGAAAGGTGAAATTTGGAGGGGCAGCCGGAGGACATTACCCGCGAGAGAAGGAAAGGGATCTGTGTAGTGCCGAAAATTACCTGATTAGCGTTGATCTTCCGCTGCTCAGGTCCCTCCCCCTTCAAGGGGGAGGTCAGGAGGGGGATGGGGTGTTTTTGTACCGGGGCTAACCCCATCCCCACCCCAACCCTCCCCTTGAAGGGGAGGGAGTTTTTTCAGGGGCACACCAATGGGACCACACACCAATGGGACCAGGCATTGACAAAGGGATAACTATTGGTGTGAGAACTCCAGTTTCTTCATCGGCCACGTAACGTGCTGTAATCATTACAGCAGCAAGGTGTCTTTTGATGTCAGTTCGGAACGTCGTCGGGGGTCGGGAGGAAGGTCAATCATAGGGGCTGGTCGCGCGTCGTACACTTTTGAGGCGCCGTGGTGGGTAAGTGTGGCGCGCAGTCGTTCCATTTTGTCAGCTAAATCGGGCCGAGCGGGTTGCAATTCTTCGATCCTGCGGGCGGCGCAGGACATGGTCGATTGGTCCCGGTTGCAGTAATTCCCCAACTCAGTCAGGGGCACTGGAGAACTGCATTGTGGCCCACGCGGCAAGCGCCCTGGCCTCGAAACTCCGTGCGTCCCTTGCGGCCGATGTCAAAAGCCTTCGAGTGTCCTGGCCGATGACGGCCTCGATGGCTTCGACCACCGTTTCCATATCGGGCTTTTGGGGGATGTCCTCCTCGACTCCCTCGAGGATGTTCAGGACGAAGTATTCGTCTCCCAGTAGCCTGTTGTCGATGTTCTTTTCGCCGTGAAAGCTCTTGTTGCGACCCTGGCCGATCATCGAATCGACGAAGTCCCTGAACAATGCTCTTGCCCTTCTCCGGTCGGATGACGAAAAGGTCGAGAGGATGAAGTCGGTTTCCAGCCAAGGGAAGACTATCTTGCCAAGGTAGGCCCGGTGGCTGCTCCACTTGCACTTCTCCGGGCTCTTGACGATGCGGGCGCGCACCGGATTGAGGTGGATGTAGGCGGCGAGCTCCTTCAGGTACTCGTCGGCCTCGACCATGATCGCCTGGTAGCGACGCTGGAACAGGTGTCCCGATTTCTGATGTCTCCAGTTGAACCATTGGGCGTACCGCAGCGCGATGCACTGCATGATTTTAGGAAGCGGGACGTCGGCGACCTGGATCTCCGAGTGGATGTGCTATGTGAAGCTCGAACGCGTGGATCTTGAACGGGAAGCGCTGGAAGGCGTGGTCCAGGAAGGAGTAGAGACGGAACCGGTCCTTGTCGTCGTTGAATATGCCCCGACGATCGTTGCCCCGCAGGATCACATGATAGACGGCCCCGGGTATGTGGATGCGTTCCTTTCGCGACATGGCGCAATCATACCCTGAGTTGTCAATTTATCAATGCCTGGTCCCATGGAATTCCCCTGGTCCCATGGAATTCCCCCCTGCCGGATGAAGAAGGCTTGAGGGCTGATGTGGAAGCCACAGCCATAAAGCGAGTTATCGCGTACCAGATCGAAATGGAAACCTGATTAGCAATGATCTTCCGCTGTACGTCCCTCCCCCTTCAAGCCCCATCCCCACCCCGACCCTCCCCTTGAAGGGGAGGGAGAGTTGTTGGTAGCGGAAGATTGGCTTCAATACTGTCGGGGCTTTGGTGAGGTGACGCGGGTCGAGCATACGCCGGACATCTTTTGTCGTACTATTAGGAATCTCCTTTGCCTCTTTCCCCGATAATCTGCTTTCATGTAAAACGTCTTTATGCTATATGATATTTCACGATCTATCTCATGCAGAAGCACTTCCTGAATGGAAGTGTGCCATGTCACCAATTATGCTATTTTGCCCGTGGATGCCATATGTTTTAAAATTCAGGAGGTCGTAAATTGTTAAAGAGAATAATGATTTTATCCGTGCTAGCCGTTACTTTATTCACTTCATCATTAACTTGGGCGGGTACTAAGGTAGTTGGTGATTTGACCCTCTTTGATGGTGGCGAGATTGTGTTCCCAGATGGAAGTGTGCAGAGTAAGGCTCAAGTGCAGGGACCAGCAGGACCAGCAGGACCANNGCAGGACCAGCAGGACCAGCAGGAACGGGAACGGGAAGTATTTCTTACAATCTATCTCATTTCAACGGGAGTTATAACTGCGTTGCAGTTTTTACGGGAGGATTTAGCTTTCCACTCAATATGATAGTAACTAATGGCAATATAAGTGGCACATTTTACCATGGAGAATACTCTTTATCCGGACAACTGACACTTAATTCTAATGGGGCATCTATATCTGCAGGTGGCAATATTGATGGTGACAGTGCTAGTTTTTCCGGCCAGATTGATCCATACACACGACTGATAACAAATGGTACTTTTATTGCTGCAAACAACGGAAATGGTACATTCGGCTCGACAGTGAATTATGGCGATATACTTTCAGGTACCTATACGGATACTGTGACTGGCGATAAAACTGTGATTTCAGGGGCAACCGCAATAAGTGAAGTTCGTCGGAATGGAGTTATTATTGGAACTAGATTTGGAGTAATTGATTTGCATACATACAAGTTGATTGGCTTGAGCAATTCAGGAAGTGGATGCATGGTTACTGGACATATTAATAATGATGATTTCGATCATCAAACCATTGATTGGGACAGCACTTCTTGCCTGGGAGCATCGTGGTCTATTAAGCGTTAAAAGATAAAATACCGAATTCAAAGTTTGAACAGGTTTGATGGTAAAGAAGCCAATACGCAGCCTCACTTCCCTTGCGAGGGCGAGTGTGATTGACACAATACAATATCTGAAAATGAAGCCGCCTATGTCAGTACAGCTGACAGGGCGGCTTTTTTTCGCTCATTGAGGAAGACCCCTGTGGCTACGAACTGTACTAACATTATGACAACGCTGAAGACCATGAAGATGTTAGTAGCTTTATCCGTCGTGCGTGGGGGGTGTGAGCGGTTTCGCGAACCTGTAGCAAACGCGGCGCTTTAGAAATGCAGAAGGCGCTCGACCCCACATCTTCTTCGTGGTGCCGAGCGCCGGTTCTCGGTTTTG
>DNRQ01000079.1 GCA_003499925.1 Geobacter sp.
AAACGCCGCCGCAGGCGGGGTTGGCTGCTAATCAGGTAACTTAATGGCCGCGGGGGCTGTGGGGGGGTAATCGGGCAGTCCCCGTAGGTCGGGTTAGCGCAGCGTAACCCGACACCCCTGCCGGATACCACATCGACTGCACTGCGCGTCGGGTTACGCCCTGCGGGCTAACCCGACCTACTCCCTGGGGGAGGGTAATCGGGGAGCTGGCCCCTAAATCTGGTAATCATCGGTGAAGACCCGCATCTTGCGGGGCCTGGCGTACACCTTCTCGCCCACCTTCAGATCGAGCCTGTCGGCTACGTCGCGCGACAAGTCGACCTCGACCCCCTCGCCTCCCGACAGCTCCAGATCGATGCGCACCAGCGGGCCCACCGACAGGATATAGCGTACCACTGCCTCCACGGAACTGGCGTCGAAGGGGACGAAGGGAACCCTGTCGATCTCGATGTCGTGGGAACGGACATAGCCTACGGCCCGGACATTATTGGTGGCGGCATGCTCCGGAGCGGAGAGTTCCATCCCCCCCATCTGGGCCATTCCCTCATGAACCCTCCCCTGGAACAGGTTCACGTTACCCAGGAAATCGAAGACGAACGGGGTGGCCGGCCGGTCGTAGACCTCGGACGGAGTCCCCTGCTGCTCGATCTTGCCGCCGTTCATGACGACGATCCTGTCGGCCACCTCGAGCGCCTCCTCCTGATCATGGGTCACGAAGACGCTGGTAACGTGGATCTCGTCGTGGAGGCGCCTGAGCCAGCGCCGCAGTTCCAGGCGGACCTTGGCATCGAGCGCGCCGAACGGCTCGTCGAGCAGCAGCACCTGCGGCTCCACGGCAAGCGCCCGTGCCAGCGCCACCCGCTGACGCTGGCCGCCGGAGAGCTGGGCGGGATACCGGTCCGAGAGCTGCTCCAACTGGATCAGCTTCAACAGGGTGTAGACCTTGTCGCGGATATCGGCCTTGCTCGGGCGCGACTTCTTCGGCTTCACAGTGAGTCCGAAGGCGATGTTGTCGAACACCGTCATGTGCCGGAACAGGGCGTAGTGCTGGAATACGAAGCCTACATGGCGATCCCTGACATCGCGCCGGGTCGCCTCCTCGCCGTTGAAAAGGATCCTGCCGCCGTCCGGCGACTCCAACCCCGCTATGATGCGCAAAAGCGTGGTTTTGCCGGAGCCGGAGGGGCCCAGGAGGGCGACCAGTTCTCCGGAGGGGACCACCAGGTTGACGTCGGTCAGCGCTGCAAACTCGCCGAAGTTCTTGCTTACACTTTCAATATCGATGCTCATGAGTCTACCTTTCTTCCGAAGCGGAGAGTCCCTGCTGGATTTTCCACTCCGCAAGGGTCTTGAGGGCGAGAGTCACCAGGGCCAGCAGGGCGAGGAGCGAGGCGACGGCAAAGGCCGCGGCGTAGCTGTATTCGTTGTATAGGATCTCAACCTGGAGCGGGATCGTGTTGGTCGAGCCGCGCACGTGACCGGAGACCACGGAAACGGCGCCGAACTCACCCATCGCCCTCGCGTTGCAGAGGATCACCCCGTAGAGGACCCCCCACTTGATGTTGGGGAAGGTGACCCGGAAGAAGGTCTGCAGGCCGCTCGCCCCAAGGGTCAGCGCCGCCTCCTCCTCGTCGCGCCCCTGCGACTCCATGAGCGGGATCAGCTCGCGCGCTACGAACGGGAAGGTGACGAAGACGGTGGCGAGCACGATGCCCGGCACGGCGAAGATGATCTTGATGTCGTGGCCCTGCAGCCAGGGGCCGAGCCACCCCTGCAGGCCGAAGATGAGGACGTAGATGAGCCCCGAGACCACCGGCGAGACGGAAAACGGGAGATCGATCAGCGTGATCAGCAGGCTCTTTCCGGGAAAGGTGAACTTGGCGATGCCCCAGGCGGCGACGATGCCGAAGAAGAGGTTGAGCGGAACGCAGATCGCCGCGGTCAGCAGGGTGAGCCGGATGGCGGAGAGGGTATCCGGCTCGTGCAGTGCGGCCAGGTACGCCTCCCATCCCTTCTCGAACGCCTGGACGAAGACGGCGGCAAGCGGCAGCAGCAGAAAAAGCGCCAGGAACGCCAGTGCCACCGTGATCAGCAGTATGCGTACTGCGGCAGGCTCAGTGATCTTGGAGCCTCCCTTCCCTCCTGACTTGTGGAACCCTTTGCCGACATGCATTGAATACCCCCTAAGAAACAAGTTTTCAGTTTTCAGTTCCAGGTTTTCAGTTACCTGATTAATCAGGTTCGGTTATCGTTTCTCGGTTTTCCGTTTCAGCTGCCCTTTTCGGTTTGTCACTTTTATGCCCGCCTCCCTGGATGGGAGCGGTCCCTATTCGGCGAAGCGCCGACTCCACTTCTGGATCAGGTTTATGGAGAGGAGCAGGACAAAGGAGGCCATCAGCATGACGGTGGCGATGGCGGTCGCCCCCGCATAATCGTACTGCTCCAGCTTGGTTATGATGAGCAGCGGGGTGATCTCCGACACCATCGGCATGTTGCCGGCGATGAAGATGATGGAGCCGTATTCTCCGACGGCGCGGGCAAAGGCCAGGGCAAAACCGGTCAGCATGGCCGGAAGCATGGTCGGGAAGATCACCCGGCTGAAGGTCTGCAGCCGATTGGCCCCGAGGCAGGAGGCGGCCTCCTCTACCTCCTGGTCCAGTTCCTCCAGCACCGGCTGAACGGTCCGTACCACGAAGGGAAGGCCAATGAAGATCATGGCGACCAGGATGCCCAGCGGCGTGAAGGCGACCTCGATGCCGAGCGGGGCGAGGTAGCGTCCCAGCCAGCCGTTGGGGGAATAGATGCTCGCCAGCGTGATGCCTGCCACGGCCGTCGGAAGCGCAAAGGGGAGGTCCACCAGCGCGTCAAACAGCTTCTTGCCGGGAAACCGGTAGCGCACCAAAACCCAGGCGACCAGCACCCCGAAGAAGGCATTGACGGTCGCCGCCAACAGGGCGGAACCGAAGGTGATGCGGTAGGAGGCGACCACACGCGGAGCGGTGACAGCGGAGAGAAACTGGTCCCAGGTGAGGGTTGCGGTCTTGAAAAAGAGCGCGGACAAAGGGATCAGCACCACGATGCTCAGGTAAAAGATGGTGTAGCCTAGTGCGGGGCCGAAACCGGGGAGCACCGAATTCTTTCTGCCAAACGAGCCCATGGGCCCCTCCTGTATTGCATCAACTAATAGAAGCCAACTACTCAACTTCCCCTTCAAAGGGGGACTTTCCAGCTAAATCCCCCCTTTGTCAAAGGGGGACCTTTCCAGAGGTAGGGTGGGCCGTGCCCACCACACCCGCATCCTGATGGTGGGCACGGCCCACCCTACATGAGCCACGGAACCACCGCTTAACTTAATGGCAGTGGGGGCTGGGGGAGGGCCAGCTAGCGCGAGCCGCCGTAGATCTGGTCAAAGATGCCGCCGTCGGAAAAGTGGCTCTTCTGCGCCTTGGCCCAGCCACCGAAGGTGTCGTCAATGGTGACCAGGCTCAGCTTGGGGAATTGCCTGGCGTACCTCGCCGCCACGTTCTTGTCGTAGGGGCGATAGTGATGCCTGGCGGCTATCTCCTGCCCTTCGGGGGAATACAGGTACTTGAGGTACTCCTCAGCGAGCTTCCGGGTCCCCTTCCTGTCAACGACCTTGTCCACCACGGTGACCGGCGGCTCCGCCAGAATGCTGATCGACGGGATTATGATCTCGAACCGGTTCTTCCCCAGTTCGTTAACGGCGAGAAAGGCCTCGTTTTCCCAGGTTACCAGGACGTCCCCCTGCCCTCGCTGCACGAAGGTCGTGGTGGCCCCCCGGGCACCGGAATCGAGCACCGGCACGTTGCGGTAGATCTTGGTGACGAACTCCTTGGCCTTTGCATCAGTGCCACCTTTCTGCTTCAGGGCATAGGCCCAGGCTGCCAGGTAGTTCCAGCGTGCTCCTCCCGAGGTCTTGGGGTTTGGCGTGATCACCTTGACGCCGGGCTTCACCAGATCCGCCCAGTCCCTGATCTGCTTCGGATTACCCTTGCGCACCAGGAAAACGATGGTCGAGGTGTAGGGAGAGCTGTTACCGGGGAGCCTTTTTTGCCAGTTCTGGGGAACGAGCTTCGCCTTGTTGTACATCTCGTCGATGTCATAGGCGAGCGCCAGGGTGACCACGTCCGCGTCCAGGCCGTCAATCACCGCCCTCGCCTGCTTTCCGGAACCGCCGTGCGACTGCTTCACGACCAGGTCCTGAGATGTCCTCTGCTTCCACTGCTTGGCGAACGCCTTGTTGAAATCCTGGTACAGCTCGCGGGTCGGGTCGTACGACGCGTTGAGCAATTCTGTCTTGGCGAAGGCGGCAGCAGGCGATATGGCGATCAGGGCCAATATTAAAGCGGCGACAGCTCTTCCGGTCATGGGGGGCCTCCTCGTATCCTTAGTCTATCGATATAGTAGTTTTATGTGCAAAAAAAATTCGGTTATCTAAAGCTGACTTTCATTGCCACCTGACCTTACTGGAATGATTAAATACAGAAGTTCAGCACCCCTTTCTGCGCTTCCTCTGCGTTATCGATCCTCTCCAGGGCATCCGCCAGAGATGTCCCGTCCAGGATTTCCGCCATGGCGTCGCGCACCTCCTTCATCACCAGCCGGATACCGCAGCTAGCCTCGTTGTCGCACTCGGTACAGGTGGCATAGGACATTTCGCTGACGCAGGGAACCGGCGCCAGCGGCCCTTCCATGACCCTGATCGCCTGCCCGAACGTTATGGTCTTCGGATGGCGCCCCAGGTAGTAGCCACCCCCCTTACCTTTTTTGCTGTGTAGTATACCGTTGTTTTTCAGCGCCAGCAGGATCGCCTCCAGAAACTTCTTCGGGATCCTTTCGTCCCGCGCCAAGTCCGCGATCAGGATAGGTCCCCGATCATACTGCCGCGCCAGGTACAGGAGAGCTTTCAAGCCGTATTTGGTCTTTTTGGAAATCATCTTTGAACTACTCCATCAATTAAGTAGATTTATATCTATCATTGGCACCCCAATATTGTCAACAATAATTTACCCCTGATCCAAAATTGCCGAGCAGTCGGAATCGCCCTCAGTGCAAACCCCCGATTGACGGGGCATTGCACCTGTCATACGCAGGCCCAACCGATGGATGGCCCGAGGGATCATCCCTTGAAGAGCCGCCTGCGCCCTGCCGGACGCATTGCACACTATAGTTATGTGTTATTCAGATTTTTATTTCTTGACAAAGTGGCTTACAGAAATTACCCTCAGTCCACTCAGATTCACCTTCTAAACTGCTTCAGTTTTGGAGAGGTGATCCGAGAAGTAGAAGACCCGGCAAGGCTGGTATCTGACAGGGACTATTTGGAGGGTTTGTGGGAGAGAGAGAAAGCCGTCTGAGGTTCGACACCAAACTGATCCATGGCGGGACGGCACCCGGGCCTTACGGCGCCACCAAGACGCCGATCGTTCAGGCATCGGCCTTCGCCTACAACAGTGCAGAGGAACTCGAAGACATCTTCAAGGGAAGGGCGATCGGACAGGTCTACACCAGGATAGGCAACCCTACCCTGGAGAGCCTGGAAAAAAGACTGGCGGTCATCGAGGACGGCATTGCGGCGATCGTCACGGCCTCCGGCATGGCAGCCATCACCACGGCCGTGATGGCGGTGGTGCGAAGCGGCGACGAGATCCTCTCCTCCTCGTCTCTTTTCGGCGGCACCTATTCCCTGTTCCGGGACACACTCTCGAACTACGGCGTCAAGGCGCGGTTTGTCGACCCTACCGACCTCGCCGCGCTGGAAGCCGGCATCAACGACGCCACCCGGCTGATCTTCGTGGAGAGCATCGGCAACCCGAAAATGGACGTGCCCGACATCGCCGCCTTTGCCGCCCTCGCCAGGAAAAACGGCATCCCGCTCATGGTCGATGCCACCGTATCGACTCCATACCTGGCGCGGGTAAAGGATCTGGGTGCCGACATCGTCATCCATTCCACCAGCAAGTTCATCAACGGTACGGCCAATTCCATCGGCGGCGCCATTATAGACTCCGGCAGCTTCGATTGGAACAGCCCTAAGTTCCCCCACTTCGAGCCGTTTTACCGCAAGTACCGCAACTTCGCCTTCACGGCGCGCACCCGCAAGCTGATCCACAAGGACTTCGGCGCCTGCGCCGCCCCGTTCAACTCGTTTCTGTTGGGCGAAGGGCTGGAAACGCTCGCGTTGCGCATGGAGCGGCACTGCTCGAACGCCATGAGGCTGGCACAGTTTCTCGACGCCCACGAAAAGGTGAGCTGGGTCAACTACCCGGGGCTTCCGGACTCGCCGTTCTTCGAGGTGGCAACGCGCCAGTTCAAGGGACGCTTCGGCGGTCTGCTCACCTTCGGCCTTGCCGACAAGGCGAGCGCCTTCCGCCTGATCAACGGCCTCGAGCTGGCGAAGAACCTTGCCAACATCGGCGACACCAAGACCCTGGTGATCCACCCCGCCAGCACCATCTGCGCCGATTACACCCCTGAGGTCAAGGCTCTCATGGGGGTCAGCGAGGAATTGGTCCGGGTCTCGGTGGGGATCGAGGATATCGAGGACATCCTGGAAGACTTCGGGGCGTCGCTGGACCGGCTGTAAGCGCGGTGCGTTCCCAAGCCGGAGCTCATCCTCGTTCCCAAGCTCCAGCTTGGGAATGCCCCGCCCTCTTGAAGCTCCGGCTTCAGCACTTTGCGTTCCCAAGCTGGAGCTTCAGCACTTTGCGTTCCCAAGCTGGAGCTTGGGAACGAGGGGGTGGAGCTTGGGTACGAGGGATCAAGGGAGGGGAGAGGCAATGCGGGAGATTGGTACTAATCAGGTTAATCATTATTATTTACACCCTATCTATGATACTAAACCAGGAGTGAACAAATGAATCTTACAGTAAATGGGAAGCCCGCCAGCATCGCCGAGGAAAA
Organism: Geobacter sp.; assembly: GCA_003499925.1. Classification (GTDB taxonomy): domain Bacteria; phylum Desulfobacterota; class Desulfuromonadia; order Geobacterales; family Geobacteraceae; genus Geomonas. The sequence goes on from DNRQ01000079.1 coordinate 6,925, forward strand.
TCCGGTATCGATCCTACAGCTCCTGGAAACTCTCCAGGTGGCGCAGCGCGAATACGTCACCGTGGAACTAAACGGCGACATCCTGGACCGGGGCGACTTCGAAGGCGCCACCGTGAAGGACGGCGATACGGTCGAGTTTCTCTATTTCATGGGAGGAGGAACTCTGTGAAGCTTACCGAGGAGCAGATAACCCGCTATTCCCGCCACATCCTGCTCAAGGAAGTGGGGGGCAAGGGGCAGAAGAAGCTGTTGAACGGCCGGGTGCTGATCATCGGCGCGGGCGGGCTCGGCTCGCCGATCGCCCTCTATCTCGCCGCAGCCGGCGTCGGCACCATCGGCATCGCGGACGCGGACGAGGTCGACCTCTCCAATCTGCAGCGCCAGGTGATCCACTTCACGGCGGACGTCGGCAAGGCGAAGGTGCTCTCCGCCAAGGAGAAGATGCTCGCCATCAACCCCGATCTCAACGTGATAACCTATGAGGCATGGGTGACGGCGGACAACATCGCGGCCATGGTGGCGCAGTACGATTTCATCATCGACGGGACCGACAACTTCGCCGCCAAGTTCCTGATCAACGACGCCTGCGTGCTGGCCGGAAAACCGTATTCCCACGGCGGCATCCTCCAGTTCGACGGCCAGACCATGACCATTACGCCGGGCGTATCCGCCTGCTACCGCTGCATCTTCCCGGAGCCCCCCCCCAAGGAAGCGATCCCCTCCTGCTCGCAGGCAGGGGTGATCGGCGTGCTCCCGGGCGTGCTCGGGACCCTGCAGGCGACCGAGGCGATCAAGTACCTGCTCGGCGCCGGCGACCTGCTGAGCGGCCGGCTCCTCACCTACAGCGCGCTCCGGATGCGGTTTCGGGAAATCCCGGTCAAGAAGAACCCCAAGTGCCCGGTCTGCGGCGAGCATCCCACCATCACCGAGCTGAAGGACGAACTCGACGCAGTGACCGTCTGCGATCTGGGGCACTGACATGCTGGAGATACCGGAAAACATTCACCAGGCAGTGGTCGAACACGCCCAAGGCGGCTTCCCGCTGGAGGTCTGCGGCATCCTGGGCGGCAGCGGCGGCGTGGTGACGAGCCACTATCCGATGACCAACACCGACGCCAGCAACGAGCACTTCATGATGGACCCGAAGGAGCAGTTCGCCGTGGTTAAGGCGCTGCGCGCAGCCGGGGAGGAGATGCTCGCCATCTACCATTCCCACCCGGAAACGCCGGCCCGCCCCTCGCAGGAGGATATCCGGCTCGCGCTGACTCCCAACGTCTGCCACCTCATCGTGTCGCTCGAGGAGCGCGAGACGCCGGTGGCCAAGGCGTTCAGGATAAACGCAGGGGTGGTGGAGCCGGTGGCGCTGACGCTGACGGCTGGATAGGGCACCCGCAAGGGGCGCCCCTACGGAATCGGCGGCAAACAAAAAGTCCCCTCCCCCGGAGGGGGAGGGGTAGGGAGGGGGATAAACGGCTGGCTCTTTTTTAGACCTCGCCAAGCTTCCCCCCTCCCAACCTCCCCCCTCCGGGGGGAGGAGTGACGGCATGCAGCACATGAATGACATTTATACCTAGGAGAGCATCGTGGCAGACGTGAAAATTGATCTGAAAAACCTGAAGGCCGGCGGCTTCATCAAGGAGCGCGGCAAGGACCTCTTCACCGTTCGACTCCGCGTCCCGGGTGGCCGGATGTCGGTCGAGCGGCTCTCCAGGATCGCCCGGGTGGCGCAGAAATACGGCAAGGGGTTCGTGCACCTTTCGGTGCGCCAATCGATTGAACTCATCAACATCAACTTCGCCGATTTCGACGCGGTGGTCGCGGAACTCGGAGAGGATCAGCAGAAGGTCGCCTCCTGCGGAGCGCGGGTCCGGGTCCCGACTGCCTGCGGCGGCTGCGAGTACAACCCCAACGGCCTGGTGGACACCCAGCAGTCGGCCCTCGAGGTCGATGAAAAGCTGTTCGGCACGGTAACCGGGCACCACAAATTCAAGGTCGGCTTTGCCGGCTGTCCCTTCGACTGCCCGAAATCGGCAACCAACGACGTCGGCCTGCAGGGAGCCGTCTGGCCCGAGCTGGATGCCGAGGAGTGCATAAGCTGCGGCCTGTGCGCCAAATCGTGCACCGAAGGGGCGCTCAGCATGGGCGAGGACGGCAGGCCGGTTTTCGGCGCAGAAAAATGCATCTACTGCGGCGACTGCATCAAGGTCTGCCCCACCGGTGCCTGGAAGACCGTAAAAAGAGGCTACTCGGTCCGCATCGGCGGCAAATGGGGGAGGCGTCCGCTGGTGGGAACCCTGTACGCCACCTTCCTGCCGGAGGATCGCGTGGTCGATTTCATAGGCTCCGTGCTCGCCTGGTACGTGGAGAAGGCCGAAGGGGCCGGCAGGGTGCGCATTGGAGACATCATACTGCGCGAGGGAAGCGACTCGCTTCTCGACCACCTGCGCAAGGATTTCCCGGAGTACGTCCTGGACCGGACCATTTTGCCCCAGATCATCGATACCCAGCTCCCGCTGCAAAAGCAGTAGGCAATAAAAAGGAACCGCCATGGAAACCATAGATTTGAGGGGCGTCAGCTGCCCGACCAACTTCGTCAAGGCAAAACTTGCACTGGAGGATATCGAAACGGGAACCACCGTAGAATTTCTGCTGGACGACGGTGAGCCGGTGAAGAACGTGCCGAGAAGCCTGAAGGCCGACGGGCACAAGCTGCTCGGGCTCAAGGAAAGCGACGGGCACTACGTGCTGACGCTGGAAAAAGGCGAGGATTAATCGGGAAGGCATGGCAGCTTCCTTGGGTTAAAGTCAAAGGCATCAACGCGGAGACGGTAGAGTAAGAGGAAAAGAGAAGATTGATCATGATTCTTTCACCTTATCTTTCAGATCTCTCTTCCTTGTTTTCTCCGCGCCTCCGCGCCTCCGCGTCTCTGCGTCTCTGCGTTAAAGCCTGTGCCTAACCGGCTTTTGGAGTCAGCACCAATGAGCAACGAAATAGAGAAAAAACGGGTTCTGGTAGCTATGAGCGGCGGGGTCGATTCCTCGGTAACGGCTGCTCTTCTCAAGGAGCAGGGGCACGACGTAATCGGCGTTTCGCTGCAGCTCTACGAGCGGCCGCAATCCGCTACGCCCGGCGGCAAAACCTGCTGCTCGCTCACCGACGTCATGGACGCGGCCCGCGTCGCCAAGCGCATCGGCATCCCGTTCGAGGTGATCGACCTGCGGCAGCGCTTCAAAGAGCTGGTGATGGATGATTTCATGGCGGAATACGCCGCAGGAAGAACCCCCAACCCCTGCGCCCGCTGCAACGATCGCATCAAGTTCGGCATCCTCCTCGACATGACGGCATCCCTTGGCGCCGACATCCTGGCGACCGGCCACTACGCCCGGGTCGAACAGGATGCAGCGGGAAGCTACCAGATGCTTAAGGGACTGGATCCCGGCAAGGACCAGACCTACTTTCTCTTCGGGATGAACCAGGACCAGCTCTCGCGCACCGTTTTCCCGGTAGGAAACCTGGAGAAGCGGCAGGTGCGCGAACTTGCGGCGAAATTCAACCTGCCGGTGGCCCAGAAGCAGGAGAGCCAGGAAATCTGCTTCATTCCGGACAACGACTACGTCCGCTTCCTGGAAGATAGCGGCGTGACCGCGTCACCCGGGGAAATAGTCGACGCGGCCGGCAGGAAGCTCGGCAGTCACGACGGCATTCATCACTTCACGGTTGGCCAGAGGCGTGGATTGGGTATCGCCTGGAAGGAGCCGCTCTACGTGACGGCGATCGATAGGGAAACCTCGCGGGTGGTCGTGGGTCCCCGGTCGGAGCTTCTGGTGAGCGGTCTGTTCGCAGGGGAAACCACCTGGACCAGTGAACCGCTCTCGGGGACCTTCCACGGCAGCTGCAGCATACGGTATCGGCAGCAGCCGGTCCCCTGCGTGGCAAACCTGCTGGAGGACGGACGGCTGCAGGTCGATTTCGTGAATCCGCAGCAGGCGGTAACGCCCGGCCAGGCAGTGGTCCTTTATGACGGGGACAGGGTGGTGGGCGGCGGGTGGATTTTATAAAGAACGTGAAGGGTGAAAGGTGAAAAGTGAAAGGAGCAACACCCTTCACCCTTCACCCTTCACCCTTCACCCTTCACCCTTCACCCTTCACGGTTCTTCCCCTACCCCAGCCGCCGGAACGACGACGCCTTGATCACGGCATAGACCTCGTTTTGCGCCTGGATCGCCAGATCATCGGCCGCCTGCATGACCACCTCGGCGATCAGCGTCTCACTGCCGCACCTGAGCTCGACGCCGACCTTGTTCCCGGAAGGGAAGGTATCCACTACGATGCACTTGAGCAGATTCCTGGCACTGACCGCTTCGGGATGTTTCTTGAACAGGATGATGTCCCTTGAAGAGAGCTCGAAGGTGGCCGATGGCCCGTCGTCGCCGGCCGAGACGAAAAGCTCCGCGGTCCCCCACCGATAGACGTGAAGCCCTCCCATCTTGCGCAACGCCTCCCCCTTCAAAACGTTGATATAGCCGACCTGGCTTTGCCCCATTCGTTCGCGCGCGAGCTGCTCGGGGGTCGCCTGCCCGATGATGCGCCCCCCCGCCACGGCCAGCACCTGCTCCGTCATGAGCCGGATCTCCAAAAGCGAGTGGGAGATGAAGAGATAGGGAATCCCGAAGCGCTCGCTGGTGCTCTTCAGGTAATGGATGATCTGAAACTTCAGGGAATCGTCCAGGGCCGAGAGCGGCTCGTCCATCAAAAGCAGCCTGGGATTGGCGAGAATGGCACGCCCCAGGGCTACCCGCTGCTTCTCCCCCCCGGACAGCTTGTTCACGCCGCGCTTCAACAGGCCGTCCAGTTTCAGCACCGAGACCAGTGCCGCCAGGTCGATGGTCCTATGCTGCGGTGCACAGCGCTTGTAACCGTAGAGCAGATTCGACTCCACAGTCAGGTGCGGAAACAGGGAGGGCTGCTGGAACACGATGCCGACCCGGCGCCGCTGCGGCGGCACTTCGATCCCCCTGTGGCTGCTGAACAGGCACTCGCCGTCCAGGAAGATCTCCCCCTCCTCGGGCCTGCTCAGCCCGGCGAGGAGGCTCACCAGGGTTGACTTGCCGCTCCCCGACTCGCCGAAGATGCCGACGTGGTCCCCGGTCACCGTGAAGTCGGTCTTCAGATTGAAGGCGCCGAAACTCTTGCTGACTTTCATGCGCAGTTCCATGTCAGTCTCTCCTTGCCAGTTTCGTGCTGAGGAATTCGTGAACCAGCAGCACCAGCACCGATATGGCCACCGCAACGACGCACAGGGAGAGCGCCGCCGTCTCGCCGGTAGGGGACGCCGCGTATTCGTAGATGGCAAGCGGAATGGTCTGGGTGACCCCCGGGATATTGCCGGCCGCGATGATGGTAGCGCCGAACTCGCCCAGGCTGCGGGCGAACATGAGCGAGGAGCCGGCGATGATGCCGTGGCGCGACAGCGGCAGTATGATGGTGAGAAGGGTGTCCAGCCCGCGTGCGCCGAGGGTCCGGGAGGCCTGAACCAGCTGGTAGTCGATCGATTCCATGCCGATCCGGATCGATCGCACCAGAAGCGGGAAACCGACCACCGCAGAGGCGAGCACCGCGGCCTTCCAGGTGAAGATGAGCCGTATGCCGAGCGGCTCCAGGAGCGGGCTGAGCCAGCCGTTCTTCCCCAGCGCGACCAGAAGCAGGTAGCCCATCACCACCGGCGGCAGCGTCAGCGGGAGATTCACCATGACCTCCAGCAGCGCCTTGCCCCGGAACTTGAAAAAGGTCATCAGATAGGCAAAGACAAAGCCGAAGGGGAGGCTTATCACAGTAGCTGCCAGGGCGACCTTGACGGAGAGCCGTATGGCATCGTAATCGGCGCTTGTCAGTAAAAGCATGGTTGTTCCTTGACCGGATGAATGAATGGCGTCTGCCTCATATATACTATTCGCAGTGAAAAGACATTAAAAACGTTGCTTATCGAGCCGAAATCAGCCAGCCCGACCTGCGACACCCTCAGCGGAAGAGCTTAATCCTTACCTCTGATTAGTACCAAGCTCCCGATTGGAGCTCTCCCCAGCCCCACTGCCATTAAGTTACCTGATTAGCGGCAATCTTCCGCTGTTCAGCTCCCTCCCCCTTCAAGTGGGAGGTCAGGAGGGGGATGGGGATGTTTTTGCGCCGGAACTACCCCATCCCCACCCCCACCCTCCCCTTGAAGGGGAGGGAGTTTTTGCAGCGGAAGATCAGAACCTAAACGCCCTCACCCCGACCCTCTCCCGGAGGGCGAGGGGGAGTTTTGGAAGGGAGAGGAGAGTTTGCATAGCTACCCCTTAAGCAGGTTCCATTCCACTTGACGCGTCCCCTTCCTTTTCATCCGGTATACGTCAAAACAGTTTCTGGGTCCCGCTGCTTGGGCATCTTGCCACTTTGGCAGCACTGCCGGTTACCGACCGGTTCGCAGCTAGATCCTGCCGAAATATCCGGCACTGCTGTGAAAACGGGCACGTTGTCGGAGGATACCCGCAAGGAGATTTTCGACGCCTGGGGCCTCACCAACGACCAACGTTGCCGGCTTCTGGGGCTCTCTCCAGGCAGTCGTGCGTCGATCAACGAATACGCTACGGGGAAAAGGCCGCTTCCCATGAAGCCGGACATAGTAGCGAGGACGCTGCATATCGCCACCATATACGAGATACTGCACGCCTCGAACCTGAAGCGCCCTGATCTCGCGGACAAATGGCCCACCACCCCCTCGATCGACCTGAACGGTAACCGCCCAGTAGACCTGATGCAGTCCCTTGAAATGCTGGCGAGGATCCGCCGGTGGATGGAGTCGATGAGTGCCTACTGACCACAAACGATTCACCCGGAAGATTAACAGGTCTCCAAGCCCCCTCTGGAGGGCACAGCTCCCATACTCACGCTATGCGCACCTAGCCGGGCTCAGCGGCAGACCGTTGAGTCCGGCACTGCTCGGCGGCGCTCGGCGCTCGGGGGGTGGAGGAGTACTGCTTTTGCGCCTTCTCAGCCCATGCAACGAACCCCTCGCGCTGGTCAGACGGGTCGTTCCGTATCTGGCAGGGTGCCCAGGCCGTGGCCACTGCCATCCATGAAGCGCTGCACCACGCGGCCCGCATCTTCGTTTCGCGCTATGGAGCTAAAGCTCTTGACGACTGGGAGGAGGAGCGCACCCTTGTTTCGGCGGAATGCACAGCCCTTCTTGTCGATGTGACAGGGCTTAGCTCGCGTTACGGGTGGCTCGTAGAGGAGGACCATTCGCGTTGCCAGGAGTTGGGAAGATTTATCCGGGACAGGCATCAGCCTGGAGTACTCTACGACTCAGCACGCCACACGGGAGGTGTCTGTGCGGCGATTTTCCACAGGGACGCCTTGGGGTCACCCAAGATGGCTGAGTCGGTTACTTTCACTATATCTGGGGGCACCCTTATTGCCACAGACGCCTCAGGAAAGGAAGTGGCATCGCGGCCTACGCCATAGGGCTCGATGATACAATTTGCGTTCCCAAGCTGGAGCTTGGGAACGAGTTCGAACGAGTGGAGCCGGAGCTTGGGAACGATCGGTAAAGTTGGTCTGGGATTTTTTTTGCGCCTTTTGTGCCTTTTTGTGGCTAGATGCTTTTAGTATTTGTAGGAAAGCTCCGCGCGCAGCAGATGATTTTTCCTTTTTTCGTCCTGCCGCAACTCGAAGTTGTCGATGGTCTCCCAGCCGTACATGAGCAGGGCGTTCCACTCCCCTGCAACCGGTACCGTCCAGAAGCCCCGCAGGGCGACCTTGCGCTCTATCGCCTGCATGACGCCGCCTGCATCGTAGCGTCCGGTGGCGTCGACCGGCAGGCGGCCGTAATCGCCGCGGGTGGTGCGGAAGCACTCCAGGGCCAGGTTGTTGACGGCGGAGAACCAGTGGCTGTAGCGCAGGAAAAACTCCTGGGACGCTCCCCCTTGGGAGTGCCCTACGGGAAGGCCGTGGTATACATAACCCGACGGGAAGGTGCTGTTGGTGTAGAGTATCTCGTGGCCGCGGTAGTACTCGAAGCGGAGGTCGTCACGGCCGCTGTCGGTGAGCCTCGGTATGTAGAACCCCGCCGAATAGCTCTCCACGATGGGCCAGAAAGCTGCGGCATCCTCGCCGGAGTATTCGGCGAAGAGCTCGCTGTTTCTGAGCCAGGGGAGCCTGAAGCGGAGCTCGAACCCGGCCAGGGAGTTGGAATTGTCAGAGCCGGTCCCGCCGATCAGGCCGCGCAGGGTCTCTCCCAAGCCATTGTTCACCCCGGTCCCGCCTGCCTGACGGCCGAGGTTGATGCCCAACTCCGAGTTCAGGGTCGGTTTCAGGGAGAGCTTTGCCGCGACCAGCAGCGGCTGCCGCTCCTTACCGTCGGTCACCGTCTTGTCGAACTGCGACACGATCAGGGTGTATTTGAGATCCCACAGATAGCGGCTCTTGACAGGCTCGGGACTGGAGAGCTTGACCAGGTCGAAGTTGCGCGCGTTGTTGGTGAGGGTGATGGCTCCGCGGTAGCCCAGGCCAAGCCAGTTCTCGTCGCGCCCCACCTCAAGCTCAACCCCTTCCCCGCCGAGCTTCAGGTATCCCTTGTTTAGCCTGAGCGTCGCGTCGTCGGCATGCTCGGACCAAAGGAGCATCGGCTCGACCAGGAGCGCAGCCTGGGAACCGACAAATGCCTCGCCGGTGGCCCGGAGATCGAGGTTGCTCCCGGAGCGGTAAGTCACCCCGTTGTTGTTCTCAAAAAGCGGCGTCCCCTCGCCGCCCCGCTGATGCACCGGGGTCGGGTTCCGGCTTATCGGGCGCAGCCCGTGCCCTATGCCGAAGACCCCCTCATTGGCGGGATAGTCGTTGACGGCCCGGAAATAGCTTCTGGGGGCTCCGTCAAGGTAGACGTAGCGAAGCCTCGCGCCGGCCAGGGCGTTGTAGTCGAAGCCCGGAGCCTTCTCCGGCTCGCCATGGAGCGCCGCCTCGCGCGGCAGCAGCTCTCTCAGCCTGTCGGCGATCTCCGCCGCTAAGGGAGGGTAGCTTCCCGAAGCAAGCCGCGCTTCGGCCTCCTCCAGAAGCCTGGCCGCCTCGCTCCTGGAATAGGGACGGATCCCCCTGATATCGCCCGACACCAGGCCGAAACCGGAGAGCTTCTCCAAGTAGGGATAAACCGGGCTGTCCAGGGGGACGTTCGGGGAGGAGAGGGCAAAGGCGGACCCGGAGCAGGCGATTACGGTGCAAAGCACAAGCAGAGCAAATTTCAACATCTTCATAGGAGAACCACCTGGGGTTAAGTCAAAAGCGTTTAACAGAAATCAAGGGGATGAAAGGATAAAACCGGGACCTGCAAAAACAATATGTTTATACATGAATAAAGGCGAGGATACAACAAGCCAATGCTATTAGTAGATAGGCAATGAGTACGGCTGACGCCAGGTGCATGAAGCAGTAGTTTCAATAATAGTGCTACCTTTTAGTAACCTGATTAGTACCAATCTCCCGCTTGGTCTTCCCCCCTCCCTTGATGGGAGGGGTGGGGGGAGGGTGAGGCTTGTGCGAGCTTCCACCCTCTCCCCAGCCCTCCCCCATCAAGGGGGAGGGAGTGGTTGTGCACTATGCGGGAGATTAGCATCCTATGCGGCATATGACAGGGGTCTGTTAAACTGCGTTGCCCAACATTATCTCCGCAATGTCGTTCACTGTGACAATCTTGGTTTTCTTGAACGATTGGAGTACCAGCAAATCCTGGTCGCCGGTGATGAGGTAAGCTGCTTTGCCTGATGCGGCCAGGGCAAGAAACTTGTCGTCATTAGGATCACGACAGGCGCCGGAAGCATCCACAGTGACGTCCAATACGTCAGCGTAAGGAAGCAGTTCCTCTTCGACAAGCATTATGATCTCTGCCGGTGAAAGACGAAATTTAGGATAGTTGAGAACCCTCCTGAATTCTGTGAAGGTTTCCTTTGAGAGCAGCGGCAGAAGCCGCCCCGCAATCCAGAGGTCACGAAGCTTTCCCGGCTTTCCGCCGAACAAAAGGCCTGAAACCAGGATGTTAGTATCGATAACGACCCTGACAGGAGTTACTTTCTGGCCCATTCAACCGCCTCGACAACATCTTCAGAGGTTATGCCCAGCTTTTTCAGCTTGGCGCGGACACCTGCGAGGGAAACGGTAATAGGTGTGATCTTTACCGGCGTCAGCACGATGCGGTTCTCCTCGATCGTAGCGTCGAAAAGGTCGATTCCTGGAAAGTTCCCGGCAATTTCTTTAGGAAGAGTGAGCTGATTTTTGGAAGTTTTTTTGGCAAGCATAGTGTAGCCCTCCTTAAAGTAAGGCTATCTTACTTATGGAAGACTATCAAGAAAAATATTCAAGTAAAAAAAAGGGGGGGGCGTGACCGAACGAGAGCCTGAACCTTGAACCTTGAATTCACGTCCCTTGGCCTATTAGATCCTCATCTTTCCGACCTCCGTTGCCGCGGAGATCGTCAGGCGAAAAGCTGCAGTTGCGAATTTGCCGCGATAACGACGAAATGTTGATCGCCGCTCAGGATGGGAGATCCGTGATGGATGGCTGCAGCCGCAATGAGAGCGTCGGTGGACGGGACGGTTATACCTTTCTTGCGCAAATCTCGGTACAGTGACGCCGCGAGAAGATGCACCTCCCTCCCCGCCTCAAAAAACGGCAGAAACAAGAGCCGCTGCCTGGTCACCTGGTAGCTCTCCCGGTCGCGAATCCCCTGCAGGATCTCCTGAAGAACGATGCCGCAAATGGCCACACGGTTCTGCCCCCGGATCAGCCCTTCCAGCCTGTAGTTGTAATCCGCCGCCGGATTACGGAAGAAGTCGACCCATACCGAGGTGTCAACAAGAACCATGGCGATCCTTCCTCATCTGCTCCAGATCCCCCTCCCAATCAACCTTCCCCTTCAGACCGAGAATGGCTTCGATCTCCTTCTGCTCCACCAACTTGCGCAGAGCAAAGTTCACCACGTCCACCTTCTTGCGTAACCCGCTCAGTTGCTGCGCCCGGGCCAGAATATCCTCGTCCAAATCGATCACGGTCCTTGCCATGTGACACCTCCAGGCCTTCATGTTAACGCAGGTTTGATATCGTTTCAAGGAGGTTTATATATAAAAACAGGAGGAATGGTGCTTGGCCCGCAGCCCCAGTGGTAGTGGTAGGTCGGGTTAGCCCGAAGGGCGTAACCCGACATGCATTCGAGCGGCTTGGACGCGGCTTGGCCCACTCAAGCACCAGAAGGAGAGTAGCCTGCCAGGGGCAGCTGTTAAACTGCGTCCTGATTAGCGCTGATCTTCCGCTGGTTAAAACTCCCCCTCCCTTGATGGGAGGGGGCGGGGGGGAGGGTGAGGCTCATGCCAGCTTTTCACCCTCTCCCCACCCCTCCCCCATCAAGGGGGAGGGGTGCTTGTGCAGTGTGCGGAAGATTAACACTAATCAGAAACTGCGTTGCCCAACATTATCTCCGCAATGTCGTTCACTGTGACGATCTTGGTTTTCTTGAACGATTGGAGTACCAGCAAATCCTGGTCGCCGGTGATGAGGTAAGCTGCTTTGCCTGATGCGGCCAGGGCAAGAAAAGGAAGACTATCAAGATAAATATTCAAGTAAAAAAACGAGAACCTTGAACCTTGAACCTTGAACTTTAAACCTTGAACTTTAAACCTTGAACTTAGAACCTTGAACCTTGAACCTTCGTGCCTGATTATGAAAGAGAAAGCCCAGAGACCGCTTTCCATCCAACGACCTTGATTCCCTTGTGCAGGTAGGAGTTTTCGCCGCCGTAGATCAACAACGGACTTACTGCCAGATCTCCGGAAAGGGCCAGCCATTTCTCCAGCGTTGCAAAAAAGTCCCGTGCCACTGTTGCGCCCGACTTTATCTCGACAGGTATCATCTGTGCCCCCTGTTCGACGATGACATCCACTTCAAGGCCGTTGCTGTCTCTCCAGAAATACATGCCAGGACGCTCTCCGATATTCAGACGTGATTTCATCAGCTCGGCCACAACAAAGGTCTCGAAGATGCCCCCCCGAAGTGGATGGTTTTCCAGTTGCTGCGGCGTTTGAATGCCCAGCAGCCAGCAGACCAGACCGGAATCGTAAAAATATAGTTTCGGTGCTTTTATCAATCGCTTGTTGAAATTGGAATGGTGCGGACGGAGTTGGAACAAGATATAGCTTGCCTCGAGCACAGATATCCAGGCCTTGCCGGTATTGTGGGTGATGCCGCAATCGGCGGCAAGCGAGGAAAGATTCAGCAGTTGCCCCGTACGCCCCGCACACAGTCTGACAAATCGCTGGAACGTCTCGAGTTCCTGCACCTTCAGCACCTGTCGGACGTCCCGCTCGATGTAGGCCGTCACATATGCGCTAAACCAGGCGCGAGGGGGGACGGCACGGTCATACAGCGGTGGGTATCCCCCCTTCACCAGCATCTCATCCAGCTTCTGTGGCATTATGCCGGAGCGCGCCAATTCATCGAGGGAAAAGGGGAGTAGCTCGACAAAGGCGGTTCTGCCTGCCAGGGATTGGCTTATGCCTGACAGCAGTCCGAACTGCTGAGATCCGGTCAGGATGAAAAGCCCCATCCGGCCGTCCGCATCAACCCGCGTCTGAAGATACGACAGAATTTCGGGGCAGCGTTGCACCTCGTCAAGTACCGCACCGTCGGGGAAACGGTTCAGAAAAGATCTCGGGTCGTCTGTTGCGGTCAGCCTGACATCAGGATCTTCAAGAGACACATATGGTTTGGCGGCAAAGATAGCTTTGGCAAGGGTAGTCTTGCCGGACTGGCGCGGACCAGTAATGGTGACAATGGGAAACCCCAGCAAAAGGGATCGTATGGTTTGCTCTGCCGCCCGTAATATCATGACTATAAACTATCGAAAGTTATGCAAATTGTCAAAAGCTTTCTCAATTGTCTTGAAAGTACCGGAATTTAGTTTTCACATCGTAGAAGAAATTACGGCACAAGCTGCACGATCTGGGTAAAGCTGGTGACACGAAAATTTGAGGAGAAAAACGGGATCTTGATAATAGAGGATGTTTCAGTAGTGTGAACCCCAACATGGCATCGTAGGGGGTAACGGCAAGCTCGGGCTACGGCCTAACTCTCTTTCACCCGGTAGATGCCGTGATGGGCTTCAGTGTCAGCACGGTGAGCAGCGACTTCGGCTGCAATCTTGTCAATCTTCTCGCCGAGCCGAGATTCAACCCGCTCCAAGGTCTCCGAAAGCACCCTGTGGCCCTCAGCAACGACAGCAAGCTTGTGGTCAAAGCTTTCCGTAAGACGAGATTCTACCCGCGCCAAGGTCTCAGAAAGCATCTGGTGGCCTTCAGCAACGACTGCAAGTTTGGAATCAAAGCTTTCCATCACAGCAACGACGTGCTGCTGAAACTGCTCCGTTTGCCTTATAAATAATTCTTCAATGAACCGCTTGTCGTTCTCGTTCAATTACAACTCCTCTTTTGGCTCTCAGCTGAACCCTGAACCCTGAACCCTGAACCCTGAACCCTGAACCCTGAACCCTGAACTTAGAACTTAGAACTTAGAACCTTGAACCTTGAACGCCTTTCCTCACGCCGCCGAGCCGTCCTGGTTTCCTGCTGCGCGCAGCTTCCTGATCAGGGCGAGCTTCTTGGGAGGGAACAGGTCCGGCCTCACCCTCTGGAAGGCCTGTGGCGGGGCGACCTCGAAATCGTAGCGCGGCACGAATTCGGGCACCAGGTTGCGCAACGAATCGATCAACCCTGCGATATCGTACTCCCCGGCACAGGCAAAGAGCTCATCGAGATCCTCGCTGACCCGCTTCAGGTCGGTCTCCACCGGCGCCATGACCCGGATCTTCTTGTGCGTGGTGGGCCTCACCCCCTCCCCTTCGATCAGCAGTTCCTCGAAGAGCTTCTCGCCGGGTTTCAGGCCGGTGAACCGGATATCGATCTCCTTGTAGGGGATCAGCCCGGAGAGCCTGATCAGCTCCTCGGCCAGCGAGAGTATCCGGACCGGCTCTCCCATGTCCAAAACGAAGATCTCCCCCCCCTTGCCGATGCAGCCGGCCTGCATGACCAGCTGCGACGCCTCGGGGATGGTCATGAAGTAGCGGACCACATCCCGGTCGGTCACGGTGACCGGGCCACCCTTGCGGATCTGCTCCTTGAAAAGCGGGATCACGCTGCCGTTGCTCCCCAGCACGTTGCCGAAGCGGACCGTGGTGAACTTGGTCTTGCTGTTGGCAGCCAGCGCCTGCACGTAGATCTCCGCGCTCCTCTTGGTCGCCCCCATGACGTTGGTCGGATTCACCGCCTTGTCCGTGGAGACCATGACGAAGTTTTGCACCTTGTGCTTGTCGGCTGCGTCCGCCACGATCCTGGACCCCATCACGTTGTTCAGTACCGCCTCCGCCGGGTTGTACTCCATCATCGCGACATGCTTGTAGGCCGCGGCGTGGAACACCACTTCGGGGCAGAACTCGTCGAACACCGATTCCACCCGATCCCGGTTCTTGACGTCTCCCATCAGGGGTATGATGCGCAGCTCAGGGAAAGCCGCCGCCAGTTCCTTCTCGATATAGAAGAGCGGGGTCTCGGCGTGGTCGAAGAGGACCAGCTTGGCCGGCTTGAAGAGCGCCACCTGGCGGCAGATCTCGCTGCCGATGCTCCCCGCCGCCCCCGTGACCAGCACCCGCTTGTCGGTGAGATAGTTGCGGATCGCGGTCTGGTCGAGGACGACCGGGTCGCGCCCCAGGAGGTCCTCTATCTCCACATCCTTGATCTGGGAGACCGAGACCTTGCCGTCGATGATGGCCGTTATCCCGGGAAGCGTCTTGAAGCGCGCCTTGGCGCTCTCGCAACTGGCGATCACCCGGCGCATCAGCTCCTTGTCCCCGGAGGGGATGGCGAAGATGACCTCTTCGATGCGGTGCCTTCGCACCAGGGCCCGGAGGTGGTTGGTCCCCCCCAGCACGCGCACGCCGGAGAGACGCAGCCCCCGCTTGTCCGGAGCGTCGTCCACGAAGCCGACCACGTTGTAGGAAGCATTGGCCTGCTTCCTGATCTCCTTCAGCAAGAGATTACCGGCATCGCCCGCTCCTATGATCAGGGTCCGCTTCCCCTTGCGAAGCGACGGGATGAACCTGGTTTCCCGGTACACCCTCCAGATCAGCCTGCTGGCACAGACCAGGGAGAATAGGATGAACCAGTCCAGGATGTAGATGGATCGGGGGAGCGCATAAGGGCCGTCCATGAAGACCAGCAGAAAGCCCGAGGCAAAGGAGGAAAAGGTGACCACCTTGAGGATCTGGTAGGCGTCCTGAAGCGAGGCGTAGCGCCAGATGTTCCGGTACATGCCGGAAGCGGCGAAGAGGATCGGTTTGGCAATGAGGACGACGGCGAGCCCTTCGCGCAATCCCTCCAGCTGATCGGCGGGAATACGGAAATCGAAGCGAAGCAAAAAAGCGAAGGAAAGTGAAGCAGCCATTAAAGCTACATCGAGGAAAAAAACCAGGACCCTTTTTGCGCGAAACATACCGCCTCCACAACTGTACTAAAGAACAGGCGAAAAGATCATCGCTACAGATGCTTGTTTAACCGCCACACATTACAGCATGGCAAGGTGAAAAAGCAATCATTCATTTTCATGAACCAGCCGTTGCCATGCTGCTCCCAGGCCGAGATCTTTGACCGAATTCCCGCCGGTTATCCGCTGCGAACTGCCCGAGGACCAAAAGAAACTCCGGAAGCCTTGCCTACGCGTCCAACATCAGGCTCCGGCCGACTCTTCCGCCATTGCCGTCAATTAACCCGATCAGCGCTGATCCGTCCGCTGTCCGGGCCGCTCCCCCCATCCCCACCCCGACCCTCCCCTTGAAGGGGAGGGAGTTTTTCAGCGGGAAACGGCGCTGATCGGGTGAAGTGAGCCGGTCGGTCTACAGCAGGGCCTTCCTTACAGCGGCGACGATCTCCGCCGCTCTCGGGTAGTAGGCCTGCTCCAGTGTTCTGCTGGCGGGAGCCGGAAGGTCGGGGAGGGTCACCCGCACGATGTTGGACTTGAGACTCGACAGACAATTCTCGGCAATCACGGCAGAGATCTCGGCCGCAACTCCGTACGACTTCCAGCCGCCGTCGGCGATGACAGCCCTTCCCGTTTTCCTGACTGAATCGAGGATCAGTTCTTCATCGAGCGGCTTGATGGTGCGCGGATCGACGACCTCTACCTCAATTCCGTCCTGAGCCAGTATTTCCGCCGCTTGCAGGGCTTCCTTCACCAGATAGGAAACTGCCACCACGGTGATGTCCTTGCCTTTTCTGCGGACGATCCCTTTACCGATAGGGACAGAGTAAATCTCCTCGGGTACATGCTCTTCGGTGTTGTAGAGCCAGCGATCGTCAATGAAAACCACCGGGTTGTCGTCTCGTATCGCGGCGACCATCAACCCCTTGGCATCATAAGGAGTCGCAGGCATCACGACCTTGAGTCCCGGCACATGGGCAAACATGGCGTGCAGGGCCTGTGAGTGCTGGGCGCCCTGTTCACCGGCCCGGTTGATGACCCCCCAGACGACCACCGGCACGGGAAGCCTTCCTCCGTTCATGTAATGCCAGTTGGCTGCTTCGTTGATGATCGGGTCAAAGGCGTAGAGCATGAAATCCATGCGCGGATGCACCACGACCGGACGCATGCCGGCCAGTGCGGCGCCAACCGCAGCGCCGGTCATGGCGTTTTCGGAGACCGGGGTGTCAATGACCCGCGCCTCCCCGAAACGGCTGATCAGCCCAAGGGCGGTGTTGCCGACATACCAAGGGCTCTTCACCCCCTGGCCGATCAGCATGACCGAGTCATCCTGCTCCATGGTCTGATGAAACGCCTCATTTATGGCCAGGCTGTAGGAAAGCTTTCTATTGGGTGAAGACATAGGGACCCTCCTCCTGCTTATTGGGGAATGAACTCCCCTTTGCTGCATCGGCTGCTTCTGCAGCATCCTGCGAGAAGACGTAACGAGCCAGATCCTGCCGGTCCGGGAAGGGACTGGCCATGGCGAAATCGAATGCCTCGGCGACCTCCTTTTCAACGTCCGACCTGATCTCCTCCAGCTCCGAAGCAGACAGGAGAGCCTGTTTCAGCAGATGCTGCTCCATTCTCCTGATGGGATCCTTCTTCAGCCAGCGCACGATCTCTGCGGCTGGACGGATATCGGTGTGGGTTCCCTGCACGTTGTCATCGGGCCCCACATGGCCGCGCTGCCGGTAGGTCAGGCATTCCAGGAAGACGGGGCCTTCGCCCTGCCGGCACAGCTCCACGGCGCGCCTGGCCTGCTCGTGCACCTTGATGGCATCGTTGCCGTCGACCCGGTAGCACTTCTCGCCGAACGGCTTGCCCATCTGGTAAATCTGCCTGTTCACGCGAATCTCGTCGATGGGGAGGTGGGTGGAGTAGAGATTGTTCTCGCAGACGAAGATGATGGGAAGCTTTTTCAGAGCGGCGAAGTTGAGCGATTCGCAGAGCACCCCTTCGCCGGTGGCGCCATCGCCGAAAAAGCTGACCGCCACGCGCCCGTCTCCGCGGATTGAAGATGCCAGCGCCGCGCCGAGCGCGAGGGAGATGGTACCCGCGACGATGGGAGCAGATCCCAGCATGCCGACCTCAGGGTCGATCAGATGCATGGAACCTCCCCGTCCGCCTGAGCAGCCGGTTTCACGGCAAAAGACCTCGGCGACCATCTTCTTGAGATCCCCCCCCTTGGCCAGATAATGGCCGTGGGAACGGTGATTGCCCAGGATGTAGTCGCTCTTTTCCAAAGCCGCGCATACCCCGGCCGCTATGGCCTCCTCCCCGGAGCAGAGATGAACCGGACAAAGTATCTCCCGAGTATTTATCGGATCAACGAAACGCTCCTCGCAAATGCGGATGCGCAGCATCGA
Source organism: Geobacter sp. (assembly GCA_003499925.1). Taxonomy (GTDB): domain Bacteria; phylum Desulfobacterota; class Desulfuromonadia; order Geobacterales; family Geobacteraceae; genus Geomonas. The sequence goes on from DNRQ01000079.1 coordinate 24,877, forward strand.
CCGATACAACTCCGTCAACAACTCCACTGAATACGGCATGTTTCCCCCTTCTTTATTTGCACTAATGTTTTTCGTCGTTGTTGTGGCGCGGCCATCCCGAAAGCTCATCGATCAGGGCCATCTCTTCACCGGTCAGTCTCCAGCCGGCCGCCCCCAGGTTTTCTTCAACCTGTGACACGGTTTTTGCCCCGAACAGGGGACAGGTCCAGGGGAATACGTCCTGAACCCAGCGTAGCGCCAGTTGGCCCAAGGAGACCCCGCGGCTTTGCGCAACCGCCTTCAGATCGGAAACCCTCTGCAGGGCCTGCGCGAACTTCTCCCCGCGGAAGACGGGGAGTCGGCTGCGATGATCATCCTCGCTGAAGGTGGATAAGAGGTCGAACTTGCCGGTCAGAAGACCATCGGCCAGGGCTCCCCAGGCGACCATGAGCACGCCGGAATTCCGGCAGATGGTGGCCAACTGCAGGCCTCGATCGCGGTGCAGCAGGTTGAACTGATCCTGTACCACCCGAACCGGAGCAACCTTCAGCGCCTCCTCCAGTTGCTGGGGGGAAAAATTGGCGACCCCGATCTCGCCGATTTTCCCCTCCTGCCGCAAAGTCACAAGTCCATGCATCGCTTCCTGAATCGGAGTTTTTTCATCGGGTTTATGCAGATAATAGAGCGGTATCCGTTCCAGCCCCAGTCTCTGCAGGCTCGCTTCAACGGCCGTGCGCAGGTAGGCCGGCGAGCTGTCATTCCAGACCCGACCGGAGTCGTCCCAGCGGACCCCTCCCTTGCTGGCGACGAAGAGGGATTTCAGGTCCTCGCCGAGCGCTCGGCTCAGCAGACGTTCCGATTTTCCCAAACCGTAACAGTCCGCCGTATCGAAAAAGGTCACGCCGCGCTGGTAGGCGTGGCGGATCGCCTTGATCGAGTCGTCGTCGTTGACGGCGCCCCAGCCATGCCCGCCAATGGCCCAGCACCCCATACCCATACGGGTGAAGCGTGCTCCGCCTGCAGTTATTTCTATCAGTTCGAGGTCGTTCATAGACTCATCTCTTACAGATCCGCCTCACCACTCTCATAACAGTGTTCCACAGGATACCGATATCCTCAAAAAAAGACCAGTTTTTTACATAGAGGACTCGAAGTTGGTTCTTGCGCGGCAGGATATGCTTCTTGAAATAGGCATCGGGATCATCACTGCCCACCCGGTCATCGAGGTCGGCAAACTCGATGGACGCATAGTCGGTGATCCCGGGGCGCATGGAAAGGATCAACAGTTCATCGCCTGTGTATAGCCGGGTGTATTCAGGCACTTCCGGGCGCGGGCCGACCAGGCTCATGTCGCCGTTGAACACGTTGATGAACTGCGGCAGCTCGTCGAACTTGGTTTTTCTCAAAAAAGCTCCCACGGAGGTGACCCGGGGATCATTGGTTCCCGTGGTGGGGCCGCCAAGCGACTCGGCGTCGGTCACCATGGAGCGGAATTTGAGGATGCGGAACTCCTTGCCGTGCAGACCGGTGCGCAGACCGCGGTAGAAGACCGGACCGGGACTGGTGATCTTTACCGCCAGGGAGATCGCAAGCAGAAGCGGCCAGATGACGAGCAAAACGGCGGCCGACAGAAGGAGATCCAGTAGACGCTTGGCACCGAGAGCCCAGAGCGGATGCTGCAGGGAGTCTGCGTTTTCCTGATTTTTCACGGAGTGATTCACCATCTATTTTGCGGCTTTTTTGGGTTTGCGATATTCCACGACCGCCACCCAGGCCAAGCGGTTCAGATAGGGAATCGACAGGATCAAGCTGTCCACCGCTTCCAGAGCTGCCAGAAGCGGCCGGAAAAAGGAAGCCTTGCGGAAGGGGACCGTTGCCAGCGCAGCCAGGTGGAACATCCGGGTGTTGAGGACGGAAAAATAGGTACCCCCGCTGTTCACCTCGGGAATTCCGAGGATGTGTTCCACCTCCCACTTGGTGCGCAGGTGAGGCGTCCGGTTCCGGTACCAATGGATCAAGGGGTTATGCCTCATCGCTTCGGTGCAGACCAGCTTGCCGTCCGGCTTCAGAATCCGCGACAGCTCGGAGAAGGCGGCTTTCAGCTCCAGATGGTGCAGCGCGCCATACTCGTGGATGACGTCGAAGGTGTCGTCCGGAAACTCGGTATGCTCGGCGTCCATGACCCGGAAGTCGCAGATCTCTGCCACCCCTTGAACCTTGGCCAGTTCCTGCGCGTTCTTGATGGCCACTTCGCTTATGTCGATGCCGTAGACCTTCTTGGCACCCCGCTTCGCCATCTCGAGGGCCACCTCGCCATTGCCGCAGCAGTAATCGAGGGCGACGGCACCGGCGATGTTCCGATAAAGAAGCGCATCGCGGTGGGCGAAACTCGATTGCGTGATGCTGTAAAACTTCATGTTGCTGAAGTGCTTTGCATACTCCTCGCTACCTTCCACGAAGGTCTCTTCACGCTGGTCCTCGGCGGTATCGGTCTGATACTCATACCCTTTTACTATCGAGCGGCGGCGGTCGGAATGTTCGATCTCTTTCTGTTTTCGGTCTTCTAAAGTCATTCACTATCTCCTCAAGATATATTGCAAATTTGCTGTATATCATTTTGCTATCATAACAGCGCTCAATAGCAGCTCTACCGTTAATTCCCATAATTTTGGTCAATTCTGGATTCTCGAGAAAAAATATCATGGCTTCGGTCAAGGCATTTGCATTTCCGGCCTGATAGTATTTCCCGCAATCTTCTTCGGCGATAAGATCCTCCAGTTCTCCTTTTAAACAATTTAGAACTGGAAGCGATGCAGCCATGTATTCAAACGGTTTATTAGGCAAAGACATCAAGGCGCCGTCTGCATACGGAGCCAATCCAACGGAGGAAAAGGATAAAAAGGCGTTCAATTCAACTGCATCCAGCCAACCGACGAAAGTAACGTTAGCTAAGCCTTCGCTCTTTTTGCGGATGATATCCTCTTTATCGCCTCCTCCGGCTATTATTATATGTATATCGAAAACTTCACTTTCGAGTAGCATTTTCGCGCTTTCAAAGACCGTGTCCAAATCATAACTGCTGCAAAACGTTCCGGCGAAAAAGATAGTAACCTTTTTTCTTGCAAAACCATATTTGTCCTCAAGAACAGAGATCTCATCGCCTAGATTGCTATTGATACTGGTTGCAGGATAACCTATGTGAAATACCTTATCATGTTTGGTTTGCGCTCGGCTCGATCGGGCAATGCCCCAATCTAAAAAACTTCTTGAAACTGCAGTTATGGCAGTAGCGTCCCGCAGAATTTTTTTGGCTCGCTTGATTTCGTTGAAAAAAATGAGCTCGTATAAAAACAATGCCCAATTCGGGAAAAGTCTTTTATAGACATCGGGCCATAGATCCCTGATATCAACAATTACAGGAATAGAAGCCTTCCTAGCGAAAGTTGAAACTGCTTCGGCTAATTCAAGCGAAGGTATCTGCGTAATGATCAAATCCGGGCAGTCAGACCTGTTGTAAGCCAACCTCTTGAATTCCCGAGCAATCTGATGGTTGTGAACCAGCCTTTTGATTGAGGTATCATGACTATAACCGCAACCGCTTAAATACTGAATATGATATCTATCACTTAAAATTTCCACGACAGATTCCTGCTGAAAATGTTCGTGATGTACATGCTCAAATCCTGGCAGCCAAAGTTCGAATCTATGTCCTGCATCAACAATAGCTTCCGCCAGTAGGCCACTCCTCATCGGTCTGACTTGTTCGCCACCGATAGGAAGCGGTTCATACAATGTAACGTACCAGATATACATATATTCCTGCCATTCTTTGATGAATATTATGCCGCAATGAACTCTGCAAGGAGCAAACGAAATACAATAAAGGTTATATTATATCAATAAATTAAATACGATTGTACTACTTGTTGACATGAACGATGTCCCTAGTTCTCGCGAGATCAGTCTTGAAAATATTACCCCTGACTTCGAGCTCGACACCTTTTGATTTTTCAGCCAGCAAAATACCGTATTTTTGATATGTAATGGTGTTATCTAGTGCAGAAAACGATTTCAAGTAGGACCCCTGCAACTTGCCTGCAGTTGACGCTATAATCCCGGATTTAGCATCAATAAGGTTTTTCTTAACCGTGACACTACTCGCATTAACTACCCATACACCTGCACTGCTGCATTTTTGAATAATGTTTTCTTCAATGGTTATGTTTGAAGGATTGTGATGCATCTCTTCGTCAGCACCGCCCTCAACGGCAATACCATACTGCTGAACATTAAATATTTTATTATTACGCACGGTAAGGTTTTTACACCAAACTGCTATGGATATCCCCCTTGGCGAAACGCGTCCACTAACATTTTTAATGTCGTTTCTAGCAATCAAAATGTTGTCAACTACAGCTTGATGAGACTTGCTATAAACTGAAATGGCACTTGATTCACATCCATCTACCACATTATCGGTAATTTTAGTGTTTGAAGTACCACTGCTAACGTATATAGCATGTCGGCCTATTTTGTAAAACCTGTTCTTACTTACCACTATATCATTACAGGAAAGATTAAAAAGTAATCCATATCCTTGTGAATAATCAATCCTGTGCTTGATATCATGAACATAACAGGATGTAACGGACATGCCGACGCAACTTTGTCCTTGGAAGGCAATAATGGTATTAACTGCTTCACAATCATTTATCTTGACCAGAGAACACTTGTTAAAGAAAAGAAGCCGTTCGGTGGTATTCTTCTTCAGCTCTACGCCGGTCCCTTCAAAAGAGAGGCCTGAAATAGTGATATTTGATTGATCTAATGCAGAGAAAATCCCGTTTCTTAATGATTTTCCCATCACGAGACGAGATCCGGGGCCGGACCCTTGAAGTCGCACGTTCGAGGGTAACCTTACAGATTTAGTTATCTTATAAGTACCTTCTGGGAAATAGATCGTGTTATTAGTCGGGGTAATGCTAGCCAGAGCTTTCAAGACCGCGGTTGTATCATCAGATACTCCATTGCCAACGGCACCGGCATCCTTTACATTAATAATTGATTTGCCCGTGGTACGCTGATCGATTACTGCAGCATGAACATGACAATCAGTAAAGGGGGCAAAACCCAAAAATCCAGTAAGCACTACTAATGTTGTAATATATGAGCAGAGAACATATGGGTTAAGAATTATTGCTTGCGACTTCCTTAAGATATTTACAATCGGGTAAATCATAGAGCAGGCCACTCCTGAGCAACTTATTTGGAGGAGATAATGTTATCGTACAAGCTAAGCAGTTTTTGACTTATTATGGGGATATCCATCTCAGCGACATGCCGTCGAAGATTTTCAGGACTCGGTGTCGACAGTACGTCACAAATATTATCAGCCAAGATAGCCGGATCGGGAAGACAGGTGCGACAGGATGGGCTTTTAGCTGCGATCATGGATAAATCACTAACGTCTGTTGCAACAAAAGGCAAGTTACAGGCAAGAGCTTCTTTTATACAGTTCGGCCATCCTTCATGCACAGAAGTACAAAGTGCCAAATCACAGGCGCTAACAAATAGAGGCATATCGGAATGATCAATTCCAGTCGCTACACGCAACTTTACGTCTCCCATCTGCTCATTAGCCAACTTCACAGCCTCCTGGGCTAAGGCAACACGCTTGATCGGATTACTCGTCGACATGGTGGTAAAAAGAACCCATTTCTCAGTATTTCCTGGGAATCCGAGTTTTGCCCGAGCGACATCCCTAATGACCGGTTGAAAATGGTTCAAATTTACCGGGCTCGGAATTATTGAGACCGCAAGATCCGGATACTCAGTCAAAATGTCGCTAGACATGCGATGGGACATGGTGACAACTGCATTATATTTTGTGACAACCAGTCGAGTCATCACTGAAGCCATAAGACCATGGATAGAGTGAAATCCAAGATGCTCTTTAAATCTATACCAATCTGATCCGCGCAGTGACAGTACTTTAGGCACATTTTCAGCACCAGATGTGGCCATGGCACAAGCAGAACCGAATTGGGAATGAACTACATCAAAACCAACGGCATATTTTTTAATATGACAATAAGCACGAAAAATATTACTGACGGAGCGGAGATTACCTAGGTAACAAAGATCCAATTCGACGCCAAGATCACGCATACCCTGTGCAAGAATATGCATAAAGGATCCGCTATTTTTAACATTTGGGTCAAAATTGTGTGTCCATAATATTTTCATAAAGGTTGTTTCCTGATACTCATATTGCGTGCTGCGGCTTTTTGGCTGACAAAACTGTTCTAAGGATCGGCTTAACCATTCTAATCAGGGCAATTACGACAAAAAGAGGCACGAAAAAATGAAGCATGGTTTTTATTGTCGACAAGCTTGAACTTCTGTGCATGAGAATTATAATATAAAATCCTAGAGTCCGGTAGACAGCATTAACATAAAGTTGGTTTTTTAAGACACCGGCAATGCAGCGCCAACATAACCCCCAAAACAAACCGACAATGATGTAATGCAGGAAACAAAAATAGCGCCCGAAATTCACTAACCCCTCTGCCATCAGTGAATACCCGAAGCCACGACCCGGAGCCCACTGTTGCATGAAATCCCTGGCGAATTGTTCGCCCAAATCGATCGGGCGGCTGGGCCATAAAGATTTGGGGATTATGATGGAAATATTTTTAAGATACTGCACTCCCAGCGACAGGGGCGGTTGCTTATTAAGCGTCTCGGACAGACTGATAAAAGGTCCGGAAGGATCTATTCTTGTGAAAGAAAAATAGTAGTGATCAAAAATATCAAGACTGAAAAGGTTTAAACCTGCTCTATAAAGGGAAAACGCAGGTATCAAAACCAACGTAACCGTAATGCCGATAACGATTGAAATAAGAGAAAATATAGTACTGTATTTACTTTTTGCTTGAAAAGAACTTAATTTGGCAGCCAAGGGCAACAAGGAGATCAACATCGGATTTTTATCAGACGTCAATATCCCCAATGACACACCGATGCATATCATAATTACGCCATCTAAAATCTTATTATAGACACATAACTTCAGGAATGCAGCTACAGACAATGATACGGTGAATACATAGATAAGGTAGCTATAAGAAGGGTTGCTATATATATTACCATAGTTTGATTCATAACCAGACATCGATGTGGACAACTCGGATCTGAAGAAGGTTAACAATATCAATGCGGATAAGAAAATTATTGTGTGAACTGAAACCTCAAAAGATGAAAAACCATTTACGCTGCTCCGTTCTCTCAGAACAAAGTCCGACTCCGGGTTCAATCTGAATCCGGACAACCGATATCCGACAAGAAATGACGCAATAGACAGAGTGCCGTTAATTATAAGGTACAACTTGCTATTATCAACCAATTCCACATACATTCCAGCCGCAGAATAGTCGTCCGCCTTCATAAGGTACATCTCGACTGGAATCGCTATATAGTATAGCGAAGATGCGATCACGAACATAAGCGCAGTAGAAACAACGCCTTCTCGTCTTGACGAGCTCCTAATAAAATAAAAACATATCAAGAGATATGACAGCAGGGCTGCTATATAGCTAATATTTTTATACATATTAGGTGCAAACACTTGGTTTATTTTTGAGAGCATTAAGTGAAACTATAATGGACAGGATTGCTACAATATACAGGCTGATTACCAATCCAACAACAAGCAGGATGGAGTCATTATATAATACCTGCATCAAATAATCCCAGGACAACATAAATCCTAGCGATATCATGCAAATTATGGAGTTGATCGGCTTAGTGGATTCGGCATCAACGATGCTCCTGAGACAAATGAATAGTGAATAAGGGAGGGTTCCAATTGCGACTATTCGTATTAGATCGACGGCTCCCATATATTCTTTACCTAAACAAAATTCGATAACGGTGCCTATGCTTAATTGTATGATAATAATGCCAACTACTGAGACAGTTGCTGATAGCATAATCAGTTTAATCATCAACTTTTTAAGCTCAGCCTGCTTGCCATTCTTAAACATAGCCGAAGCCTTTGGAAGTAGAATGAAACTTATGGGGGATATCGCACTGGCGAATAAATTCAGAATGGTACACGCAAAAGCGACTCTGCCACCGACTTCCAAACCATAGCTATGAGTTGCCCACCATGAGGGAACCATCAATAACATGTAAAAGCTGATATCCCCGGGCGTTCTGGGCAAACCGTAGACCAAGTGAGTCCTCAACACACTAGCATCATAAAGACCGCGAATCTTTGCATTATCAAGGGCACTCAGGTACATTACTACGAAAACCGAAATCATAGTAAAACCGGCTGCAAAGTACACATGCTCAATTTTTGTACGGAATAGCAGAATACAGGACATCGGAATCAGCCCGCCACTGAACAACCCCAATAGGTTTGTCTTGACAAACTGCATTCTACCTCGAAAAAAAGACTGCAGCAGCCCACAGAGTGAAAGACCAAGAACATATATAAAAATTGATAATACTAGCAGTTCTAAAGATCCGTCCCCCAGTAGCAGGGTGGCTACAACAGAGGGAATAAAAAAAACTGTCGCAATGGCAAATAAGGCAACAAAGAGTATTGGAATTACGGCATTAAACAATATCTGGTGTCTCTTATGATGCTCCTCGATTGAAGTCATTGCTATATTGCGAACAAGGCTAATACCGATTCCCATCATCATTAATGGGTACAATACGGATATAGTTCTACGTCCAATATTGTACAGGGCAAAACCGTGTTCACCAAGGAATAGAGTTACAAGCTTAAAAGATACAAGATTGACCAACATCAATATTTGAGTTGACAACAGGGTAATTAAATAGTCTCGCTTCATACAACGGACCGGTTAATATATTTTTCCACAATAATTTTATTTTGTACTTGCAAAATCAAGGTCCCTCAACTCATACGCTGTTTTCGTGCGACTCTCAGGCCTTTTGGGAAGGTAACCATTCCTATTCGAGACTCCTGATGCGGCGCAGAATAGGCAGCAGTCTTTGCAACTCCTGCCACCTCTTTCGATCCTCATCGTTCATACGCGTAATGAATTCGCGCAGGAAAGTCACAACGACCATAAAAATGCCACTGACAACGGCGGACGTGAGAGTCAACATACCCCTTTTGGGGCTGCTTTTCAGTTCCGGCACCCTGGCCTGCTGCAACACCTGAAACGGCGCCATATCCTTGGCCTCGTTCAGCTTGGTCATCTCATACTGTTTGGTCAGCAATTCCACCAAGGTTTCCTGGATTTTAAACTCTCGCATTAATCGCAGGTATTCCTGCCCCAACTGAGGCATGGATCCGACGCCTGGCATGGATCCCTCAACGCCGCTTCCTTCCAGCCGGGCGATGTGAAGGCGCAGGTTGGCGATTGTTGCCTTTGTCGACTTGACCTCCTGGCTCTCGGCGGCGAACTGCTGCTTCAGGGTAGCCAACTGTACTTCCTGAGCAACAAGTTGAGCCCGTAGTTGTGCCACTCCTTCGAGCGTTGCCCTGGCCTGATCGGTGACAGACACCGCCTTATTTCTGTTCTGGAAAGACTTAAGCGTATCCTCCGCTGCCGCCAGTTCGACATTGGCCTTTGCAAGACGCTCTTCCAGGAAGACCCGGTTCTTTCCTGCACCGGTCATACTAAGCTTTGCCGCCATAATGCCCAACTCATCAACATAGGTATTGGCAATGGCCGCAGCAAGTTTTGGATCTTTATTATCCACCGAGATGGTGATTACCCCGTCTTTTTTGCTTACACTGATGGCCGAATTGTCAGACAGTTTGGCATAGGCATTGGCGCGGAATTTAGCTTCGTAAAGCTCCATCAGTTTATACCGATTAATGATCGGATCTTTCAGCGTTTCACTTTTGAGCATGGTGACGTACAGGTCTGCCTTGGAGTTCCCTCCGCCTAAACCGCCTGCCAGACCAGCCAAGCTACCCATCTGGGCCATCATAGCACCCATCATTCCTCCGCTATTGTCATCTCCCGGAAGGATCATTGTCTTAGCTGTGTAGATATTTGGCATGAACAGGGTGCAAATGGCGGTAGTAACGGCCACAAAAAAGGGTACCACAATGAGCATCTTCCAGTGCTTGGCCAAGACCAGGAGAAGTTCAAGCGGGTTAATTTCGTCACCAGACGACGGCTTCTGGTTTGCCACCATATCCGTACTGGAACTTGGTTCGTCGATGTTTACAATAGGCGGCATATTCAAATTTCAGTTCTCTCTATGTGTGGAAGTGAAGGTTCAATGTTCAAGGCCATATGTGGTATCCGCTGCAATAGCGGCGACCCAGAGCATCGGCGGCATGTTGCGCAAAAACTTGACGACCGGCAAGCAGGTCAACAAACGACATTCACATCTAGCAGTAGATCACTCCCCGCTGCATTTCACTCCTCGACTTAATAGCTGCAACCGCTGCAGCTGCTTTTCTGTCAGTTCGGGAAGGTTGCCTCGTCCCTAGACATCTGCCCGACCTTCTCCAGTCGCGCCATCATTTTTTGCATGTAAGTACCCTCTGATGGAGCCAAATTCAAGACATCCCAATGGCCGCGCCAGTAATTTGGGCGCAGCTGTCACAGCCGCCAGACGCGGATACCTGCACCGGCCAGCGCCGGCGCATGGTAGATCCCCTTGACATCCGCCAAAACCGGACTCTCTCCCATTAGCTGCTTCAGCTGATCGGTCGAAAGATCCCGGTATGAGCGATGAGAAACGGCAACGACGACGGCTGCGGCGGGTTTGAGCTCTTCAAACGGGGTAAGCGCGATGGAGTATTCATGAGCCGCTTCGGAAGCATCGGCCAGCGGGTCGTGTACCTGGACATTCAGCCCGTAATCCTTCAGCTCGGCTATGATGTCAACGACTTTGGAATTGCGCAGGTCGGGGCAATCCTCCTTGAAGGTGAGCCCCAAAACGGTAACCGTTGAACCGAGGATGCTGTGACCTGCGTGGATCATCTCTTTTACCGTGCGCTGGGCAATGAATTTACCCATGCCGTCGTTGATCCGCCGCCCGGCCAGGATTACCTGCGGGATGTAGCCGATCTTCTCCGCCTTGTGCGTCAGGTAGTACGGGTCGACTCCGATGCAGTGCCCTCCGACCAGTCCCGGACTGAATTTCAGGAAATTCCATTTGGTGCCCGCAGCCTCCAGCACTTCATTGGTGTCGATCCCCATGCGGTCGAAAATAAGAGCCAACTCATTCATGAGCGCGATGTTCAGGTCACGCTGGGTGTTCTCGATAACCTTGGCCGCCTCGGCCACCTTGATGCTGGCGGCGCGATGCACACCGGCAGTCACCACCGATTCATAGACCCTGGCAACGATGTCGAGGGTAGCGGCGTCCTGGCCGGAGACCACCTTCATGATCTTGGTGAAGGTATGCTCCTTGTCGCCCGGGTTGATCCGCTCCGGGCTGTAGCCGACGGTAAAATCCTTGCCGCAGAGAAGACCGGAAACCCTTTCCAACACCGGCACGCATTCATCCTCGGTAACCCCCGGGTAGACGGTGGATTCGTACACCACGATATCTCCCCGTTTAAGCGCCTTCCCCACCGTCTCCGACGCCCTCAGCATCGGGGTCAGATCGGGCTGCTTGGCGTCGTCCACCGGGGTCGGCACGGCGACGATGTGGAAATCGGCCAGTCGAAGCTCATCGAGAGAATCGGTGAAAAGGATATCGGCTGAGCGCAGCTCCTCCGGCGTCACCTCTCCGGTGCGTTCCTGACCGGCTTTCAGCTCTGCAATGCGTACGGCGTTGATATCAAAGCCGACAGTTCGTTTATGTTTGCCAAAAGCCACTGCCACCGGCAATCCTACATACCCGAGACCGATCACCGACACGGTGCGGTTGTGCGCCATACCACTCTCCCAAGTTCAAGGTTTAAAGACAGTTCAAAGCGTTAGTTTGTTCAGCTTTCCTTCACCCGATATATCCCATGATGCGCCTCGGTATCGGCCCGGTGGGCAGCCACATCAGCGGCAATTCGATCGATTTTTTTACTTAGCTCCGATTCAAGATGATCAATCCTCACCTCAACCCGTTCCAGTTTCTCTGATAGCATCTGGTGGCCTTCAGCGATAACAGCTATCCCCTTGTGATGAATTTCGTTGTGCAGCGTCAATCGATGATCGAATTCATAGATAACATCAGCCTTGAACTGCTCAAACTTGGCATCGACCTGCTCGAACCTGGCGTCGACCTGATCAAACCTGGCGTCGACCTGATCAAACCTGGCATTCACCTGTTCCAGTTTGGTGTCAATGACCTCAGCCACCATCTGCGCAATCCGCTGAAAATCTTTCTCGTCCATACATTACCTCTCTATACGAATTCAACGTTCAAGGTCAAGGGTCAGCTTTGAACCTAGAACTTTGAACTTTGAACTGATTCTCTCCTCTCAACTTTCCTTTACTCGGTAAACACCGTGATGCGCCTCGGTGTCTGCCCGGTGGGCGGAAAGGTCGGCGGCGACTGAGTCGATTTTCTTTGTCAGATTCGCTTCGACCTGGCCCAGCCTCTTTTCAACCTGGTCGATTCTATTGTCAAGCCGCTCTTCCATCCGATCCATGCGCTCGGCAAGCATCTGCTGGCCTTCGGCAAGAAGGCCTATCTTGTCATCAAAATTGTCGGCTACAACGCTGACGTGATGTTTGAAATCTTCGGTAGCAGCGGCAAGCTGCTGCGTGAACCGCTCGGATGTGGCCTCAAGCTGCCTCGTGAACCGCTCGGATGTGGCCTCAAGCTGCCTCGTGAGTTGCTCGGATCTGGCATCAAGCTGCTGCGTGAACCGTTCGGATGTGGCCTCAAGCTGCTGCTTGAATTGCTCACCCTGCCTTAGAAATATCCCTTCGATAAACTGTCTGTCTTTCTCGTCCATATATGCCTCCAAAAAAGACGGTTCAAGGTCTAAAAGATGGTTCAAGGTTCAAGGTTAAAAACGGTTCTGGATTTAACTTTGAACCTAGAACTTTGAACTTTGAACCGTTTTCAGTGAACCTAGAACTTTGAACTTTGAACCGTTTTCAAGGTTTTCAGCACTTTCGATCGGAGTTTTTCAGATATCTTATGAAGCCATTGATCATGCTGCTCAATTCTGTGCAGTTCTTAACAGTCGTTTCGAACAGCACCGGTGTGAAGTATCCTACATCCAAGCCTGCATATGCAAGGCTTTTCACTTCGGATACCGATCCTCTGGCAATGACCAGAAACTGGATGAACTCCTTGTTACTTCCGCGGTCGAAACCCTCGGCAATATTAGACATAACAGATATAGAAGCTCTTTGAATCTGATCCTTGAAGCCAAAGTCCCGGCGATCCCTGGAAATGGCATATACATTTTGCACCAATTTCCGAGCCTCCTTCCAAGACTCTATCTGTTCAAAAGACTCAATTTTCATATCCCTCCTAAACCAAGGTTCAAGGTTCAAGGTTCAAGGTTTTAACGTTGAACCTTGAACTTTGAACCGGTTCTAAGAACCTTGAACCTTGAACCTATTTTTGCCTTCGGTTTTATAGCCCCGCAGCGACGAGCACCCCGGCCGCCAGGGCCGTCTGACCGATGATAAAGGCGATGTCCTTCAGTTCGCGCATCCAGGCGACCTTCTCGATCACCTGCGGTACCACGAGGGTGTCACCCGGATCGAGGCCCATCCTCTCGAAACCGTCGTAGAAGAGGAAGCTTACCCTTTGCTTGCGGCTCTCAACCGTGCCGTCGGCCCGGATGACGTACATTTCGTCCTCCTCGCCATTGACGGTTGCTCCGCCTGCCTTCTTCAGGTAGAACCCGAGGTTCTCTCCGGGAATGTGGACCACTGTGGTCGGGTTGTAGACTTCACCGAAGACCAGGACGGAGTTAGTCGACTGGGGGATCTCCAGTGCGTCCCCTCCCTGGAGTTCCAGGTCGTAGGGGGATCTCACCAATTCCTCGACGGCAGCGAGTTTGATCGAGATCCGCCCCTCCGCCTTGGCCGCCTTCAGCTTCTCTAGACTCGCCCTCATCCCTTCGACGGTTGCCCGCGTCGCCTCCAGTTCATCCTTCGAGCTGGCCACAGATGCCATTTCCTGCTGCTTGCGGCCAAGGTCCTGCTCCGTCCTGGCTATCACATCGTCCATACGCCTCTGCTGAAGGTCCCGGACGCTTCTCCTGGTAAACTTGCCGCCTTTGAGGTAGGCCTTGTTGGTGTAGCCGCCGGCCCGGCGCAGTACGGAGCTGAGCTTTTCACCCTTGAATATGGGATAGGTGCCCGGAAACTGCACCTCCCCCTTCAGGATGACGTAGCGGTCCGTCTCATCCATCCACTCGGGAAGCCTGCGGACCATCACCTCGTCATGGCCCTGGAGTTGCACATTGGCCTGGGGATCTCCCCTCAGCGCGTCATCAAGGGAAACCGTAATGGGATAGGAAGTGACACTGCTACCTGTGACCTTAAGGCGGACGATCTCCGCGTTTTGCAGATAGGCGGTCCTTTTGATGTTTCCGGCCTCGTGGATCAGGTCGGCGATGGTCATCCCGTCCACCAGACGATATTCGCCGGGCCGGTGCACTTCGCCGTTGATCCTGACTACACGTGCGTTGTCCTGATCCCATTTTTTGACTACCACCTCGTCGAACGGTTCAAGCAACACGTTCTGGGCGGGGTTACCCTTGAAGGCTTCCTCCAGATCGACGTAAACGGAATATGGTACGATTCGGTCTTTGCCGTAGCGAAGTCGCCTGATCTCCACTTTTTTGGCATACCCCTGCCGCTTCAGGTTGCCCCCCTCCTTAACAAGATCTGCGACCCGCTCGTTCTTGTTGAGCCGGTAGCTGCCGGGGCGGAGCACCTCCCCGGAGATGGTCACCACCGGCATCTCCTCCATTTCGAAGCGGGAGTAGACGCGGACCGAATCGAATTCGGTGAGCAGTATGTTGTCTTCTTCGTGCCCCAGCATGGCCCGTTCGAGATTCACGTACAGCTTTTCGGGATGGAAATCTGGGGGGACGAGGCGGGTGATCTCGAGGGTGTCGGGGAAATACTCCGGAAGCAGGTTGTCGGTACCGATCAGGTCCTTGACACGCATCCCGCTCTTCAAGGTGTAAAACCCGGGGCGCAGGACGTAGCCGTCAAGCCTTGCCTGGTCCCGCACGGTGAAGTCGATCGGGAATATCTTGACCAGGTCCATGTCCTTGATCGGGATGGAGGCGGTCAGCTCGTCCAGGCTCTTGTCTGAGCTCTTGGAGTCAAGGCTGACATCGGTGACTACCTTTTTGTCGTGGGCCTCGATCCGTGAGATCTGCAGCCGCTGCAGGTAACCGGTCGACACGATGCCGTCGGCCAGGGCGAGCAGATCCTTGAGGGATTTTTCATGCTTCAGCTCGTAGATGGCAGGCCGTCGGACGTTGCCGGCAATGCCGACCACCGGGCCGATACTGGGGACGAATATGGTGTCTCCGGCCTGAAGGCGGATATCCCGGCTCTTGTCACCCTTGAGGAAGAAGTCGTATAGATCTACGCTATCGACCACCTTGCCGTCGCGCTTGATGACGATGGAACGCAGGCTGCCGTTGCGGGTCGGGCCGCCGGCAGCAGAGAGGGCATTGATCAAGGTGGAGAGCGAGGAGATGTTGTAGTCACCCGGCGACTTGACCTCGCCCACCAGGTACACCTTGATCATTCGCAACTTCCCCATCGAGACGTTGAGATGAAAGTTGGTGAATACCTTGGAGAGCTGACCGTTCAGGAGTCTCGGCAATTGGCCGAAGCTGACGCCGGCCACCTTGACGGCGCCGACCCTGGGGAGCACGATCTCTCCGCTGCGGTTGACTTCAAGTTCAAAGGAGCCATCTACGCTACCCCAAAGGGTTACGGTGACGCGATCCCCGGAGCCGAGTACATAATCGGGTCCCACCGGGACGTCGGTCAGGGAGGCAAACCCCTGTGCATCCGGGCGGAAGAAGCTGTATCCGAACTGAGTCAGCCTGCCGACGCGAAACGGCTGGACACGCACGGTATCGGTGCTGTCGTCGGCCGACATCGACTTCTCGATGGGCGACGCTTCCGCGACTTCGGCTCCCTTTGCCGCCTCGTCCTCGGCAGATCCTTCCCTGACTGGCTCCCCTTTCTTGCTCTCCGTACCCGGTGGGGTCGCTCCCCCGGCAGCAAAGGAAGCCCCCTTTTCACCGCCGGGCGAGGGCCCGGCTTGAGGAGCGGTCATGGCGGCAGTGCCGGCCATGCCCGGTGTCGACGGAGAAAGCGCCGAGGTGCCGGAGGTAGCCAGAGGAGCAGGAGTTCCGATAGCCACGGGGGCCGGAGCATTGACGGCAACCGGAGCTCCGGAGATCCCCAAGGCCGCCGGGGCGCCACCGAAACCCGCCGGGGCAGCGCCTTCGCCCCAGACGATGGAAAATGTAGTAGTGATGATCAATGCATGGAGGAGCAGCTTACGAATGGATAACGACATGGTGAACGGGACCTTTTTATGGATTCATCAGCAGAATCTGTGGCTAAATCTGGTTTATGGCGAATCGCCGATCTGACCTGATATAGGCGACGTTGATCACAGCAAATAATCTAACCGGCCCAACGGGACCCTGCTCGCTGATATTTAAACCCTGAAAATAACGTGCAGTTGGAGTTTGGTCAAGAATTTTAAGATTAAGCGAATCCAACACGGCACCATCCTGGAGCCAAACGAAGATAGCGAGACTGCAGAAACTCAGCCAAGTTCTCCATTACACTAGCTCTCCCATTCAGGACGCCGAGAAATGAGCCGGAATGGATCAGGTCGAATTGGCGCTGGTTGACCCGGCATCATCACATGTCACCGGTTAATGTGTCCGCGCTCTCATGGTTGCACCAGGTGCGCAAATAGCTGGTAATCAGTAGGCTGGATGTCCGCCCGGGCCTGCTTACCCGCGCAATTTCCCTATCTTTTTTTGCACATTTGATGTTAATGTGTTAATGTTTTTCCACTAATCCATATCTGTTTTGAAAGGAAGATGACATGAAGACTCGTTGGCTCAGTCCAGTTGTGAGCGGAGATGGATCAGGAGAAACTCTGTATCATGATAACAGCAATAGAATTGCTAGAATTGCTTCCAGATTTCCGGCTTATGCCAGGATGTTCTTGCATCGAGTGTCGAAGGGGATGCCTTTATCGGACATCGTGGCCGGCACTATGGTCGGTCAGATGTTGCCGGAACGTAAATTTCCGGCCCAAGTGTCGCTGGAACTCACCAACAACTGCAACATCCAATGCGGATACTGCCCCAATCACCTCGGGTTACGACCAGGTGGATACATGGACGAAGGTACCTGCTCAAGTCTGTTGAGCGAGTTACGGAAAATCCGCGTTCCCCGTATTCATATATGTGGCAACGGTGAACCGAGCCTTCACCCCGAATTCGGCTCTCTTCTGCCCAAGCTTGCTGCATCAACGAGATTCATCTCTTTGGTGTCGAACGGGCAATGGAATTCAAGCGAAACCGTCTCAGCTTTGCTTAATTCAGTTGATATGCTTCACGTATCTGTTGAAGGGAACAGTCCAGAGAGTTACCAGAAAGGAAGATGCGGAGGTGATTTTGCACGACTGATACGAAACTTGGAAATGCTTCAAGCTGAGAAGCAACACTCTGGCAAAAAAATTCTAATAAATGTGCGGTTAATGCTCCATCCTTCTGAAAGATCTTCGGAGGCTCAGTTGGTCAATTTCTGGAGAAAGTATGGAGATACGGTGACCAGGGAGTACGTTAAACAGCTGCAGTGTTTCGATACCCAGACAGAAGTCTATGTTCCCTTGCAGAGTAAAACGCGTGCGACCCCGATCTGTATCAAGCCCGGGTTTCTACTGAACGTTTTTTGGAACGGAGATGTACCTTTGTGCGGAGACATGTGTTTGCTACGAGACAGTCCTAACGCGCTTCTGGGTAACATCAACGGAAATTCCATTCTGGAGATGTGGAACATGCCGTTATTACAACAACTTCGGGAGGGTCATCGTTGTGGTGATGAAATAGAGATGTGCAGGGGATGTCACGGGCAGTAGCTTTAACGGCCGCGTACACCAGACTCCCGTTGCCGGCAACCTGCTTTAGATTCGGATTCCCTTCCCTTGATCGGAATGCGGTTTCTTTCCAAGTGCCCGGTTTGCCCGCTACCGCGTGCAAACGAGAAAAGCCCCACTTCAATCGAAGCGGGGCTTAATTTCATTCACGCCATGCTTTCTTCACAAATCAATTCAAGATATACCTGGCCGACGCTCGTGCTTCATACGTTGCTCCGGATCCTACCGATCGTGCCCGGACCTGAATACCATACTCCCCTATTCCGGATGCCTGACTGGTATCCCACCTCAAGACCCCATTTTGCTGCCAATCGCGTACTAGGCGCCAGGTGGGGGTTATAGCGCTGTAGTCATAAACCATGAGCTGGTACTCGATGGCTGCTCCGCCACCCGTAGGCGTTGCGTTGAAATCAACCAGCGCACCTACCGGTTCCGGACTTGCCGGTGTTGCGGAAAACGCCACTGCTGAAACAGGAGCACTGCTGGTCAGTATATATGCCATACTCGACCGCGCTTCGTAAGCTACAGGTGATCCGACATTGCGGGCTCTCACTTGGATGCTGTATTGTCCCGCACCAGATGCCAAATTGGTATCCCATCTCAGTGTGGCATTTTGCTGCCAATCCCGCATCACACGCCACGTCGGGTTTACGGCACTGTAGTCATAAACCATGAGCTGGTACTCGATGGCTGCTCCCCCCCCGGTAGGCGTAGCATTGAAATCAACCAAGGTGCCTACTTGTTTCGGGCTGGTCGCTGTTGTAGTAAATGTCACTGATGAAACCGGAGAGCTGCTGGTGAGCATGTATATCACGCCATACCGCCGCGCTTGGTAAGGGACAGTCAATCCGACATTGCGGGCCCGCACCTGGATATCGTACCTGCCGACTCCGGATGCCTGACTGGTATCCCATACCAAGGTGGTGCTTTGCTGCCAGTCGCGTACCAGTCGCCAGGTCGGCGTTACAGCGTCTTTGGGATAGACCCAAAGCTGGTATTCCACCGCAGGTCCACCACCGGTGATCGTTACGTTGAAATTCACTACAGTTCCCACAAGTTGTGGAGACGCTGGCGTGCCGGTAAAGGTAACGCTGGCAACAGGAAGGGTTACCGTGCAGGAGTCTGATATCCACGCACTATCCCCCACCAGCGCCTTGACTGCCTTTACCCGGTAGTAGTAGGTCCCGCTTGTCTTGCCGGAAATTGCCACTGAAGTAGCCGATAACCCTGAAGTAACGACGGTTATGGTGCCTGCGTTAAACCCGGAGGTCGTCGATTCCTCAAGGGTATACGTCACCCCCGCCGTTGCCGAAGCCGCCCAGGATACCGTGAAATTGCCCGTTGAACTGGTTGCCGGTACGGTAATTGATGCCGGTGCCAGGACATCAAGCACCGCCACCGTGGTCGTAGCCGTCCCGATGCCTCCATTGGAATCCGTCACCCTGAAGGTCATGGTATGGATTCCGATCCCAAGCACAGTCCTAAGGACGTTGTAGGAAAGGGCCGGATTGGCCGTGAACAGGTCATAGTCGCCCCTGTTGTCCACGTTCCAGGCATAGCTCAGAGCCGTCACGTTGCAGGCATCCTGCGTATCGGTTCCTGAGCCGTTCAGGGTAAGGTTTTCGCCAGGCCTGACGGTGTACGGACCGCCTGGTATCGCTGTCGGGATGTGGTTGACGATGGTCACGTTTTTGGTGACCTGGGCTGTTTCGCCGGTGACGTTGTTGATCACGGTCAGTGCGACCGGATAGGTGCCGATGGGAAGCGTGGTGTTAACCGTGCTCGTGAGATAGTTGGTACCATTGATCAGCCAGCTGAAGCCGGTAGCTACGCCGGTGAAGCTGCTGGTGAAGGTTACGGTCTCGCAGAAGCCGATGTCGGCCCCGGCAGCCGAACCGGTGACGCTGAAGTTGGCCGTGAGCGATCCGGCTACGGTGACGGTTATCGGTGCGGAAGCGGTGACTCCGCCGAGGCTGTCGGTAACTCTGGCGCTGACGGAATAGCTGCCTGCAGGGACGTTCGTCCAGCTGAAGGTGGAGATCGCTCCCGGTGCCGCGGCAAGACCTATCTGTGTCGTGCCGTTGTAGAAGGCAACCTGGGATACCGTCAGCCCGGCAGGCAGGGATGCGACGGTAGCTCGCAGATTGACAGTCGCCGGCGCGGTGAATGCCGGTCCATTGGTTGCGGCGACGCTGACCGTGAGCGGGCTTGCCACGGATGAGAAGGTGGAGCCCTTGGCGTTGAACGCCTCGACCTTGTAGCTGTAGGCGATGCCGGCGGCTGCAGTGGTATCGGTATAGGTCGCTCTGTTTGCTCGCAGGTTGGCTGCGTTCAGCTTGGTGAAGGTGGTGCCGTCGCTGGAGCGGTAAACGTTGAAGCCGACCTCGTTGGCCGGATTGCCGAAGCTTGCGTACGCCGTGTAGCTGACCGGCGTCGGATCGTTCCAGGTCACCACGATATTGCCGGCACTGGGCGTCGCCTTGGCGGTAAAAGCCGGAGGAGTCGCCGACTCGACCTTCACGACGACCGGGCGCATCATGTCCATCTCTTCATGGCTCAGGATGTGGCAGTGCCAGACGTACTCCCAGCCGAAATCGTAGAGGATGTTGGTGACCGGCTCGCGGCGTGCCTCCCCGGTCTGCCAGTCTACGCTGTTGAAACCCATGGTGGAATCGAGCGGTATGGCCGGGTTGAGCGGACGCAGACTGTTGGGAATTCCGAAGGGGAGCGCAGGGGCGCGCGGCCGCACGGCGACGATGGTGTCCATCAGCGGACTGATCTTGACGGTGTCCTTCCAGCCGAGTTCGTTCGGTTCCGGCAGCAGGGTCTGTCCGTCCCAGCCGACCCGGTTCACCAGTTGCACGTCGAAGATGTGGAAGTGTATCGGGTGGGTATCGACCCCGTTATGTGAGATCTTCCAGATCTGGGTGCCGTCGGCCAGATCTGTCGTGCCGGGGACCACTGAAACCTGGAGCTGGGTCGAGTTGTTGACGGTCTCGGTAGGAAGATCGGAGAAACCGTACAGCACGAGCAGCGCGTTGAGCGTCGAGGGGTTGGGCAGCTGCATGGCCAGGTTGCCGCTCATGCGGCCGTAGACCGGATCGAAGGAGGCGCCCATCTCGTCGTGAATCCCCTTGGGCTCCATGGGGGCCACCACCCGTTCACCGGCCAGGGTCACGAAATTGAGGGACTCATCGTTGATCTGCGAGATCCCCTCCCACGGGAAGTTGGGCGGGAAGTACGAGTCGGGATAGGCATCCTTGTACGCGGGCTGACCGACGATGATCGGCTCTTGCGCCCGCTCGAAGAGGGTCTTGGCCGGGGCCGGGTTGACCGCGGTTACCGGCGCCTCGGGGCTGAATTCCCTTTCCAGGTTCTGCCGGCTGAAGCTGTAGGCGGGATCCGTTCCGGCCGTCGGCCGTACGATCACCTGCATCACAGTGCGGGTGTTCGGGGCGTAGCCCACCAGGGGCCCGGTGCCGTTTTCCCAGACCCCCAGTTCCCGGTTGAAGGTGCCGCCGGTGCCGTAGCCGCCGGATTCCCGCTGGTCCTCGGCGCCGGTGAAATAATCGTAACCGGAGACCCTGGCCGGCCAGGCGGCCGGAGCGTCGTTGTAGAGGATCAGGGTCCTGCCCGCATACTGGCTGAAATCTACGATCACGTCGGCGCGCTCTGCCGGTCCCAGGGCGAGCCCCATCTTGTCGACGGTGCCGACCCAGAAGGCGGTCGGATCGATGTTATAGGTGATGGGCTGCGGGTCGATCTGAACCGGCTTGGGGAGAAAGCCCCCCTCGGTGCCGATCTGCAGGAAGCTCGGCCCCCTGAGGGCGGGGTCGGGTACGCCGCCGTCCCGGCCGTCAACCGGCCAGTCTGCCGGCCAGTTGTCATGTTCGGCAAGCTCGGCCGATGCCGCCAGCATCCTCACCTCGGTCTTGTCGGAGCGGCCGGCGGCAGCAAGCCTGGGATCGGGGCTCACCTGGGCCGGGTCCGCCTCGTAGAAGGAGAGGTTCCAGAAGCGGTCGCTTGCGGCATTGAGGATGCGGAAGCGATAGGCCCGGGGATCGACGGTGAGAGTGGGGAACACGGTGCCGTTAACCATGGCGGAGTCCTGGAACGCCTCCATCCCCATGGAGGTATTGGGGGTCCCGGGGATCTTGGTCGGCTGCCCCGGGGTCTGGCACTGGGCCAGGATCACCGGATTGGTACTGCCGCAGTCCGCATCGTAATAGGGGTTGTCGACCGGCCCCTTGGGGACGGCGGTGGGAGGGTAGAACCAGGGGCCGTACATCCAGCGACCGAACGGGTTGACCCCGCCAAATCCTGCGGCGAGTGTCTGGGCCGGCATATAGACGTGCGGCAGCCAGAGATCGCCGGTAACAGGGGGGCGGACCCCGCTGACCGGAGCGGCGCTCCCCCAGTTCCAGAGCGGATCGGTGATGCGGACCTTGGGGGTCGTCACGCCGGAAACCGGATGGGGGGTCGGGGTGGCGTCCACAAAGGTCTTGTCCTGGATGATCAGGGGGATCTGGTCGGGCGGAATGATGCCGCGGGCGACCAGGTCCTGCTCATACCGGTCGGTGATCAGGTAACCGGCGGCCTCGCCGGCATAGACGTTCAGCCGGGTGATGCCGAAGGCGTGGTCGTGGTAGAACATCAACCGTGCGCTCTGCTGGTTGGTGTAGTAATAGGTCGCCGAGCCGTCGCCGGGATCCGGCATGTCCGGGACGTTCTGCAGACTCACCCCCTTGGTGAAGGGGGTGATCTCCCCTACGGGGGTGATCCACTGATGCGGGGTGCCGTCACTGATCCAGGGGGTGCGCCCGCCGTGCAGGTGAATGGCGGCGCGGTTCTGGGCATAACCGGCGCAGGTGTTGGGCTCCACCGTGTTGTCACAAGGGGCGCCCTGGCCGCGGGCGGCGCCCGGATAGGCCGGCCCGGTGCCGGCGCCCATGACGGAGGTGTCGACCGGGATGAAGAGGTTGCCGGCCGTGCCGACCGGGAGCTTGTTGGTGAACCTGATGCGCACCGGGCGGTCCCTTTCGGCGACGATGGTCGGTCCCAGATAGCGGACCGGATCCGGAGTGAGCCCCGTGCCTAGGGCCGTGTCGGCGGCGGTGCAGGCGTGCTGGTCGGCGCCGCACCTGTTCTGGCTGGGGAGCGTGCCGGGTGAGAGGTTGGTGCCCCGGTTCACCTGACGGTAGCCGCGCAAAAGCGTTCCCGGGGCGGGGAGGTCGGAGTGCATCCGCTCCTTGAACTGCACCAGTTCGATTACGTAATAGTCCGTACCGGGATAGGAGGTTACGTCGGGCTTGGCGACGGAGAGGTACTGTCCCAGGTTGTTCGCCTTGGCGCTCCCAAGGCCCGGAAGGGTGTCGACGAATTTAACCAGCCGAGGACTGTTGGCCCAGTTGGCCGTGGTGTAATAGTCGGGGGTGGCCGGGTTACCGTTGGCGTCAAGGGGTCCGGTCGGGATGGGAGGTACCGTTCCCGCTCCGGATAGCTGCGGGACGGTACAGGTGCAGAGCAGCAGGACAAGCATCAGCCAAGATCTCAACGAATGCATCGTTCTTCGACTGTTCATATTTGCTCTCCTTTTAACGATATGGACGGCAACTACTGCCTTTATTTGCTGTCGCTGCTGCCGGTGGTCGGGTTTTCTGCGGCCTTCCTGGCCTTGTGCACCTTCAGTCTCTCGGCTCTGAGCGCTTGCGCTGCAGCTTTGCGTTTCTCCGGTGTGATCCGCTGTTCTTCCTGTTTGCGCACCATCTCCCTCTTCGCGGCCAGTTCCGGCGTCATGGGTGCGCCATCGGCGGCAAGGGCGAGACCGCCTGCCAGCGACATTGCCGTCATCACTACCATTGCCGTCATCACTACCATTGAGATACTGCCAGCTTCCCGTCTCTTCATGCTGTTCTCCTTTGTTAGCGGTGTTTTTTGTCTCCTCGGTTACGGCGGACGGCCTCCCGTCAGGTTAACTGATTTTTATTAACAGACACTATACCAGACCCGGTAACTTTGTCTTGGCTGCTAAAATTAAATCCGTACACCTTGCGGGAGGGCAGTGCTTGGCTGTCGAACGCAAAAAAGCATATAGGCCCAACATGCTCCAGTCCTTGTACCAATGAACCTATCCAGCAAAGGGTGCATGATCGTTAGATGACAAGCTCGGCTTGTTGGGACTCTGTGCTCTTTGTGGCGAACTGTTAGCCGGATCCGGAATAATCAAAACAGACACTCCTGCGAAAGTACCACCTCCACTGGCGCGAAGTTATCCCTCTTCAATGCACGACCCATTCGCTTCTCGGCAGCAGGGGAGGATCGGCACCGGGACCCAGCTGGATGATATAGCATCCCTTTGACGCATAGCGCTGTCCCGGACCGAAACTGAACCTCTCATAATCCCGGACGGTCAGGTCCATCTGCATGCTCATGACGTCAAGCAGATGATCGCGGTACAGGTTGTCGTAGAGCAGATTCAGCCCGCGCAGGGTCGCCTGTCTCAGCATCGTGGTGGTGCGCGAGGCAATCCTGCGGTCACCGAAATCCCTGGCGCCCGCCAGGATCGGCACTTTGGCGTCAAAACCGCCGTCTCTGGAACCGACAAAAGGGGTGAGCCGGTAGGGGTAGCTAAGGTACACCCTGTCCCGGACCGGCTCCGGGACCGCTGCACTTTGCTTCCCCAGATAACCCGAGGAGAGGAAAACCATCCCCGGGGCGGGGAGTTGAGCGATCAGCGCCGGCAGGTTGGGGAGCATCCTGGCATCGGCCCAAAAAAGCAGCACCCCGGGCTTGTACTGCGCCAATAGTTTGCCGAGGGATTCCTGGTCCAGGAGGCTGCTTCCCTTGAGGGTCACCGTGGTCACCGCCGGGCGCTCCAGGTCGCTCCAGGCTCTCTGGAAACCGGCGGCCAATGCCTCCCCCTCCGGCGCATCCTGGACGATCTGGAGCATGGATGTCTCGGCGGGGAGCGTCTCCAGGCGGTTGAGATAGCGGGCCACCGCCTCTCCCTCCTGAAAGTAGCCTTTGTTGAAATAAAGGGTGTACCATCCGGTCTCGGAGACCACCGGGAAATCGGTGATCGGGAACAGGCAGGGAAGGCGCCGGGCTTCGCAGAAATCATGGATGGGTCGCCAGTCGCCGTTCGATATCCCCCCCAATACTGCAAAAACCGGTTTTCTGTCGTAGTACGCCGCAAGTTGCGCAGGCCACCCCTGCGGTGGACCCTTCAATTCCCAGAGATCCAGGGAGGCCTTACGAAAGGCGTGCTTCATCTCGATGGTCGGGGTGTAACCGAACTTGATGAAATCGTTGTACAGCGCCAGCTGCTGATTTTTCTGGGCGATGAGGCTCTGCAGCGGACCCAGCAGGGCCTCGCGATCCTCTGGGCTGACATCGTCGGTAACGATGGTTGCAAAGCTGAATTCCAAACTGGCGGCGCCGGGAGACGGCTGGGAAGAGAGCGCCTCCAGGTAGTCGATCAGGATCGTCATGTCGCGGTCGGTCAGCGGATAACGCGGCATCACATCGTTGAAGAGCTGGTTGGCGGGATCGACCCCGAAGCGCATGGCGGACGCCAGGGTTTCGCGGCTGTAGGCAGGGCGTTCCACGACGGTCTTGGCATAGATGTAGCGGCCGGCCCGGTCCGGTATGTCGTCCAGGGAGGGGGGGCGGCGGTACGGTTGGTAGAGCCTCTTTCCCGTGGTAGGCGGCGTGACGACTCCACCCTCGAAGGAGCCGAGTCCGGCGCGCAGATGACAGCTTGAGCAGGAAAAGGCGCTGCTGTCGACCTCCACATCCCCCCGGATGAAGGCCGGCATCGGGTCGCCCGAGGGAAGGATCCCTTCCCGGTACATCCGCTCGCCCAGCCGGATCAGCTCCGCCTGCGGCGGGTCGGACGGCCCGACCGGCGCTGCCCGGCCCTCCGAACCCCAGAGGAGCACCAGGACGGCCGCCACGACCAACGGTAACAGTGCGGCTTTGGCTTTCGCATCACGGTACCGGGTCATGGCTTGACTCCCGAAATAGCGGGCGGGGCTACCCGCTGGTACTCCTCCAGAAATTCCCTCGAGCTCAGCAACCCGAAGATCCGCACCCAGCTGCCGTCTTTCGGCACGCGGATCAGGTTGATCGGGTAGTGCGACATCTTGTCCGGTATATACGCGTTGAAGGCCTTCATCACGGCATCGATATCGGCCCGGCTGCCGGTCAGGAAATCCCACCCCGGCTGGGCGCGATAGCGCTTCAGATAATCTTTCAGGATCTTGGGGGAGTCGTTTTCCGGATCGATGGTGATCGAAACCAGGCGGACGTTCCGGCTCGCGGGACCGAGCCTCCTCTGCAGATTGACGAAGCCGGCCGAAAGGACCGGGCAGATTGTGGTGCAGGTGCCGTAGATGAAATCCACGATCACCGGCTGTTCGCTGTTCAATAGTGCCGCGATGCGCACTTTTTTGCCGTCCTGATTGATCAGGACCACGTCTGGGATGTGGTATCGCTCCACCGTGCGCTGGTATTTTTTCACCTCGGCGCGGGCAGGGGCGGCCGGCAGGAGGGCTGAAGACAGCATCAAAAGGAGGGCCAGGCTAATTAGGAACCGTATTTTCATGGGCCACCTGCACTGTGTGCGGCAGAAGAAAATCCCACCTTGACGAATCCAGTCCCCTCCCCCGGAGGGGACTGCCATTAAGTTAAAGGTTCTGCTGTTGTCTCCCCCTCCCTTGACGGGAGGGGGCAGGGGGTGGGTGAAGTTGCCAAGTTCAGATAATGTGGCACCTTCCCCCACCCCCTAACCCCACTGCCATTAAGTTAAGGTGATGCCAATTTCCGCACACTGCGCAAGCACCCCCTCTCCCTTGATGGAAGAGGGTTGGGGAGAGGGTGAAAAGCNNCCCATCAAGGGAGGGGGGAGTTTTAACCAGGAGGTAGGGTGGGCCGTGCCCACCACACCCGCATCCTGATGGCCCACCCTACATGAGCCACGGAACCACCGCTTAACTTAATGGCAGTGCCCCCTAACCCCCTCCCGCAAGGGGAGGGGGGACACGCTCACGCGGGTTTACTGCTTGACTTAACGGCAGTGCCCCCATCCGGGGGGATGAGAGGGAGCAGGCGGAGCTGAGTAGTTTATCCGGGAGGCAAAGCGCCGCGCAAGGCGGCGTGGACTCCTTCAAAGCATCCAGATCGACGCTTTGCCGTTCATTTTTTGGCGGCTGCAGCCGGTGCTGCTGCTGCGGAGGAGCCCGGAGTGGCGGCCGGCAGCTGCGTGACCTCAAGCAGTTCCACTTCGAAGGCCAGGGTGGCACCCGGCAGGATCTGCTCGCCGGCCCCGTTGTCGCCGTAGGCAAGCTGCGGCGGGCAGACCAACCTTGCCTTTCCGCCCGGTTTCATCATCTGCACCCCTTCGGTCCAGCACTTGATGACGTTGTCGAGCTTGAACTCGATCGGTCTGCCGCGCTTGAAGGAGCTGTCGAACTCCTTGCCGTCGACCAGCGTACCGCGATAGTGGACTTTTACCACATCGTCCGCCTTGGGCGTTGCTCCCTTTCCCTCGGCAAGCGAGCTATAGACCATGCCGGAGGCGGTCTTCACCGCCCCCTTTTCTTTGGCGGCGCGCTCCAGGAAATCCTTGCCGGCGCCGGCCTGTTTTTCTCCCGTGGCTTTGCGGCGGCTTCTGGCCAGCTCCTGGATTTTTCCCTGCAAGGAGGCGAGTTCGAAATTGTTCACCTTGCCGTTCTGCGCCTCGATCAACCCCTGCTTGACATATTCGAACTCGGCGGGAGAGAGGTCGAAAACGGCCAGTGAACGCGCTACGGAAACGCCGACGGCGTAGAGCGTCTTCTGCTCATCCGTCGGCGCCGGCGCTTCGGCGGCAAAGGTTGAGGTAGCGGCGGCAAGTACAGTGGCTACCGTGAAAATGCGGGTTAGGGATTTGAATGGGTGAGGTTTTGCCGGTGTCTTCATCGGTTGATCTCCATGCGTGAAAGTAGTGGTGCTACCACTCCAAGGGGAATCAGTACGGGCACCTCTCGTATCATGCACATTCCTCGATGCGAGAGAAACTTTACTCCGAACAGTCACAAGGTCAAGACCACTGACTGGGAATTTTTTGATTAAAAAGCTGACCGATGACAATTATGCCGACTTTACTACCTGGTGGCACTCTGGTACACAAGTGCTTTTCAAGCACCGATGGCTTTTCGCTGCTATTACAAGAGTTTCCTCTTGCCGGCCTTGTTTATGGCTTCAAGAGTGATGGCAGATAGAGTGAGGGTTCAGACGAAAAGGGTATGCAAGATTACATCTTTATCATGTGATTCGCCACAGGTCAACATCTATAGCATTGACCGACGGCAGGGAGGCAAACGAACCTCCCCTGTCCCCGACGGCTCCCGCAGACAGCAAAGGCCCGGCAAAGAGCGCCGGGCCTTCTGTTGAATCAATACTCTGCCACTTTAGTACCAATCTCCCTCACCCTCTTCCCAGCCCCAATGCCATCAATAAAGGTGATTCCGTAAATCACGTAGGGTGGGCCGTGCCCACCATCAGGACGCGGGTGTGGTGGGCACGGCCCACCTACCTCTTATTCCCTCCTGACTAGTACCAATCTCCCGCAAACTGCGCAAACCCAACCCTCCCCCTTGGCGGGGGAGGGTTGGGGAGAGGGTGAAAAGCTCGAACAAGCCTCACCCTCCCCCCGGCCCCACTGCCATTAAGTTAAGGAGCTGCCGGCAGACGTGTAGGGTGGGCCCCGCCCACCAAACCTCGGTGGGCTAGG
>DNRQ01000043.1 GCA_003499925.1 Geobacter sp.
CCTTTTTCAAAGGGGGGAGGAAGATACTGGACCTTTTTCAAAGGGGGGAGGAAGATACTGGACCTTTTTCAAAGGGGGGAGGAAGAGACCTAGACCGTTTCCGGGGCGGGCTTTTTCCGCCTCCTTCTCCGGCGCCGCTTCTTGTGGGGAGCCTCCTGCGGCGTTTCCACCGCGCCCCCCGCCGGCTCCTCTGCCGCCGGGGCGGCAGCCGACTGCTCCGCGGCGTACTTCCGCCACCACTCGGCGAGCGACCTCTTCACCGGGTTGAGGCTTTCCATGAAGCGGAGATACTCCAGGGCATCGGCGAAGACCCCCCTCCCCACCACGCCGCGGCCGTTTCTCCCCGGCGTCTTCTGGAAGCGCTGCTGGCAGGAGAGGATCTCGCGCACCGCGATCAGCACCCGGTTCGGGACCGCCACCGTGGGGGCGAGTTCTCCGGCGAACTCCGCCACCGCCATATCGTTCGCCTGCTGCGGCGAGGCTCCCGCCCCGCGAAACCCGGCGATCTTCTCCTCCAGGTATTCCCCGAACATCAGGGCGATCAGCAGAGGCGCCGAAACCTGCACCCCCTGCCCGATCAGCTGGTCCACCCATTCGAGCGCCTTGCCGACCCGCGCGTGCGGGAACCCTTCGGTCTCCCCGGCAAGCCAGGCGTCGAAGTGGGGAAAGAGCGGCTCGAAAAGCCCGCAGTGGCGCATCATCTGGTAGGTCCGCTCCCCCGCGCCCAGCAGCAGGAGCTTCAGCACCTCCTCGTAGAGCCTGGGGGGGGTCGCCTTGTTGATGGAGCCGCAGAGCTCCTCGATGGCGGCCTCGGTGCGCTCCTCGATGTTGAAGCCGAGCATCGAGGCGAAGCGGACCGCGCGGATCATGCGGACCGGGTCCTCGGTGAAGCGCACCAGCGGATCGCCGATGGTGCGGATCAGGCCGTTTTTCAGGTCCTCCATCCCCCCCACGTGGTCGATGATGGAGAAGTCGGCGATGTTGTAGAAGAGGGCGTTGACGGTGAAGTCGCGGCGGACCGCGTCCTCTTCCGGCGTCCCGAAGACGTTGTCGCGCAGCACCATGCCGTCCTCGCTTTTCAGCATGCGGGGGCCGTGGCCGTGACCGTGGCGCTGGCGTCTCCCTTCGCGCCCCAGTTCCAGTACCTCGGCCTCAGGGGCCGGTTCCGGCAACCCTTCCGGCGCCTCCTCGGGGGGGGCGTCGGAGGCGGAGCGGAAGGTGGCGACCTCGATGATCTCGTCGTGGAAATGAAGGTGGGCGAGGCGGAAGCGGCGGCCGATCAGCCGGCAGTTCCGGAACAGCTTCTTCAGCTGGGCGGGGGTCGCGTCAGTCACCACGTCGAAGTCCTTGGGCTCGCGCCCCAGCAGCAGGTCGCGCACCCCTCCTCCCACCAGGTAGGCGGTGAAGTCGTGCTCCTTGAGCTTGTAGAGAACCTTGACGCCGTTTGTGCTCAGAAGCGAGCGGGAGATGCCGTGCTCGGCACGCGGAACGATGATTTTTTTCATATTAGTGTTCATTCCGGTGAAAATAGCACAGATTTCCCCCAAAGGCAAAGGGCGCGCTCTCTCTTTTCTTGACTTTTGTCATGCAGCGCCCGGCCCCCTTCTGCTATATTGACCGGCATGGAAGACAAGCAAAAGCAGGAAAAGGATATCAGGGTGCTGGCAACCTTCATCGGCTGCTACTGTCGCGGCAAGCACCAAAGCCCCAAGGGGGAGCTCTGTCCCGACTGTGCCGAGCTGCTGCGCTACGCCGAGATGAAGCGGCGCAAGTGCCCGCTCCACCCCAAGCCCGACTGCAAACACTGCCCGGTCCACTGCTACGGCAAGGCGCAGCGCGCCCTGATCCGGGGGGTGATGGCCTACTCGGGGCGGCGCCTTCTGCTGCGCGGCCGCCTCGATCTGCTCTGGCACTATTTCTTCTAAAGCGTCAGCGCGTTCTTCAAGCTTGGCACCTTTGCGCTACAGTCGGTATGCGGTCCGCCATGGATCAAGGCACGCCGGCGACGCTTCTTTCCTCATTTCCACGCCTCATCAGCCACCTTTTCAAGCGCCGCCGTGGCAGAGTCGAACTCCGTTACGTCAATTGGGACTCCACGTGCCTGCCTTTTCCTTCAATGCTCCAGAGATAGCGTCATCTATGCCACGCAATGTCAGAGTAGCCTGAATGGCGGGAATCCTTCAAATTTCTTGATCCTTCCAAATTGATGCGATTTCAGCTATTAAGCGCCTGCGGCCTCAGGGATCGCAGAATTGCGGCTTGACAGACAGGCATCTGCAATTAAATTTTCTTAATACTGTTTGTGCCCTTTCTCTGTGCCCTTTCTCTCCTGATTCCTCACTGGTCACAGTGAAGTCGCCAACTTGTTTCCACCGGAGGCTGTAATGTTAAAGACAAGACAGGCTTGCTCATTGGTCACGACGCTGCTCGTTATGCTGCTTGGCAGTCCCGCCTGGGCCGGTTCTATTTCAGGTACTGTGACAAACAGCACCGGCAAGAGCGGCAGGATCTATCTGACCGTAAAACCCCTAAACGGCGACTCCAACCAGGGTACCAGTATTGCCACGGCCGGAGCGTTCACCATTGACGGGGTGCCGGCGGGGACCCAGTACGCGGTTCACGCCTTTGTCGACACCCAGGGGACCGGCATCCGGCATGCCAATGATCCACGGGGAGTCTCCGCGGCGGTCACGGTACCTGCCGACGGAAACGTGTCGGTAGGAACTTTTGCCGTAACGCTCCCCACCCTGGTCCCGGTGCAGGCGCCGCAGGCTGTGGTCTACGCCGGCAGCGGCGTCAACTTCGTGAAATGGCAGGGGGCGGAGGACGGCAACGGGCTTCCCGTCGCCGAGAAGTACACCGTTTCCTGGAGCACCAGCATCACCGGCTCGCCGCTGGGCGGCAGCAGGGAGGTCTGGTCGGGGGACCAAGATTACTTCGTCCACCTCGGCTCCTCCGCGCTCTTTTACAGGGTCGTGGCCCATGTTGGAAGCACGACCGCCTCCTCCGGGTGGGTGCAGGTCTCTCCCAGTACCGGGACAGGGAGCGTCACCGGCAAGATTTTTTTCCCCGGTGTCACCGCGACCGGTCGCCTGTATGTCGTCCTGGTCAATGAATTCACCAAGCCGCCTGTGGTCCGCGTGGCGACGGTGGCAAGCCCCGTCAGCGGTGGAAGTTACAGCGTCAACGACGTCCCCGCCGGCAGCTACAACATTTTTCCTTTCCTGGACCTGAACAGCAACGGCAGCTACGACGTGGGTGATATCGGGCTGGCGGACGCAAACGATTACAACCCGACGGTTACCGTTGCCACCTCCCTTGCCACAGCGCCGGACCTCACCCTCGATAACGCCAACGGCTCCACCGTGCTTACCACCGGTCACGGCAAGAGCGACACCTGGGAGTGGTTCAATCTGGTGCTTTCGGTGCATTCGATGAAGAAACAGGTGGTAAGCGTCCGGCTCTCCGGCCCCCAGCTCCCCGGACCGGTCGATGTGGCCAGGGAGAACAGCCGCTTCCATACCCGGATCGGCATGTCGAGGCAGACGGTCGGCGACGCCTACCAGGTGGCGATTACCTACTCGGACGGCAGCTCGGAAACGGTCACCGAGGCGATCACCGGGGTGCTGGACGGCTTCGTCACCCCGATCGCTCCTGTCGGCTACATCCCGTTCAACGCCGCCCCCACCTTCAGCTGGAGTCCACCCTCACCGGCTCCGGCAGCATACATCTACAGCATCTGGCTGAGCAATGCCGATGGCGTCGGCGTTTGGGGCGCCTGGGGGCTCCCCAGCAGCCGGACCTCCATCGTTTACGGCAGCGAAGGGGACACCACCCAGCCGTTGATCGACGGAACCAACTACAGCTGGATCGCAAACGTCACCGACCGAAACGGGAACATGACGGCGAGACAGACGAGCTTCACCCCCACCACGGCTCCGGCGCTGAGCGGCTTCTCGCCGGCAGGCGGCCTTGCCGGCACCACGGTCACCCTCTCCGGTGTCAACTTCGGCACCAATCCGGCATCCCACACGGTGCGCTTCAACGGTACCCCCGCCACGGTAAGCGCGGCAACCAGCAGCTCCCTCACCGTTACCGTCCCTGCGGGGGCGACCACCGGGACCATTCAGCTGGTCACCGGCGGCAGGACTCTTACCAGTACCAAACAGTTCATAGTGTCTGCGCCGTTGAATATCAGGGGGTTGATCAGGACCCGGGCCAATGCGCCCATTGCCGGGGCGAGGGTCGAAGTGGCGGAGGATCCGACGGTCTTCGCCCTGACCGGGAGCGACGGAAGCTTCACCCTGCAGCCGGTTTTCCGCGGGCAAAACGTCACCCTGAAGGCGACCGGGAGCGGCTACCTGCCGACCTACAGCACCGCCTATCCGGTTGAGGGGAGTCTCAACCTCACTCCCTACCCGTACCACCTCTACACGCGGGCTGAACTGACCGGTTGGGGGGTTACTTCAGGCAATGGGGTGATCGCCGGTCTACTGCTCAATACCGGTACCGCGCCGAACCTGCCTGTTCCGGGCGCGCAAGCGACCGCGACCGGTACGCTCAATGCCGGACCCTATCCGGTGAGCTATCACAACGGGACAACGCTGGGCGGAACCTCCACCTACAGCAACGGCCAATTTCTAGTCCTCAACGTGAGGGATTTCGACCACGTCGAGATAATTGCGGCCAAGTCGGCCTGGACCTTCTACTACACGGGATTCAACGTCCGGGCCGACAGCGTCACCGAAGGGGCGGTTTTCGGCTCCACCACTCCGCCGTCCATCGCCAGCTTCTCGCCGGCAGCCGGCCGGCCCGGGAGCGCCGTGGTCATCACCGGCGTCTATTTCAGTGCAGTAGCTGCGGAAAACGTGGTCAAGTTCAACGGAGTTGCCGCCACCGTGACTGCCGCCACACCCACAACTCTTACCGTAAAGGTTCCGGCCGCTGCCAAGACCGGTCCGGTCTCGGTCACCACGGCCGGGGTCACGGCAAGTTCAGAAACAAACATCTTCACCGTGCGCCATGGCGTGACGGTATCGGTTACCGGAACCGGCACGGTGACCAGCAACCCTCCCGGCATAACCTGCACAATCTCCAGCTGCACGGCGCTCTTTGATCAGGGGAGCTCGGTCAACCTGCTCGCCACAGCTGATGTGGGGGGGCAGCTGAATGCCTGGAGCGGAGCTTGCAGCGGAAGCGGTACTTGTGTCCTCACCATGGATGCCGATAAGAGCGTCACCGCCGCCTTCAGCCAGCTCGGCTACATCAAAATCGGCACGAACCTGTACTCTGTCATGCAGAGCGCCTTCGATGCAGCAGCCACGGGCGACACCATCCAGGCGCAGGCACGGGTCTTCACCAGCAACTCTTTCAGGTTCGACCGGCCGGCGGTCCAGGTCAAGCTGAA
Organism: Geobacter sp.; assembly: GCA_003499925.1. GTDB lineage: Bacteria > Desulfobacterota > Desulfuromonadia > Geobacterales > Geobacteraceae > Geomonas. The sequence continues at coordinate 5,408 of DNRQ01000043.1, forward strand.
GGGTGGATGTGACAGCTCGTTCCTTACCAACGGCGGTTTCACCACCCTTGACGGGCGACTGAACGTGCAAGACGGCACCCTGCGGGTGGAGAAGGTCAGGATCAGGTGATTGCGGTGCGGCGGCCAGCTCAGTGGGTGCACCGCGATTTGCTGACTGCATTGCAAGGCTAACTGGGTCCATCCCGACTGTTTATCCCAAGGAACTAGAAGAGCTACCCCTGCCGCTACTACCCCCACCCCCCGACCCCACTGCCATTAAG
>DNRQ01000223.1:0-582 GCA_003499925.1 Geobacter sp.
GACAAGGCGCGCGAGGGGTACCGCCAGGTCTTCGCCGAGGGGTCGGTCACCGATTACCCCCTCACCATCCGCCACCGTGACGGGCAGTTGCTGGACGTCCTCTACAACGCCTCTGTCTACCGCGACGTGCTGGGGAACGTGCTCGGGGTCTTCGCCGCCGCGCGCGACGTCACCGCGCAGAAACAGGCGGCCCAGTACGCCCGATCGCTGATCGAGGCCTCCCTCGACCCGCTGGTCACCATCAGCCCGGAAGGGAAGATCACCGACGTAAACGAGGCGACCATGAAGGTCACCGGCAGGCTGCGGGAGGAGCTGATCGGGACCGACTTCTCCGACTACTTCACCGAGCCCGACAAGGCGCTCGAGGGGTATCAGCAGGTCTTCGCCGAGGGATCGGTCACCGACTACCCGCTCACCATCCGCCATAGGGACGGGCAGTTGATGGACGTTCTCTACAACGCCTCGGTCTACCGCGACGTGCAGGGGAACGTGCTCGGGGTCTTCGCCGCGGCGCGCGACGTCACGGCGCAGAAACAGGCGGCCCAGTACTCCCGTTCCCTGATCGAGGCCTCCCTCGACCCG
>DNRQ01000223.1:681-7987 GCA_003499925.1 Geobacter sp.
GTGTTCGCCGCGGCGCGCGACGTGACCGAAAACAAGCGCGTCATGCGCGAGTTCGCCGAGACCAAGAACTTCCTCGACAACATCCTGCAGAGCTCGACCAAATATTCGATCATCGGCAAGGACCTGAACTACCGCATCCTCTCCTGGAACGAGGGGGCCCGGCTGAACTACGGCTATGCGGAGGATCAGATCATCGGCAAGGAATCGAACATCCTCCATTCCCCGGAGGACATCCAGTCGGGGGCGGTCGACAAGATGTTGAAGATCGCCTATGACAAGGGTTTGGCGGAAGGGGAGTTCCAGCGGGTCAGAAAGGACGGTTCACGCTTCGTGGCGAGCGTCGTCGTCACCCGCCGCAACGACTCCGCCGGCAATCCCATCGGCTATCTCCTGATGAGTACCGACATCACGGAAAAGAAGCAGGCGGAGGAAAAGCTCCGCTTCGCCTCCCAGTACGCCCGGAGCCTGATCGAGTCCTCCCTCGACCCGCTGGTCACCATCAGCCCGGAAGGGAAGATCACCGACGTAAACGAAGCCACCGCCAAGGTGACCGGCGTTCCGAGGGAGAGGCTGATCGGCACCGACTTCTCGGACTACTTTACCGAGCCGGACAAGGCACGCGACGGGTACGAGCAGGTTTTCTCCAAGGGATTCGTCACCGACTACCCGCTGACGATCCGGCACCGTGACGGACGGCTGACCAATGTTCTCTACAACGCCTCCGTTTACCGGGACGCGCAGGGGAACGTGCTGGGCGTTTTCGCCGCGGCGCGCGACGTCACGGCGCAGAAGGAGGCCGAAGGGAAGGTCGCCGAACAGCGCGCCCGTGAAGAGCAGCGGGCCCGCGAGCTGGAAAGGCTGGCGGAACTGGAGCGGTTCCAGAAACTGACCGTCGGCCGCGAGCTTAAGATGGTCGAGCTGAAGAAGGAGATCGAGGAGCTGAAAAGGGAGAACGATCAGCTCCTTGGCGCGAGGACGGAACGGTGACAAGCGGCAGGCAGGCGACGCAGGCTCAACGGCAGTCGACGACCGTGCTGGAGGATTACACCAAGGCGATGCTCAACATCCTCGAGGATTTCGTCGAGGAAAAGACACGCATGGAAGAGACGCAGCGCGCCATCCTCAACATGCTGGAGGACCTCGGCGAAGAGAAGGCGCACTTCGAGGAAACGCAGCGCGCCATCCTCAACATCCTCGACGACTTCACCGGGGAGAAGGAGCGCTCCGAGCAGACCCAGCGCGCCATCCTCAACATCCTTGACGACTTCACCGGCGAGAAAGAGCGGCTCGAGGAGAGTCAGCGGGCGATGCTCAACATCCTTGAGGACTTCGACGTGGAACGGGCCAAGACCGAGGCCGCCAACGAGGGGCTGCGCAAGGCGTTCGACTCCCTGCGCCGTGCCAAGGAGGTGGCCGACGCCGCCAACCGGGAACTGGAGGCTTTCAGCTATTCGGTATCGCACGACCTGCGCTCTCCCTTGAGGGCCATTGACGGCTTCAGCAAGACGCTCCTGAACGGCTATCAGAACCTTCTGGATGACCGGGGGAAGGACTACCTGCAGCGGGTGCGGGCCGCAACGCAGCGCATGGCCCAGCTGATCGACGACCTCTTGAAGCTGTCCCGTCTCACCCGGGGCGGGATTACCATCACGGAGGTCGACCTCTCCGGGCTGGTGCGGGATGTTGCGGCGGAGCTGCAGAAATCGCAACCGGAACGCAGGGTCTCCTTCCGCATCGAGGAGGGGCTCAGCGCCGTCTGCGACGCCCATCTGCTCAAGGTGGTCCTCGAGAACCTGCTCGGCAATGCCTGGAAGTTCACCGGCTACAAAGGGGAGGCGACCATCGAATTCGCCGCCACCCGGGTCGACGGAGAGGTGGCCTACTTCGTCCGCGACGACGGGGCCGGCTTCGACATGGCCTACTCCGACAAGCTGTTCGCCACCTTCCAGCGCCTGCATCTGGACCGGGAATTCCCCGGCACAGGCATCGGCCTCTCGCTGGTCCAGCGCATTATCCTGCGTCACGGAGGCAAGGTCTGGGCGGAAGGGGCGGTCGGCCAGGGTGCAACCTTCTATTTCACCTTAAACCCTGACTGCCAAGGAGAGGCACCATGAAGTCCGACCACACCATCCTCCTGATAGAGGATAACCCCGACGACGAGGAGTTGACCCGGCTGGCCTTCCAGGAGAGCGGCATCGCCAACCGACTGGAGATAGTGCGCGACGGCGCCGAGGCCCTCGACTACCTCAATGCCACCGGATCCTGGGCCGACCGGGCGGGGGGTAACCCGAACCTGATTCTGCTCGACCTCAAGCTCCCCAAGATCGGCGGTCTGGAGGTGCTGCGGCGACTGCGCGCCGAACCGCGCACGCAACTGATCCCCGTGGTCATCCTGACCTCCTCGGTGGAGGAACAGGATGTCACCCGCGGCTACAAACTCGGCTGCAACAGCTACATCCGCAAGCCGGTCGATTTCGACCAGTTCGCAGAGGCAGTGCGCAACCTGGGAACGTACTGGCTGGTGCTCAACGAGCAGCCGATGATGGAAAAGGAGTAAAGGATGGCGAAGCCCCTGCGGCTGCTGATCTGCGAGGACAAGGACGACGACGCCCTGCTGGAGGTGGAAGAACTACGCGAGTGGGGCTTCGACCCCGACTATCAGCGGGTCGATAATGCGCCAGACCTGGAGCTCGCCCTTAAGGCCGGTCCCTGGGAGGCCATCCTCGCCGACTACAACATGCCCTCCTTCACCGGCATGGATGCCCTGAGGATCGTGCGGAGCGAAGGGCTGGACATCCCCTTCCTGCTCGTTTCCGGCACGGTTGGCGAGGATCGGGCCGTGGATGCGATGAAGGCGGGGGCTCATGACTACATCATGAAGGGCAATCTGGCCCGGTTGGGGCCGGCAGTTGAGCGGGAACTGCGGGAAGCACAGATGCGCGAGGAGCGTCGCCAGGCTCTGGAAGCGTTGCAAAAGGCCCATGACGAGCTGGAGGGCCGCGTCCAAGAGCGCACCGCGGAGCTGAGAGATGTCAACGCGGCCTTGCAGGCCGAGGCCATTAAACGGCAAAAGGCGAAGGAGGAGTTGCGGCAGGCCAATGAACTGCTGGAGCAAAGGGTTGCCGAACGGACCGCCGAGCTGGCGCAGTCGGTCGACGCCCTGGAGGAGGAGGTCCTGGAGCGTGAATTGACCGAGGACGAGCTAAGGCAGGCGCTGGAGGAAGTACGCGAAAAGGACAGCATCCTGATACAGCAGAGCCGCCTGGCTGCGATGGGGGAGATGATCGGCAACATCGCCCACCAGTGGCGCCAGCCCTTGAACTCGCTTGGGCTTAAAGTCCAGCAGCTGTTGCTTTTTTATGATCTGGGCGAGCTCAGCAGGGATTTTCTGCACAAAAATGAAAAAGAATCGATGAAACTGATCCAGCACATGTCCCAGACCATTGACGATTTCAGGAACTATTTCAAGCCGGACAAGGAAAAGACCGAGTTCAAGGTGCACGAGGCGGTTGCAAGAACCTTGTTACTCATAGAGGACAGTTACATAAATCAACATATCAGAGTCGAAGTCGACCTGCAGAACGATTGTGTAATCTACGGATATGAGAACGAATTTGCACAGGTGCTCCTCAACATCCTGGTGAATGCCAGGGATGTCTTTACCGAGCGGGAGGTCGACGATCCCCGGGTAATGATCCATATCGGCAAGGACGGGAACAAGGCGCTGCTGACCATTTCCGACAACGCCGGCGGCGTACCCGAAGAGATCATGGGCAAGATTTTCGATCCCTACTTTACCACCAAGGGGCCGCAGACGGGGACGGGAGTCGGCCTGTTCATGTCGAAGGCGATCATAGAGAAGAACATGGGCGGCAGTCTCAGCGTACGAAATACCTGTGACGGTGCCGAATTCAGGATAGAGGTGTGAAATGGAGACCAGATCCGAACCAGCCCCGTCTATTTCGTTGATGATCGTAGAAGATGACGAAAATTCGCGTGAGATCCTCGTTGCCATACTTCCCAGGAAATTTCCCGATGTCACCGTCTACTCCGCCGAAAATGGCAGAACCGGACTGGAACTGTTCAAAACTCATACGCCGGATATCGTCATCACCGACATCAACATGCCGGAGCTGGGCGGCGTTCAAATGGCCGAGAAGATCCGTGCGATCAAGCCCGACATCAAGCTCATTGTGATTACCGCCGACACCGGAAAAGTCACCCTGGAGCATGCCGTCGGGAAAGGATTCCAGGTCAACCACGTCATTTTGAAGCCGATCGATATTGCAGGGCTGTTTGCCGTGATTGAAGAATGCATTTCCGCGACGGCGCTGCATAAATCACGAGTAACTACTTCTCCTTGAAAAGGATCCGGTAGCTGAAGCTCTTCGGCTCGTACCAGTCGATCACCTGACCGCCTACCTCGGCATAGGGATAGCCGAAGGTGTTCAGCGGCGCGCCCGCCTGCGGCGGGTTCAGGACGAGGTCCCGGCCGCTGGCGATCTTGAAACGGTAGGCGTCGATCCCGCCCCAGAAGTAATCCCTGTACTCGCGGGTCTTGGCGTCCTTCAACTCCAGTTTCTCAACGAGCATCGCCTTTCTCACGTCGGCCGGATCAACCGGAATCCACCCCTTCCCCGGCAGGAAAAACTCGACCCAGCAGTGCTGCCAAGTGGTGACCTCCTCCTCGGCCTTCTTGCCGAGCCTGAGGCCGAACACCTCGCGGGCCGGTACTCCGGCAGCACGGGCAAGGGCTACATAGACCGACGAGATATCGGTGCATTTGCCGCCCGGCTTCTTCAGGAGTTCACAGACATCTCCCTTGCCGCAGCCGCGGGTGGCCGGATCCCGGTACATGTTTTCACAGGTCCAGTCGTAGATAGCCTTCGCCTTTTCATAAACCGTCAGCTTCCCTTTGGTGATAGTATCGGCCAATGTCTTCACCTCGCCGTCGGTCGGCCCGATGGAGGTCGGCTTCAGAAACTCGGCATAGTCTGCACGGTTCCAGGCGGGCTCCTTGACCGACAGGTCGCGCATCTGGATCTCCTCCCTCTCGACGGCAAAGGAATAGGCCAGCTTGCGGCTCACGGCATCTTTGTCCCAGCGGGCAAAAAGCACGGGGGTGCCGTTCGCTTTGTCGACGTAGACTGCTGAGGAGGCGAAATCACCGGCGACCTTTACGTCCGTGATGGACTGGTTCTGGTCGGAGACCGCATACGGAATCCAGAGTCTGGTCTCCTTCCCCGACTCCTGCTTCGAAAGATCGATCTCGACGGTGACGACACCGCTGCGGCTCATGGCCCAAACCGGCGAGGCAAACCCTAGTGACAGCGCTACAAGTGACAACAACAACCCTTTCATTTCTGCTCCTTTTATGCTCTATTGCCTGACATCGTTCAAAGCCTGTGACTTCCTTCGGCTGCGAACTGCTGCTGTGACTTGTATTTAGATGGACAGCTGCTAAGAATGGCTGATCTTCCGGAACCGAAGAAGATTAATAACTAATTGACAGCCAACAGTCAAATTGATAAATTCAATTAATCCAATCCGCCCTATCGCTTATCCCAATGGAGCCCCACAGTGAATCTGAAGCAATTGGAAGTTTTCATCAAGGTCGTTGAGAGCGGCAGCTTCTCGAAGGGGGCTGAAGCTACCTTCATCACCCAATCGACCGTGAGCCAGCACATCTCTGCGCTGGAGAGTGAATTCGGCCTGAAGCTCCTGGACAGGACCGGAAAAGGCGCGCTGCCGACCGAGGCGGGCAAACTTCTCCTGGACCGGGCGCGCCGCCTGATTGACTATGCCCGTGAGATACCGCTTGCCATCGGGCGATTCAAAGGTGTCGAAGAGGCCGACCTGAATATCGCGGGAAGCAGCATCCCCGGGGAGTACATGATACCGGCCGCGCTGCCGCTTTTGATCAGCAGGTTCCCGGGGCTCACCATATTCCTGTTGCAGGGGGACAGCCGCGAGGTGCTGGAAAAAGTGATGGCGGAGGAGGTGGAATTCGGTGTGGTCGGAGGGCGCTTCGCCGAGGAGAGCCTCGAATTCACCTCCTTTACCAAGGATGAACTCGTGCTGATAGCGCCGGCCGGGCACCGCTGGTCCGGCGCTTCCGGGATCTCAAAGGATGAGTTGCTGGGAGAGCCGTTCGTGCTGCGCGAGATGGGATCAGGGACCGGCAAGGCCGCCGCCGATGCCCTGCGAGAGGTAGGCATCGATCCGACATGTGTGCGGGTGGCGGCGCATCTGGGCAGCAACGAAGCGGTGAAGCGTGCGGTAATAGCCGGGATCGGTGTCTCTTTCGTCTCGGCGATATCGGTGCAGTGGGAACTGGCGCAAGGAACGCTGGTCCAGGTACCGATAGCCGATGTCTGTATCAGGCGGGAGTTCTATCTTGCCAGCAGAAAGGGAAGAGAGCTCTCTCCGGCGGCGCTCGCGTTCAGCGCAGTGATGATGGAACTTTACGCCGGGACAGCTGCCGCGATGGTGTGAGGGAGGGATGAGGGGATTTCACCGGTCAATCAAGGGTGGAGCGAAGCTTTTTTCTCTCGGAGACCACTTTTTTATTGGTCAGCCGCTTCTCTTTGGCTCCGCGCGGTACCTTTGTTGCGATCCGCTTCTTCACCTTTTGCTCCCGTTTGCGCAGCATCTCCGCGAGCCGCTCCATCGCCTTTTCACGGTTTTGCAGTTGGGACCGGCTTTCGCTTGCCTGAGCCACGATTCCCGTCGGAAGGTGCCGGATGCGGACGGCGGAATCGGTCGTGTTTCTGTGCTGCCCACCAGGCCCCGAGGCCCGGTAGAATTCCACCTTTATGTCGACTTCCCTAATCTCCACAACGCTCCCTTACTTACTATTTCGGTTCCGCAATCGACCTGCTCAAAAAACCAAGCGAGTATAGCACAGATGGATACGCTTCCATGCTTTCTTTGTTGGCTGGTCTAGTTCCCGAGCTCCCTGCAACCAGTCTCGTTATCGGTTTTGATCAAACGTCTCCTGCATTCTGCTATATTTTTACCGGTATCAGCCCCTGAACTCCCATTATTTCGATCGCGCATTGCAGGGTGCCCGCTCCCTTCGGAAGCTCGGAGAAAAAGATGGCAGGCTCCTAGACAAAGATGGCAGGCTCCTAGACAAAGATGGCAGGCTCCTAGACAAAGATGGCAGGCTCCGAGGAAAAGATGGCAGGCTCCGAGGAAAAGATGGCAGGCTCCGAGGAAAAGGTGGCAGGCTCCGAGAAAAAGATGGCAGGCTCGGAGGGAAAGATGGCAGGCTCGGAGAAAAAGATGGCAGGCTCCGAGGAAA
>DNRQ01000033.1 GCA_003499925.1 Geobacter sp.
GAGCGCGATGAGGATCCCGTACCAGCGGTAGATGCGCGACCTGACGCGCCAGCTGTAGAGCGCCGGCACCAGTTTCAAGCCCGGTACGAGCAGCACCACGATGGGAACGAATACAACGAGAAAGCGGTCCGCGAGGGTCGCCAGCCAAAAGGGGAGATTCCGGTAGAGGAACTTCTTGCCGGAGGTGTAGTACCGTCTCGCATCGTTACTGAGGCGGAACTCGTGCTCCACCGGAGCGGGGAATTCCCCCGCGCGCTGCAGAAGGGTCGGCCGGCCGTGAACTTCCTTGGCTGCTTCGATCAGGACATCGGAGAGGGCGGGATGGAGGGTGTCGCGTGCCACGAGCTCGACGGTTGGCGCTACGAGATGGACGTCGGAAGCCGGAACATTCCTGCCGAAGTCGAAAGCTCCCATCGGGATGACAAGCTCGTTCAGGTACGGATAGCGACGCGAGTAGGCGTCGGCCTGGACGAAATCAAAAAGGCGCACCCCTGGTGTCCAGATGAGGCTGCGCATATCGGCCGGAGTCGCCGAATCCCCCATGAGAAAAGCCGCGTCGGTCCTGCCATCGACGAGGGCCCACGCAGCGGCTTCGCCCCCAAGGTCGAGAAGTGTTGCCTCGCCCGGCCCGATGCCGTTGGCCTTGAGTAGCGCCATGGCAACGGCGCGGGTGCCGCTTCCCTCGGGACCGATTGCCAGTCTCTTGCCGGCAAGCTGCGAAATGAGGGTGATCGGTTTGCTGGCACTATAGAAAAGGGCAAGCGGTTCGTGAAAGACGCTACCGAGAGAGAACAGCTTGTCCCCCTGCCTGTCCGCGGCAAGCCCGCCTTGGACGAAACCGACGTCGACCCTGAAGGAGGGGTCGAGAAGCCGGTTGAGGTTCTCCAGCGAACCGCGAGAACGTAAAATATTCAGTTTGATCCCTTTTTGTGCCAGGATTTTTTTGTATTTCTCGGCATTGAGCTGGAACGTGCTCCCCTCCGGCCCGGCCGTGATGGTCAGGGTGCTAGGTGGCGCCGGACGCATGAGCCAGTAAGCTGCACCGATACCGAGGACGGTTATCAAAAGGACTGGAAAAACGGTGACGACCAGGTCACGCACCGAAATGCGGGTGAAGCGCGCAAAAGGCCTCATTGATGCCAGTATGTTCTTCTTCATAGCAGTCTATGCGCTCCTTGCCCTGGACCGAAATATCTCCCGGACGCCGTGAGTTGGTGCAGGCGTAAAGAAGAGGACGCCTATGATTTGTGCGTTTCTTTCCCGACACTCGCGGTAGTATATCAAAAGACCGGAACACTGTCTGTGACTATCTCCACTTCTCTACCTGCTTCCTATCTGATACAATGAAGCCAGGAATTTAGGTTCGGTTGCGGACGTTAGTAGTTGGCGCAGTTTTCAGTTTTGTCTCAGGCCGCGACGCACTCTCCGGTTATTCACCCCCGGGGACAGAGGCATAAGATGAAGGCGCTGGTTCGGTCAGTCATAATTCTTCTCGCTCTCCTTGGCCTGTGCATTGCTCCTTGTGAAGCATCCCCGAAGATACAGTCGCTGTGCCAATTCCATTATCCGACCGATTACCTGTATGAGTGGGACTGCGTACAGCTTACTTCCAATGACTCGCCGTACCGGATATTCGGCAAGCTCTGGCAGGACGGGCTCCGCTTCAACCGCATGGANNAGATGTTCCTCGGGGCCTACGAGTTCGGCACGCTGGTCTTTTCCACGCCGGTTGCGGTCGGCGTCGAGGGATACCGGCTGCAAAACGGCTCGTACCAGGTCGATGCCATCGATCCCCGGCACGAATCGAGCCTGTACCCGGTGGAGGGGACCGACCGCCCCTACCCGATGCACTACGGATTGCGCTTCCACATCGATAAAAGAGAGGACGGCTGGACCTCCTACTGGCTCCATGGCCGCGACGTTCCCGGGTATGCCGCGTCCCATGGCTGCATCGGCCTTTACGACGAGGAGATGCAAATGCAGTATTACGGCGAGCCGTCCCGCCCCGTCCTGGTCGATGCCAAAAAACTTTACCGGTGGGTGGTCGGCGACAACAGGGACACCGGGACCTTCCAGAACGTGAGATACGGCCCGAGGCTCCTCATAATGGGGACTCCGCCGGCCGGCCTTGTCGAGTAGGCAGGCTGCCGGCCCTCCATCCCCGGGACACGCTGGTGCGCCCGGAGAGAGCAGCCTGGCGCTGTTTCGCTCTCTCCTTCAGCAATTGGATTAAAGCGCTATCTATTTCCCTCTCACGGGTGTATAGTTGGAAATCTGTTGTTGGCTCACGGATGCTTACACCCGTCCCCCAACCAGTCTGTTTCGTCAGATCTCTCCGTCCACCGGTCTCACCATTTACTTGCAGACAAATTGATCGCATATCCCCATGGTCCGTTGTCATCAAAAGCGCCGGCTCTTAGCATCTCTTTGCTTTGCCTTGCCGGCGCTGCCTTGAGCGGATAGTCAGAGGGTGTGTGATCACCGCAGGGTGGAAGGCTTGTTCCACCCTGGATATGTAGGCTAATACAAGGGAGAAAAAAGATGATTGTCAAACGTGGTTGCGTGGTGACTCACTCGGTGGCACAGGAATGGGGCATCGGCAAGGTGACTGAGGTAAACGAGATAAGGGCGACCATCCAGTTCAATGACGGGATGATCAGGAAGATATCCTCCTCTCATTTCACCAGTCTTCAGCCCGCCGACCCTGCCTCTTATCTGCCCCCCGTCGAGAAGGTCCCTGTTGCCAAGGCGAGGGCGCCGAGAGCCGTCAGCACAAAACCGAAAAAAGCCAAAAAGCTGGTGGAAGCGGTGCCGGTGGTTTAACTCGACCGCCGTGCGACATGGCCAACGACAAAGGCATCAGCAGATTCGATTCGGTCATTTTCAAATAAAAGAAGGGCGGTTTGTTTTGCGGTCATCCGGGCGCGAAATGGATTGCCCTCTTTTGTTGTAATAGCTTTTCCCAAATACTTAGATAAAGAGGTTGTCCATGGCCAAACCCAATTTTCAGTTCCAGAAGCGTCAGAAAGAATTGGAAAAAAAGAAGAAAAACGAAGAAAAGCTGCAGCGTAAACTGGAAAGGAGCAGTGCCCAGGCAGAAGGGGAAGATCAGCCTGAGGAAGAGAGTGGCGCCGAAGACGAGGCGTAGTATCCCCGAACAGCCCGGTCCGTTCGGACCTCGCCTTGCCGCAGGTCGCCGTCCTCACTGGCAATTTTTTTTACCTTGCGAAGACGGAAGTTCCCGTCATACTCTCTCATTATGAAAATGCGCACTCCGCCATTTTCCGAGAAGGGGAAATCGCCATGATATGTCCGGTATGCAAGAACCATCTACAGGTTGACACGGAGTTGCACTCAGACGGTTTCAAGGAAGGCATTACCGAATGCAGCGTCTGTGGTGCTATCTGGTCGGTAAATCACGGCGTCACCGAGATCGTCAAAGACCCGCAGCTCGAGTCCTTTCTTGAGGTCCAAAGCGAGTGTGTCGAGGGCGATGACTACAGCCTCACCGGAGAAAACAACAAGTAGCGGCCCCCCCTCCATGCCTCTCTTGGCCGCGACCCGTTTTTATCCCATTTACAGCGGCAACTGCCATTTCGCAAGCCTCGAAGCCTCCCCCTTTGCTGAAAGGGAGGAGGCTTTGGCGCTTTTGCCGCCAGCGAGACTTTCCCACCCATGACTGCCCAACCCCCAACCCGCCACGCTCACCTATCTTGCCGGGACAGGGGGCGCGCCCGTCTGCAGCTCAAGCAAAACCTCACCCTCATGACCCGTCATCGCCAAGACGATCGACACCCTGGCACTTCGCGCCCGAACACGCCAGCCGCCTACCGGATTGACAGCCGAAACGATAACGCGTACCCTGACCAAAATCCGGCAAGAGAGGGCTTTCAGGCAATGAAATCGCTGAATATCATAGGGTGCGGGGCCGTTGGCAAGACGCTCGGCCGCCTTTTTCACCAGGCGGGAATCTTTGAAATCCGGGACATCCTGAACCGCAGCAGGGAAGGGGGCGAACAGGCGGCGGCGTTCATCGGGGCCGGGCGGGCGGTATCGGATTACGCGCAGCTGCGTCCGGCGGATCTCTACCTGGTCGCCGCCTCCGACGCCGCCCTGGCCGGCTGCGCCGAGGCCCTGGCTGCGTCCGGACTGGTCCGCCCCGGGACCGTCGCCTGGCAGGTGAGCGGGGCTCTGCCGAGCTCGGTACTCGCCCCGGTCGGGGAGCGAGGGGGAGAGATCGCCAGCGTCCATCCGGTGAAAAGCTTCGCCGACCCCTCAGCCTCGGTTGCCGACTTCTCCGGCACCTGGTGCGGCATCGAGGGGGACCCCCCGGCGGTCGCACTGCTGAGCGGGGCGTTCAGCGCCATCGGCGGGCGCATGTTCCCGGTCGACCCGCGTTACAAGAGCGTCTACCACGCCGGGTCGGTCCTGGTCTGCAACTACCTGACCTCGCTGATCGAGGTCGGGGTGAGGGCATACCAGAAGGGGGGGCTGCCCCGGGAAACGGCGCTGCAGGTGATGGAGCCGCTGGTGCGCGGCACGCTGGATAACGTTTTCCGGGTCGGGACGGTGCAGGCGCTGACGGGGCCGATAGCGCGAGGCGATGCCGCGGTGGTAGCGGGACAGTTGGCGGCCCTCGATGACTGGGACAGCGAGATCGCCCTGGTGTACCGGACTCTCGGGCGTGTCGCACTGGAGCTGTCGCGCCGGCGCGGCGCGGCGTCGACCGGTGGGCTTGCCGCTATCGAGGAGCTGCTTGCTGTAAAGGTGTGACGGCAGTTGTGCCGCCGCGCGTCGGGGGGGAGTGGACGCGCCAGGTGGGATCGGAGCTGGGTGGGATTGCCGCTGAAGTGAGCTGCTGCGCAGCAGTACCTGATCCTTGCAGGTACTGCTGCGCCTTCCCTCAGCCGTTTACCGCGGCCTGCTCCGGCTCCAAGGCCATTTCCAGCTCGTCTGCCGTGAAGACCTCGTCGATGTCCAAGATGATGATGAACTGCTCGGCGTGCTTTCCCATCCCTTTTATGAAGTCGGTGTTGAGCCGGGTGCCGATGCGCGGCGGCGGTTCGATCTGGTCCGGTTCCAGGTCCAGCACCTCCTGCACCGCATCGGCCATCGCCCCCATGACCACCTTTTCACCCCCCATTTCCACTTCGACGATGATGACGCAGGTATTCACCGTCTTCTCCGCCTTCTCCATGCCGAACTTCAGGCGCAGATCAAGGACCGGAACCACGCTGCCGCGCAGGTTGATCACCCCGCGCATGTAGTCGGGGGTCCGCGGCACCTTGGTGATGGTGGTGAAATCAAGCACCTCCCGCACCTTGCCGATGTCCAGTGCGAAGAGCTCGTCTTCCAGCTTGAATGTCAGATACTGCGTAGTTTCCGTGATCGTTTCGACCGCCATTTTCGTTCTCCTTTGCTCCGATGGGGTTGCCGGGTGGGGCAGCCAGCACCTACGGCAATGCCGAAAGGCATCGCACCAGATGACCTTTTGTCCTGTTGATATCGACAAGGTTTCGGCAATGTTTAGCCTTTTATCGTTTGTTATCGGCTTATAATGCAGAATGGCAGGAGACGGAGCCGTCAGGTACGCGGTTGCTTGAAGCGATGAACCGGCAGCCGTGGCTTCCTGCTGCCTGGAGCGGAGGGTGAGCTTGGCGCACTTCAGGAACTGCTTGCAAAAAAAGGGGTAGAGGTTCTTGAAGATTGACGGGGTGGGCAGGAGGGGCAAGCTGGGGTGAGAGTGCAGCGGCGGGGCGGGCTTTACTCAGCGCAGCAGTACCCGTAAAATGCAGGTACTGCGGTACTGCTGCGCTTGCGTCTTTTTGCAGCGACCGGACTAGAAGCTCTCGAACGCGTCGTCACCTTGTTGCAGATCCAGCGCGGCGCCTGTGATGCCGGCATGGCTAAGCCTCGATGGCCTGGCCGCGATCGCTTTCTTGGCAACGGGCCTCGGGGCGCTCTTGTTGGGCCGCTTGGCGAAGCCTTGTCCTGCGTTTGTTTCCGCTACCCTGAAGAAGCTGATGGTACCCTGCAGCTGTTCGGACTGGGAGGCAAGCTCCTCCGCGGTAGCCGACATCTCCTCGGCTGCCGAGGCGTTCTGCTGGATCACCTGGTCCAACTGCTGGATCGCCTTGTTGATCTGTTCCGCCCCGGTATCCTGCTCCTTGGATGCCGCCGAGATCTCCTGCACCAGTCCCGCGGTCCGCTGGATGTCGGGAAGCATGCTGGAGAGCATCCGTCCCGCCGTCTCGGCCACCTCGACGCTGGACGAGGAGAGCTCGGAAATCTCCGCCGCCGCCTTCTGGGAGCGCTCGGCAAGCTTTCTCACCTCGCTCGCCACCACGGCGAAACCCTTGCCGTGCTCGCCTGCCCGCGCCGCCTCGATCGCCGCGTTCAGGGCGAGCAGGTTGGTCTGCCTGGCGATCTCCTCTATGATCGAGATCTTCCCGGCGATCTCCTTCATGGCGTTCACCGTCTGGGCCACCGCCTTGCCACCCTCCTGGGCGTCGGCGGACGATTTCACCGCGATCTTTTCCGTCTGAACGGCGTTGTCCGCGTTCTGCTTGATGTTGGCGGACATCTGCTCCATCGAGGAGGACGCCTCCTCGGCTGCCGCCGCCTGCTCCGTTGCCCCCTGCGACATCTGCTCCGCGCTGGAGGACATCTGCTGACTACCGGCCGCCACATTGTCCGAGGCGGCTTTCACGTCGTTCACCACCTCCGAGAGCTTCGCCACCATGTGCGAGAGCGAGCGCATCAGTTCGTCGTTGGCTGAGCGCTCCGAGATGGTCACCGTGAGGTTGCCACCTGCCACCTCCTTGGCGGCTGCGGTGATGCCGTTGGTTGCCTCGATCAGCACGTTCAGGTTGTTCTTGATCTCGTTGAAGTCGCCTTTGTACTCCTCTTTAATGGACGGAGGCATGTCCCCCTTGGAGATCCTCTCCACATATTCGGCCGCCACGTTCAGGGGGCCGATGACCGCGTCCAGGGTACCGTTCACCCCGTTGATGATCTCCCGGTAAGCACCTTCGTGCCTGCCGGCATCGGCGCGGGTTGCCAGTTTCCCCTGAATCGCCGCGCCCGAGAGCATGACGGCGTCGTCGGCAAGCGCCTTGATGCTCTGGATCATGGTGCGCATCGCCGCCAGGAGCTGCCCTGTCTCGTCCCTGCCGGTCTCCCCGATACTGACCGAGAGATCCCCCTGCGCCAGCTTGTCGGCGATAGCTACCCCGTTTTTGAGCGCCCGGCTGATCATCCCGGCCACGCAGAGCGCGAGGAGGGTCCCGATCAGCACCGCTGCAACCATCGCCCCGATGATCAGCAGCCTCGATTGTTTATAGGAGGCTACCGACCTCTGGTAGGCTGCCTCCGAACCCTGTTCATTCATGGAGATGCTCTTGTCCAGGGTCTCCGCAGCAGTATTGAAGCTCTTGGACGAGTCGCCGCGCAGAAGCGCCAAAGCTTCCCGGTTCTTGTTCTGCCGGGACAGGCTCACCATGCGGTTATGGACATCGATGAAGACCGACCACTCGGCGGTGAACTCCTCGTAGAGCTTTTTCTCCTCCGGGGCGGAAATAAGCTTCTCATAGTCGGCCAGGTCCTTTTTCAGCCGGGCAAGCTCGCCTTGCATCCTCTTCTCGTACTTGTCCATCTCCTCCGGGGTGGTGGAGAGGATATGCTGGAATTCGGACCTGCGAAAGATACTGGCGGAATTCACGATCCTCCCCAGCGCCTCGACGCTGGGGAGCCAGTTGGTGGCGATCTCCACCGTCGACTGGTTCACGCGCGCCAGCTGCCAAACTGAAAAACACCCCAGGGAGATGGTCAGCATCAGTACCGTCAGCACTACCGAAAAGATTTTCCCGCTTATTTTCAGGTTGTTAAACCAGCTCATCTTGTTCCCCCGTTAAAGACCAATGAATGAAATAAATGAAACCAAATCCCGCTCAGCCGCGACCGCCTTACCCGTTGGCAGCCTTCAGTTGGTCGGGTTCTCGCACCAGTTCCAGTTCCTCGGCCGTGAAGACCTTGTCGATGTCCAGGATGATGATGAACTGCTCGGCGTGCTTTCCCATCCCTCTTATGAAGTCGGTGTTGAGCCGGGTTCCGATGCGCGGCGGCGGCTCGATCTGGTCCGGCTCCAGGTCCAGCACCTCCTGCACCGCATCGGCCATCGCCCCCATGACCACCTTTTCACCCCCCAGTTCCACCTCGACGATGATGACGCAGGTGTTCACCGTCTTCTCCGCCTTCACCATGCCGAATTTCAGGCGCAGGTCCAGGACCGGGACCACGCTGCCGCGCAGGTTGATCACCCCGCGCATGTAGTCGGGGGTCCGCGGCACCTTGGTGATGCTGGTGAAATCAAGCACCTCCCGCACCTTGCCGATATCCAGTGCGAACAGCTCGTCTTCCAGCTTGAATGTCAGATACTGCGTGGTTTCCGTGATCGTTTCGACGGCCATTTCGTTCTCCTTTTGCTCCGGTATGAAAGCCGGGTCAGATCCAACTGCGATGCGACTTGTGTTAGGGCTGGTACCTCAAGCCGTCTCGCAGCCGGGTTGCGTGTCGATAGCCTAGTATTTCCGCATAGATGGATCGGCTGTGTATTGGTATGGAAGCATTTAGGCAAGTTTCAGGAGTCTACCTATCTTTGCCCTCCTTGGTTGGTGGTTTCGGTGTCGGGTGCGGAACCGGTTACTCATGCAGCCCATGTGAAACGGCGCCGACATGCGGTGCCGGTCCCTAAAAGACAGAAAGATGTCATTTAATCGTCAGTAATGTCATTCAATTGTCATATATCGGACGCAAACCGGCTTACTTTAGTTATTTGTGCATCAACTTTTATGATTCGGTTTCGCTACTCTCATAGGCAAGCTATCTTACTGTCGCTCACTTCGCAGGTGACAGGCCTGGTTCTCCGGCTGTTGTTACCGTGAGTGTAGAGGCCACCGGTTATGACAGAGGTAGTTTCGCTTTTGCAGAGGGATAGGCAAAGATGACGCCGAAGCGGTAACTTCAGCGTGCTTCAGCTCGAAATCATTTCCGCTCCAAAGAAAGGCGCTGGTGGGGATCGTGTCGGTCGGAAGGATGAGGTGCTCCAGGGCTTCCTGGCTGCCGCGTCGATTGCATTCTGCCGTGATGGCGGGTATGCTATGGGCCTTAGGTTCGCTGCGGACCATTACGATGACTCACGGAGACAGGCATGGTCCCAAGGACCCTCATCATAGGTCACCGCGGCGCTTCTCTCGAGGCCCCGGAGAACACGCTCTCCTCTTTCCGGCTCGCCTTCGAGCAGGGGGCGGACGGCGTCGAGGCCGATTTCCGCCTGACCGGCGACGGCGAGATCGTCTGCCTGCATGACGACGGCACCGCCCGCACGGCCGGGGTCGATCTGAGGGTCGAGGAGGCGACCCTTTCGGAGCTGCGCCTGCTCGATGTCGGCGCCTGGAAGGGTGCTCGCTGGGCCGGCGAGCGGATCCCGACCTTGCAGGAGGTGCTCTGCGCCCTGCCGGCCGGCAAGATGCTCTTCATCGAGCTGAAAAGCGGCCCGGAAATCGTCTCCCCATTGGCCGCTCTCCTTGCGGGCTCCGGGGTGCCGGCCGCGCAGATCCGGCTGCTTTGCTTCAGCGCGGATCTGATCCGGCTCCTGAAGGAGCGCCTGCCGGATTACCGTGCCTGCTGGCTCACCGACTACCGCTTTCGCGGCGCCTGGCGTCCCTCGCCCCGGGAGCTGCTCGATTCCCTTGAGGCCAGCCGCGCCGACGGTCTGGCGAGCCGGGACCGCGCCGTGCTCGACGCCTCACTGGTCCTTGCCCTCCGGGCGCACTCCATGGAGATCCATGTCTGGACCGTCGACGCCGCCTCGGCGGGACGCAGGCTCTGCGCGCTCGGCGTCGATTCCGTCATGACCAACAGGCCGGGGTGGCTCAGGCGTTCCCTGTCGGAACCGCTCCCCCCGGGGCAAGCGCTCCCTGAAGAGCGCGCGGGTGAGCTATGAATCGTCAGGCCTATCTCGCAACCGGGCGCATGATCGCCATCGTGCAGGGGTTCTCCAAGCTGAAGGTGAACGTGCACGGCAGGGAGAACATACCCAAGGGGTCGGTGGTCTTCGTGGTGAACCATTTCACCCGGATCGAGACGCTGCTCCTCCCCTATCACATCTATCGTCTGACCGGGGTCCCGGTCTGGTCGCTCGCCGACGCCTCGTTCTTCGACGGCCCGCTGAGCGGGATCCTCGACATGATGGGAGCCGTCTCGACGCGCAGTCCGGACCGGGACCGGGTGATCGTGAAGACCCTGCTGACCGGGGAGGCCCACTGGGTCATCTTCCCCGAGGGGAGGATGGTTAAGGACAAGGGGCCTTTCCGGCGCCGCCGGCTGCTCCCTTCCCTGGGTCCGCGCCCGCATTCCGGCGCCGCTACCGTGGCCCTGCGCACCGAATTCTACCGGCAGAGGCTGATCCGCCTGGCCCGGACGGCGCCCGAGGAGGTGGAGAGGCTCAAGGGACTGTTCCAGATCGGCGATCTCGACCCGGTGCTCCAGGGGAAATGCTGGATCGTCCCGGTCAACATCACCTATTACCCGTTGAGGGCCCGTGAAAACGTGTTGAGCACCCTGGCGGACCTGTTCCTTAAAAACGTCTCGCTGCGTCTCAGGGAGGAGATGCTGACCGAGNNCATGCTCTTCTCCGGGGTCGACATCGACATCCGCTTCGGGGCGCCGCTGGAGCCCGGGGGGGGGTTCGCCTCCCCGGCGATCGAGGCCGACATCGCCTCCCCCGCCCGGATCGGTTTCGACGACCGGCTCCCCTCCCTGCCCGACATGAGGCGGCAGGCCACCGGGCTCATGGAGCGCTACATGGCGTC
>DNRQ01000073.1 GCA_003499925.1 Geobacter sp.
GTGGGCACGGCCCACCCTACCTTTCATGCCCTTAACTTAATGGCAGTGCCCCCAGCCCCTCCCATCAAGGTAGGGGGGAAGACCAAGAGGGAGATTAGTGCTAATCAGGAAGAAATAAGGCTATCGCAGAGCTGGAATCCCCTCTCCCCTGGTGGGCAAATGCGCTAACTTAAAAAAACCCTTGATTTTCCCCCTCCCCTTGAAGGGGAAGGAACCAGAAGCTCAAAGTTAGCGCTTTTATAACCCTCCCCTTGAAGGGGAGGGGATTTTAAGGCTCCTCCCCCTTCAAGGGGGAGGCTGGGAGGAGGATGGGGGGAGGATGGGGGCGTTGTGCTGTAATCTGACAAAGTAGAACTAAAGACGTTGTGCCTTGAAAAGGGGTGACAGCCGAACCAGTCCCTCCGCCAACTCGCCGGTTTCCGCCACAAGCTTCTTGTCCAACTTCTTAAGCCACCTCGCCGGAATACTCTCCTCGCCGTAGTACGCCCCAGCGAGCGCTCCGGCTATGGCCCCGGTAGTATCCGCATCGCCTCCCTGGTTCACCGTTTCGATGACACATCCCTCAAAAGAGCGGGACCTGAAGAAGCAGTGAAAGACGGTCTGCATGGTATCCACAACGTATCCGGTGGCGAGACCCTTATACGGATCAAAGCAGAAGGTGGGAAACTGCGCTACCATCTGCTCCGCCTCACGCCGCATTTGCTGCATGGATCGTTCGGTCAGAGCCAGGTGCAGGAGCCGCCCGATGCAGATGGAGGCGGCATCGGAGAGTGCATGATTGTGGGTGATATGGGCCTGCTGCAGCGTGCATCGCTCCAAAAGCGACTGGTCTCCCAGGGTGAAGAGGCCGACCGGGAGTGTCCTCATCGCGGCGCCGTTGCCGCCATCCCACTCGTTGGGCGGGGTCTCGATGACATCTCTCAGCATGTAGTTCCTGATGCCGCGCCGACAGGTGTCCCCTACGTCGATCGGCTTCGACCTGAGCCAGGCGGCGAGGTTGTCGGCGATTCCGGTGAGCGACCATCCGCCGGCCTTGGCAATCGCCCGTGCGATACAAAGTGACATCTCCGTGTCGTCGGTAACCTGTCCCGGTTTGAGCCTGAGCCAGCCGCCTCCTACCATATCCTTCAGCACGCCGTATTTATCCCGAATCTCGCCGCGGGTCATGAACTCCACTGGAGCTCCCAGGGCATCGCCGACCGTCAAGCCGATGAAGGCGCCTCTTGCGCGGGATATTGCGGCATCTTTAGAAGAGATATTGAACATGCGCCGGATCATGCAATATGTAATCCGGTTGTCACTGATTATCGGTGGCTGACGGAGAAACTTCCCCGTCTGAAAAAGGGTATTTAGGGGGAGTTCAGCGCTGCCGCAGTTCTGCAGCCATGGGCAACCGGGGTTAAATCCCCCCACCCCCCTTTTACAAAGGGGGGAGCAGGTTGCTGGTACTGCTAGTTCATCGATTGCCCCCTCCGGATCCGAATTTTCTGCACAAAAAATAGTCACCGCTTCGTATACAAGGCATCCAGCGGAAGGCATGCGGTGATCCAGGCGCGCAAATATCTGTTTTAGCAGGGATAGCCGCGGCAAATGAAAGCTGGCACGCTAAATGCTCATTGAGAGATAGCAGATACAACGATGTATCTAAAAGAAGGCAATGATGCCCGACGAAAGCTGTAATTCGTGGGGCGTTTCTCGTTTGTGCCGGCCGGTTCACTTTCTTTTAGGGACACGAAGATCACGGCAGGAAAAGGAGGGTATCATGGCTTCATCGTGCAAGACTCAGAAGATGCAGGGGCACCCGTGTTTCGGGGGGAATCACCATAAAAACGGCAGAATGCACCTGGCTGTGGCACCCAAATGCAACATAAAGTGCGGCTACTGCACCAGGCGTCACGACTGCGCCAACGAATCGCGCCCCGGAGTTACCAGCAAGCTCCTTACCCCCCTGGAGGCGATCATCAGGGTGCGGGAGGTGATGGCGAGTCCGGTCACGGGACCGATCATCAAGGTGATCGGCATCGCGGGTCCCGGCGACCCGCTTTTCAATGAGGAGACCTTCGAGACCTTCCGCCTGGTCGACGCGGAGTTTCCTCACCTGATCAAGTGCCTGAGCACCAACGGGCTGCTGCTCCCGGAGAAGATGCATCTTCTGGAAGAGATCGGCCTGCACAGCCTGACGGTGACGCTGAACGCGCTGGATCCCCGGGTCGGTGCCAAGATCTATTCCCACGTCTATTACAACGGCGTCAGGTACACCGGGGAGGAGGGGGCCGAAATCCTGCTCAGAAACCAGCTGGAGGGGATCCGGCAGGCGGCCGATCTCGGCCTCACCATCAAGATCAATACGGTGCTGATCCCCGGGGTGAACGACGACCAGGTCCCGCTCATCTCCGAAAAGGTGAAAAGCCTGGGCGCCTTCGTAATGAACATCATGCCGCTCATCCCGCAGGCCGACTTCGCCCACGTGCCGCCTCCCTCCCCCGAGAGGCTCGACGCTCTGCGCAAGTCCAATGAGAAGACCATCGGCCAGTTCAAGCACTGCCGCCAGTGCCGGGCCGACGCCGTCGGTCTCATCGGCGAGGAACTGAAGTTGGATGCGCCGGCCTGATGGTGCGCTCCGCGCCGTTTACTGAGGCGGACATTGCCCCCTTCCTGGTTCTTGCGGCAGAGGAGGGGTGGCTGTGCGACCGTTGGGAGTTCGAATTCCTGCTGCGATGCTTCCCGCAAGGGTGCTTCGTCTGTCGCGAGGACGGCAACACCCTTGGCTACATCACCTCGATCAGTTACGGCAGGAGCGGCTGGATCGGCAACCTGATGGTGCACCCGGACGCCCGCAGGCGCGGCATCGGCCGGGGGCTGATGGAACGCGCGGTCTCTGCGCTGCTCAAAAGCGGCGTGGAAACGGTCTGGCTCACGGCATCGGAGCAGGGGGCGGGACTCTACCGCAAGCTCGGCTTTGCCCAGATCGACACCGTTAATCGTTGGAGCGGCAGGGCCGCACTGAACCGGAACGTTAAGTCTGCGCCGTTTGAGATCGAATCGGTCCGGGCGGTGGACCGGGTAGGGTGGGGCGACTGGCGCGATGCGCTGCTTCGAGTGACCTGCGACCGCGGACGGCTGTACATCAGTTCGGGCGGGTTTCTCTGCTGTCAAGAGTGGAAGGACGGCACCCAGATAGGACCATGGGGGTGTCTTATAGGGACCCAGGCCGGGCAGCTCCTGGATCAGGCGCTGGCAACGGGGGATGAGAAACTCTTTCTGGATGTCCCGGCGGGAAATCTCGCCGCAGCGACACTGCTCAGCAAAAGGGGCTTCGTTGTCAAGGGGAGCAACGTGCTCATGTATCTCGGCGACGCCCCCCTCTATCACCCAGGCAACATCTACGCGCTCGCCAGCATGGGGAGCATGGGGTAGGGACGCAGAAAGTTCTGCGTAAAAGCCCCCCTTCCATCAAGGGAGGGGGAGCGAGCAGCAGGTAGGGGCTTAATTCTACTTTGTCAGATTACAGCACAACGCCGTCATTCTCCCCCCATCCCCCTCCCAGCCTCCCCCTTGAAGGGGGAGGAGCCTTAAAATCCCCTCCCCTTCAAGGGGAAGGGTAGGGTGGGGATGGGGGCAAGGTGGTAATGTGACAAAGTAGAATTAAGTTGGCCCGATT
>DNRQ01000120.1 GCA_003499925.1 Geobacter sp.
CCTGCCGCAGCAGTTCAAGAACCCCGCCAATCCCGCGATCCACGAGAAGACCACCGGTCCCGAGATCTGGGCCGACACCGATGGCGCCGTAGACGTGCTGGTCGCCGGGGTGGGGACCGGCGGCACCATCACCGGTATCTCGCGCTATTTGAAGCAGACCATGGGGAAGCAGATCATCTCCGTGGCGGTTGAGCCGAAAGAGAGCCCGGTCATCAGCCAGAAGCTTGCCGGTCAGGAGTTGAAGCCCGGCCCGCACAAGATCCAGGGGATCGGCGCCGGCTTTCTTCCCGACACCCTCGACCTCTCCGTCGTGGACCGGGTCGAGCAGGTGGACAGCAACGAGGCGCTTGATTTCGCCAAGCGTCTGACCAAGGAAGAGGGGCTTCTGGTCGGCATCTCCAGCGGCGCTGCGGTAGCCGCCGCGGTAAGACTTGCCAATCTTCCCGAATTCGCAGGGAAGACCATCGTCGTGATCCTCCCCGACCTGGCGGAGCGCTACCTTTCCACGGCGCTCTTCGAGGAAGCCTAGAAAGCTGTGGCAGCGAAAAACGCCCCGGATTCCTCCGGGGCGTTTTTCCCCCTCTCCGCTGCCATCCCCTTGTCCCCGCCCCAGAATGCTTTACCTCTTGAGTAAGTCAAAGCTAACTAGCTGATATTCCATGTCTGCTGATGCTGACTTATATGACATGGGGTCGCCAACGGCGGCGTGTGACGCTGATTAGCAACCAACCCCGCCTGCGGCGGCGTTTTGTCCTGGAGTAACGATTGCCGTACTATCCCCATCCCCACCCTGACCCTCCCCTTGAAGGCCTTGAAGGGGAGGGGACGTGGAGGTTAAAGGGTGAACTTACTCAGAAGCGCCCCACGCCGCCGTGGGCGGCCCTGTATCAAAAAGTAACTACTACTTCCGCAAGCATTCCACCACTTGCTCCTCCCCCCGGAGGGGGGAGGTCGGGAGGGGGGAAGACTGCTGGCTTCTAGGAAGAACTGGCTGGGCTTCCCCCTCCCTAACCCTCCCCCTCCGGGGGAGGGGACTCTTGGATACAAAATCAGCAGGTTAGCTCCAAGTTTCTTAAGAGCGCCGATCTTTCCCCTCTTGAGCTCCCCCTTTAACGTATCCCTGGGCAAAGGCTGAAGGGGGATGTCGGTCAAGATCCTGCCGGGGTTCCCGGCCCGGCAAGCTTCGCTGCACTGAGACATTGCATTGGCAGAGCCATTTTGCTAGTATACGAGCTTGATTTTTGCCGTCGTTACGTGTAAGTGAGGTGAATATTTGAAAACCGGACGTTGCCTGCTAGCTCTTCTGTCATGTTTGTGCCTCGTTATCACCTCGCAGCCGGCCTCCGCCCAGCATGGGTCAGGGCCTGTCAGCATCCTGGAGGGGCTCGTGGTCGGCGTGACCGAAGGCGACCGAATAACCATCAACTGCCTCGGCAACGAGATACCGGTCAGGCTGTACGGGGTTGCCGCACCTCAGACGGTGAAGATCGACAAGTTCACCGGATGGTACAAGACCGGCCAGCCCTACGCCGAGGACGCCTTCCGGGCGCTGTCGACCAAGGTGCTGCATCAGCAGGTGAGGGTGGAGATCTGGGACGTGGTGGTCCTGAAAAAGGGCGATCCCAAGGGGTTGGCCGTAGCCGTGGTCTATCAGGATGGCCGCAACATCAACCTGGAGATGCTCTCCGAAGGGTGGGGCTGGGTCTACCGGAAGTCCATGAACAGTGTCGACCTGCCCCACTACCTGGCAGCCGAAAAGCTGGCGCGAGCCAGGAAGAACGGGTTGTGGCTCCAGGACAATCCCGTGGCGCCCTGGCATTTCGAACCGCGGTTGAGGGCGGCGGTCAGGAAGCCGGCCTAGCTTTGTTTTTGTGCATACGTCTTAATCAAACGAGTTTTGGGTAAACGCGAGTAAAACATCTGAACGCCCCGCATCCTCGCCCCGTGATCCCCCGATCGGCCAATTGCATAAAAATCGGAAACTTAGCAGGCGCGCTCCTTTTCAAGCGGAGCATGCCGGGGGGCGGTGTTCCATTTGGGAACGGTCTGCCTGTTCCGTTATGTATCGACTGTTAGGTAATGGAACAGGCCCGGTAGCCGGAGCAACCTCCCCGTCCCCCTTGCGGCCGCCTTTTCCGTTCCCGCTAAAAAAGCGTCTCATTGTTGTGTATTCAAAGCATTAGGGGAGCAGCACCCGGCTCTTCGCCGTGCTGCGAAGCTGCATCAAGCAGGGTTCGATGCTGCATCAAGCACCCTTGGTATCGATCTTGCCATAGGAAACGGTCCCGTATCTCGGGCGAGTTGCGCGTGCCGGCGGTCGGGACAGCGCCACAGCCGGCGGGGCGTCTCTCTTCAGGAGTACTTCATGGATATCAGCAAGTTTGTCGCCCCGGAAATCATCTTCGGCCGGGGCTCCCTGAGCCAGATCGGGGAGAGCGTGGTCCGCCTCGGCGTCTCCAAGGCGTTTCTGGTCAGCGACCGGGAGGTGATCTCCTCGGGTTGGGTCGATCTGGCCGTGGAGTACCTGCGCGCAGCAGGGCTTGAGACGGTGATCTTCTCCAGTCTCACCACCAATCCGAAGGATTGCGAGGTGACCGAGGGGGTCGCCAAGTACCTGGCCTCGGGATGCGACGGCATCGTTTCGGTAGGGGGCGGGAGCCCAACGGACGTAGCCAAGGCGATCGCCATACTCGCCTCCAACGGCGGGCGCCTCCAGGACTACGAAGGGGTCAACATGATCGTGACCCCGCTGCCGCCCATGGTGATCGTCCCCAGCACCGCCGGCGCCGGCTCCGAGGTGAGCCAGTTCACCATCATCGTCGACACCGAGAGAAAGCTCAAGATGTCGATCATCTCGCGCTCGCTGATCCCGGACATCGCCATCGTCGACCCGGAGCTCCTGAAGACCAAGGACGCCCTTTTGGCCGCCGCCACCGGGGTCGATGCGCTCACCCACGGCATCGAGTCGTACGTCTCGCTTGCGGCCACGCCGCTCACCGACATCCACGCCCTGAAGGCGATCCAGCTCATCTCGCGCAACCTGAGAAGGGCGGTGGCCGAGCGCGGCGACATGGAGGCGAACAGCAACATGGCGATGGCGAGCCTGACCGCGGGTCTCGCCTTCTCAAACGCCATACTCGGGGCGGCGCACGCCATGACCCACCAGGTCGACGGCCTGATCGACCAGCACCACGGCGAGACCAACGCCTCGATACTCCCCCACGTCATGCAGTTCAACCTCCCCGCCTGCCCCGAGAGGTTCCGCGACATCGCCGTCGCCATGGGCGAGGAGGTGGCGGGGCTCGATCTCGTCGAGGCGGCCGGGCGCTCCATCGAGGCGGTCAGGCGGCTCATCGAGGACATCGGCCTCGCCAAGGGGCTCTCCCAGCTGGGCCTCAGGGAGGAGTTCATTCCGATCCTGAGCGAGAACGCGCTGAAGGACGCCTGCCTGGTCACCAATCCGCGCAGCGCGACCCGCGCAGAGATCGAGGCCATCTTCCGCAGTGCCATGTAGCAGGTTCACCCCGCAAAGGGAGAGATCGTGATAGATAGGGGCAAGCTACTTGAGCAGCTGACCGGGGTGGACTCCTCGAAGCTCAACTACTACGTCGAGTTGAAAAAACGCAACCAGGACGTGCTGACCCAGAACAGCCGGCTGGAGATCCTGCAGCAGCTGACCCGGGACATCAACATCGACATGTCGATCGGGGACATCATCGAGAGGGCGTTCAGGAAGCTCCCCGAGGCGCTCCCCTGCGACTTCCTGGGGCTGGTCAAGCTGCAAAACGGGAACCTGAAGCTCTTCGCCATGGCTCCCAGGTCTTTTTTCAACACCGGTTTGATACCGGAAGGGTCGATGCTCTGGGATGTCCTCAAGGACCAGACCGCAACCAGCTACTCCCTTGCCGACGATACCGTCTGCTTCGCGCAGGTCGCCCCGGACCATCCGCAGACCCTGCGCTCGCTGGCAGTGGCCCCACTTTTCGAGCGCTCCTCGGTCAGGGGACTGCTTCTGCTGGGGAGCACGCTGGAAGCGGCCTACGCGAGGCCCGAGCTCAACTTCGTGCAGCACCTGGCCGACCAGCTCGCCATCAGCATGCAGAACGCCAGGCTCTACAAGCAGGTGTCGCGCGCCAAGAAGGAGTGGGAGGAGACCTTCAAGGCGGTGACCGATCCGATCTTCCTGATCGATACCGAATACAACGTGCTGCTCCACAACGACCGGCTCTCCCCGGGGATGAGCAGCTCCTGGAACAGGGCGATCAGCAGCAAATGCTTCGCCAAGCTGCGGGGGTTCGACGAGCCCTGCCCCAACTGCCCGATCGAGGAGATCAAGGAGAACGGCAAGCCGGTTTTCCAGCGCTGGCGCACCGCCGAGGGGGAGTTCCTGGACCTCTCCTACTACCCGGTGCTAAACGAGGAGAAGCAGCTCTCCGCCATCACCATCATCATGAAGGACGTCACCAAGAAGCTCAAGATGGAGGCCCAGCTGGTCCACTCGGCGAAGATGGTGGCGCTGGGGGTGATGGCGGCCGGTGTGGCCCACGAACTGAACAACCCGATGACCGTGATCATCGGGACGGCGCAGATGCTGGTAAGGGAGCTGCAGCAGGAGCAGGAATACGAAAGGGCCGAGGCGCTGGGGGACATCATCAACTGCGGCCTGCGCTGCAAGCGGATCATCCAGAACCTGCTCACCTTTTCCCGCCAGGACCAGGCACCGGTCACCGCGGTCAACCTGAACGCCGAGGCGGAGCGGGTGCTGGACATGATCCAGTACCAGATCAACCGGAGCCAGATCCGGATCATCGACAACTTCCACCGCGACCTCCCGAAGATAAACCTGAACGGCCCCCAGATCCAGCAGGTGCTGACCAACTTCCTGATCAACGCCCGGGACGCGCTGGCCGAGGTGGAGCGCAAGGAGAAGGTGATCGAGGTCTCGACCTCGGTGCGGCTGGAGGGTGAGCGGCGCTGGGCGGTCTTGAGCGTGCTGGACAACGGCAGCGGGATCGCGCCGGAGGACCTCCCCAAGATTTTCACCCCCTTCTACACCAGCAAGGAGGCGAGCAAGGGGACCGGGCTCGGCCTGTCGGTGAGCCTCGGCATCGCCGAGTCCCACGGCGGCCGGATAGAAGTGGACAGCAGGCTGGGTCAGGGGAGCTGTTTCCGCCTGGTCCTGCCGATCGATGCAGCGTAGGCGGCAGAAATATGAAGCGCAGGCGGCAGCAAATTCCTGGAGAAGCAGCGTGACAGTATCCCCCATGCAGGTCCTGATAATAGATGACGAAGCCGATGTCTGCACCTTTTTCCGGCGCCTGCTCACCCGCAAGGGGTACGCAGTGGTCACCGCGGTAAACGAGTCCGAGGCGCTGAAGGCCCTGGAAGCGGGAAAGTTCAGCGTGGCGCTGGTGGACCTGAAGCTCCCCGACACCGACGGCATCACGCTCCTGGAGCTGATCAAGGCGCGCCAGCCCGCCTGCGAGGTGATCATCATGACAGGGTACTCCACCGTCAAGACGGCGGTGACCGCGATGCAGATGGGCGCCTACGAGTACCTGGAGAAGCCTTTCGACGACATCGACGAGATCGAGGCGCTGGTCGGGCGCGCCGCCGGAGCGGGGGCGAGCCTGATGCGGGGGGACAGCTCGGCCGAGGAGTGGTCCGAGGTCGCCCAGGGGGTCGGCTTTCGCGTCGGGGTGGCACCCAGCATGAAGCGGATGGTGTCGCTCGCCTACAAGGTGGCAGGCAAGGACATCAGCGTCCTGATCCAGGGGAAGACCGGGACCGGCAAGGAGGTGCTGGCCCGATTCATCCACGCCGCATCGGGGCGGGCCGGGCAGCCTTTCATCCCGGTGAACTGCGGCGCGCTGCCGGAAAACCTCCTGGAGAGCGAGCTCTTCGGCCACGAGCGCGGCGCCTTCACCGGGGCCAACCAGACCCGGCGCGGCATCTTCGAGCTGGCCGACAACGGCACGCTGCTCCTGGACGAGATCGGCGACGCCACGCCGCAGATCCAGGTCAAGCTGCTGCGGGTGCTGGAGACCGGCGAGTTCATGAGGGTGGGGGGCGAGCGCGCCATCAAGACCGACGTCAGGGTGATCGCCGCGACCAACGTCGACCTGGAGCAGGCGATCGTTGAGAAGAGCTTCCGGGAGGATCTCTACTACCGCCTGAACGTGGTCCGGCTCGAGATACCGCCGCTGAGCGCCCGGGCCGAGGATATCCCGCTCCTGGCCGAGCACTTCGTGCGGCAGCTGAACCGCGACATGCGGCTCGCCCCCGGCACGCTGCGCCTGATGCAGGGGTACGGCTGGCCGGGTAACATCCGGGAGCTCGCCAACGTGATGCGGCGCGCGGTGGTGATCTGCAGCGGAGAGACCATCCTCCCCGAGCACCTGGGGGGCACCTTCCTCTCCGGCCCGTCCGCCCCGGCAAGGGGGGGAGCCTTGGCCGCTTCCGGCGCCGAGGGGGGCGAGCGCCCCCTGTCGCAGCAGGAATTCCTGGAGCAGTGCGCCAGCGGCCAGGCCCTGGAGAAGCTGAGCCCCGAGGAGATGAACCGGCTGCTCGACTCGCTGCGCGAGGCCCAGTCCGGTCTGCTGTCGGCGATGCGCAAGAAAGGGGTCGCGCCGCCGCTTCACGATCTCAGGGAAGCCGAGGCGGAGACTATCCGGGAGGCGCTGGCGCAGTACGACGGCAACATCACCGAGGCCGCCAAGGCCCTGGGGATCGCCAGAAACACCCTGTACCGCAAGATGAAGGAGTTCGGCCTCCCCGGGCGCTGACCGGCCGGTTTGACTCAGGGAAAGTAGTTGCCTCTGTGTAGCTTCCACAAACTCTCCTCCCCCCGGAGGGGGGAGGTCGGGAGGGGGGAAGGGTCTCGCGAAGAACTGGCCGAGTTCCCCCTCCCTAGCCCTCCCCCTCCGGGGGAGGGGACATTCGGCTTCGGTCCAACAGTTGCCTTGATTTTCTCAGAAGCGTCGATCTTCACCCTGTCTCTCATGCCCCTTCTCCCGCCCATCCCCGCCCTACCAACCGCCGTTTCTTAGCTGCGCCTCCGTCAGGTCCCTCATGGTATAATCATTTCGTGTTTCGAATATCTTTGCTGCTGGAGCCGGCAGCCCACCCTCCAGCACAGTAATCGGCAGTTCCCGCTAGAGCTGCACCGAAGCAGAAGCGGGAAAGGGGACGATTATCATGACCACGGAAGGCGCCCAGAGCAATCGGTCCGGCAACATCCTCATCGTCGAAGACAGCGCCACCCAGGCGGAGATGCTGGAAGAGTTGCTGCTTCGCAACGGCTATGCCGTCACGGTGGCGGGAAACGGGCGGGAGGGGCTGTCGAAGGCGGCAGAACTGATGCCGGACCTGGTGCTGAGCGATATCGTGATGCCGGAGATGACCGGCTTCGAACTTTGCAAGGAGATCAAGAGCGACCGGCGTTTGAGCGGCATTCCGGTGATCCTGCTCACCTCGCTGAACGACCCCAGAGACGTGATCAAGGGACTGGAGTGCCGGGCCGACAACTTCATCACCAAGCCGTACGACGACGACTATCTCCTGACGCTGATAAAACAGATGCTCATGGATCGGGAACTCCAGGACGGGAGCTCCGGAGAGGGTATCACGATCACGTTTGCCGGCCAGAAGTACTACATCACTTCGGATCGCCAGCAGATTCTCAGCCTGCTTCTTTCCACCTACGAGACGGCGGTCCAGAAAAACACCGAGCTTTTGAGCATCCAGAGGAGCATCAACGAGCTCAATGAGCAGCTGGAGGAAAGGGTGGCGGCAAGGACCGCCTCGCTCATGAGGGAGGTGGAGGAGCGCAAGCGCGCGGAAGAGACCCTCTCAGAGGTGACCCGGCGTCTCCAGCTCGCCACCGCCTCGGCGCATCTGGGGATCTGGGACTGGGACATCGGAAACAACAAGGTGATCTGGGATGACAAGATGTGCGAGCTCTACGGCGTCACTCCGGGCAGCGTGCCGGCCGGCATCGAGGATTGGGAAGAGCGGCTGCACCCCGATGACCGGGAGATGGTGGTAGAGGCGCTGGAGGCCGCCAGACGCGGCGAGAGGGAATACGCCCTGGAGTACCGCGTCCTGCATCCGGACGGGACCCTCAAGCATATCAGGGGGAACGGGCTGGTGATCCGGGATCGGGAGGGGAAGGCGATGCGGATGATCGGCCTGAACCAGGACATCTCGGAGCAAAAGGCCCTGGAGGAGCAACTGCGCCAGGCACAGAAGATGGAGGCGATCGGACAGTTCGCCGGTGGGATCGCTCACGACTTCAACAACATCCTCACCGCCATATTCGGTTTTGCCTCACTGGTCCAGCTCAAGATGGCGGAAACCGATCCGCTGCGCTTCAACATCGACCAGGTGCTGGCAGCGGCGGAGAGGGCGGCCGGGCTGACCCAGAGCCTGCTCACCTTCAGCCGGAAACAGGTGCTGAACCTGCGGCCGGTAAACCTGAACGAGGTGATCGGCAAGGTCGACAAGTTCGTGGGGAGGATCATAGGCGAGGATATAAAACTTCAGTTGATCCACAAGGCGGAAGAGATCGTGGTCAACGCCGACAGCGGCCAGATCGAGCAGATCCTGTTGAACCTCGCCACCAATGCCAGGGATGCCATGCCGCAAGGGGGGATCTTTTCCATCGTCACCGAAACGGTGGATATCGACAAGGAGTACATCGATTTCTACGGCTTCGGCACGCCGGGCGCCTTTGCCCGGATGGTGGTGTCTGACTCCGGCACAGGGATGGATGCCGCCACCAGGAAAAGGATCTTCGATCCGTTCTTCACCACCAAGGAGGTGGGAAAGGGAACCGGCCTGGGGCTTTCCATCGTGTACGGGATCGTCAAGCAGCACAAGGGGTTCATCAACGTGTACAGCGAACCGGGGCGGGGGACCACCTTCAGCATCTACCTCCCGCTTGCCAAGGGGGAGCAGCTCGCCAAGGCGGGGCAGGCCGAGATGCAGTACCCGAAGGGAGGCACGGAAACCATCCTTATGGCCGAGGACGATGCCGTGGTACGGGATCTGTCGAAAACGGTGCTCAGCGAATTCGGCTACAGCGTCATAGTGGCGACAAACGGGGAAGAGGCGCTGCAGAAATTCATGGAGAACCGCGACATCATTAAGCTTCTGCTGCTCGACATCGTGATGCCCAAGAAAAACGGCAAAGAGGTCTTCGACGAGATCAAGAGGACGGGGTCCGATGTCAAGGTCATCTTCCTGAGCGGATACCCCTCCGAGGTGATCAGCAATACCGGACTGCTCGCGGACGGATCCAACCTGATCATGAAACCGGTGCATCCCCAAAACCTGCTGAGAAAGATCCGGGAAGAGCTGGATCGTCCGGGCCCGGCCTGAGTACGCCGACGAGGTGGCACGACCATGTCCCAGCGCATCTCCGACAGCACCCTCTCCATGCTGAGCAGCTTCGTGGCCAGCCAGATGGGGCTCATCTTTCCCCGGGAGCGCTGGAGCGATCTGGAGAAGGGGATGCTGGCGGCCGCACCGCATTTTGGTTTCAGCGACGCCGGGGAGTGCATCCGCTGGCTCATGTCCGCGCCCCTGACCCGCCCGCAGGTCGAGATCCTGGCCGGCTTCCTGACCGTGGGCGAGAGCTACTTCTTCAGGGACCCGCAGAGCTTCAAGGCGGTCGAGACCGAGATCCTGCCGCGGCTTTTGAGTTCGCGCCGGGGCAAGGATCAGCAGCTGAGAATCTGGAGCGCCGGCTGTTCCTCCGGAGAGGAGCCGTACAGCCTCGCCATTTTGCTGCACCGAATGCTCCCCGACCTGGAGCAGTGGAGGGTCACCATACTCGGCACCGACATCAACCCGGCTGCCCTGCGTCACGGGACAGCCGGAGTCTACGGCAAATGGTCCTTTCGCGGCACCCCGCCCTGGCTCAAGAGCCTCTATTTCACAGCCGCAGAAGAAGGGCGCTTCCGGGTCATCGAGCCGGTCAGGCGCCTGGTCTCCTTCGAGTATCTGAACCTCGCCGAGGACAGCTATCCGTCGCTTTTCACCAACACCAACGCCATGGACCTCATCTTCTGCCGCAACGTCCTGATGTACTTCACCCGGGAGATGGTGCGGACCGTGGTGGCAAAGCTGTACAGAAGCCTGGTCGAGGAGGGGTGTCTCGTGGTCGGCCCGGTCGAGTACTGGCAGGAGAGCTACCAGCCGTTGCAGGCGGTGAGCTTTGACACGGTGACTTTCTTCCGCAAGAGGGGAGGGGAGCCGGAGGCGACGCAGGAACCGGCATCCCCCGCACCGCAGGAGCGGGCTCCGGTGCCGACCGAGCCCGCAGCGAGGTTGCCGCGCCGGCCCGAGGGTCGGCCTCTCGGTGGCGGGCAGGCGTCGTCCGTGACGGCGCAGCCCCTCTATGAGACGGCGGCGCAGTTCTACCGGCAGGGGCTCTATCCGCAGGCCGTGGCGCTGCTGACCGGGCTTTCCGGCCGGGAAGAGATCTCCCTAGAGGCGATCACCATGCTGATCAAGGCGCAGGCCAATCAGGGGAAGCTCTCCGAGGCGATGTCCCTTTGCGAGGAGGCGCTGAAGGGGAACAAGCTCGACCCGGCACTGCACCATCTGCGGGCCGAGATACTCCAGGAGCAGGGGGAGGTCGAGGAGGCGCGGGCCTCCCTGGAGCGTGCCATCTACCTCGATCCGCAGCTGGTGCTGGCCCATTTCGCCCTCGGCAATCTCGCCCTTTGGGGGGGAAGGAAGGAGAAGGCCCGGAAACATTTCCAAAACGCCCTGGAGCTTTTGGGCGGCTCTGCTCCGGAAGAGATCCTCCCCGGTTCCGAAGGGATGACAGCCGGCAGGCTCAGGGAGATCATCCTCCAGATAACGGCCGCCCCACAGGGAGCCGAAGGGAAGCGCAGCTCGGGGTAGCAGAAGCGCAGAAGCCTCTCCCTCAACAAACTCTCCCTCTCCCTCCGGGAGAGGGTCGGGGTGAGGGAGCCTCGGTTCTCTATAGCGAAGCGACATTGGTTTCCGGCAGTAGTGCGGGGTTTGCCGATCGAAGCAAAGGCGTCCCCCCTCACCCCTGCCGCTTCCCGGAGGGCGAGGGGATGCTGTGGGAGGCGGGTGTGAGGGGAGCTGGCTCCCTGCGCGGCAGGCGCCGGAGCGCCCTTGAAGAGGAGCTTTAACAAGAGTAGTCTGGGTATAGCCTCGACGGCATGATCGAGTACCGAGACCGGAGAGTACGATGATAAAGGTGCTGATAGTGGACGACTCCGCCGTGGCGCGGGAGCTGATCGAGCATGTGCTTGAGGCGGACCCTGAGATAGTGGTGATCGGGTGCGCCCGAAACGGCGCCGAGGCGCTGGCCGTCCTGGAGCACAAACGCCCCGATGTCATCACCATGGACGTCCATATGCCGGGGATCGACGGGTTCGAGACCACCTATCGCATCATGACCGAGCATCCGGTTCCGGTGATCATCGTGACTGCCAGCCTGGATCCGCAGACCGATTCGGCCAACTTTCGCGCACTCGAGGCGGGCGCCTTGGCCATCCTGCCCAAGCCCCCGGGGGTAGGGCACCGGGACCACGCGCGCGCGGCGGCGGAGCTGGTTCAGACCGTCAAGCTGATGTCGGAGGTGAGGGTGGTCCGCAGGACCTTCCGGCCGGCGAAGTCGCTGCTGCAGCAGCCCCCGGTCAAGGCGGCGCTTCCGGCACCGATCAAGGTAGTGGCAATAGGCGCCTCCACCGGCGGACCTATTGTGATACAGAGCATCCTCGCCTCCCTTCCCGTTGGCTTTCCCGTGCCGCTGCTCGTCGTGCAGCACATGGCGGACGAATTCATCCGCGGCTTCTCCGATTGGCTGGCCGGTTCCTGTAATATCGAGGTGAAGGTTGCAGTCCAGGGAGAATTCCTGCGCCCCGGCACCGCATACGTGGCTCCCGGCGGATTGGATATGGGAATCGACGGGCAGGGAAGGGTCACCCTCACCGGCGGCAAGGCAGGCCAGCACCTCTGCCCCTCGGTATCCCACCTCTTTTACAACATCGCGGAAAGGTACGGTGGGCACGCAGTCGGCATCCTGCTGTCGGGCATGGGTTCCGACGGCGCGCCGGGACTCAAGGAGATGAAGGATAGAGGAGCTCTCACCATTGCCCAGGACGAAGACAGCTGCGTCATTTTCGGCATGCCGGCAGAGGCGGTCAAGCTAAAGGCGGCCCAGCATGTGCTCCCCCCGGACGGCATCATCGCGATGCTGCTGGCCGTGGTGAAGAGATGAATTCTTGATGGGCCCTACGCGCCGAGGCGCTCGGACGCGTAGGCGGGAGGGGGCGGGGCGGGGGGCACTGCCATTAAGATATGCTCAATGCCAAATTCCCGCACGCTGCACAAGCCCCCTCTCCCTTGNNGGAGAGGGCTGGGGAGAGGGTGAAAAGCTCGTACCAGCCTCACCCTCCCCCCCACCCCCTCCCATCAAGGGCATCAAGGGAGCTGGAGCAATCAGTAGGAGCTGGAGCACCTAGGGGGACTTTCTTGAGATTTTGACTTTCGCGTTTCCTGGGACCAAATCTCAAAATCTCAAGAACGTCCCCCCGACTACCCCTAAGGGGGGGAATCGCAAAGAGGCAACCGATCGGTTAGGCAGATTCGCGACGAACCCCGCTTACTCGATACTCACTCCATCTGCAACAACTCTCCCGTTACGGATCTTCAGCGTCCCCTTTAGCTTTATCTTGCCGGCTATAGCAGAGTAACGGTCGTCGTATCCTCCCCGGAAGGTTATCCCGACCGGCCGGTTGCACAACAGGTTCTCGTCGAATGGCAGGGCCCAGATGTTGATGACGTCGCCTTCCTTCGCCGCTGCGTATGCAGCCTGGATGCTGGGAAAATAGGTCGGCGGTTTGCCAATGGCGACTTGGTGGATAACGTCTTTGTCAAAGGCGGCGGTCATGGATCTGTTGGAATTCATGACGAACGGGCAGTCTGTGGTCCCGCTGCACTCGCCAGAGGTCCAACCGCTGAAAAGTGAGTAGGGTGAGGCGGCAGGGTGCAGGGATAGGCTCGTGTTTGCCGGAAATAATGCCGAGCAGTTGGTATTACAGGCAATCCCCGACGGCGTGCTGAGCACCGTCCCGGAACCGCTGCCAGACAGGGTCAGATTTACGGTAAATTTCTGGTTTATCCCGAAGGTATGGCCGGCAAGGTTAAGATCTACGGAATCGGCGCCTCCGTCATAGGTGTAGGAAACATGCAGGGTCGCTGCATGGGTACCGACGCTGCTGGCCAGATAGCGGATATTGATGGCACGGCTCTGTCCGGCTGCGACATCGCCTGCCAGGTTGCCTCCCGTTATCTGGAACCTGGCTGCATCGGCGCCGCCTAAGCTGACCCCGATGATGGCAAGCGGCTGACTACCGGCGTTTATCAGCCGAGCCGTGCCGTCAACCGGGTTACCCTGAATGGGTGTGCCGGCATCGAACCCCGATGAGCCGGTCAGGTCCGGCCTGTACCTCGCCTGCCCCTGCAGTGGCAAATAGTTGCTGGCGTTGTACGACAGGCCATCGTAGGTAAAGCTCATTGTCAGGTACGCCGATTGGTTGCCGTGGAGCTCCGCCAGGTAGGTGATCCGGATATCCTGATCTCCTCCTGCCGGGATGGTCGTGGCTGAAGCATCGCCTTGCGAAACGAACCGGAACTGGACCGCACCTGCTCCGGTCAACGTTTTAGCGCTCACGCCAAGGGGCAGGGTGCCGTGGTTTGAGAGCAGGGCGGAACCCGTGTAGGGTGTGTTCAGATAGGTCTTGGCATTCAGGCCGTGGCCGCCTAACGATGTTGCTCTGGCGACATAACCAGTCAGGTTGTAAAAGACGGGATCTCCGATGGGAGTCCCGCTGGTTTGCTGCCATTGTACCTTCAACTGGCTGGTCTTGGTCCCCGCCGACTGTCCGACATTGGAGAACTTGACGGTTACCGACATGCTCTGGCCCGGCCCCAAGTTGATGGTGCCGGTGCCGGAG
Source organism: Geobacter sp. (assembly GCA_003499925.1). Lineage (GTDB taxonomy): Bacteria > Desulfobacterota > Desulfuromonadia > Geobacterales > Geobacteraceae > Geomonas. Next base: position 14,004 of record DNRQ01000120.1, read on the forward strand.
GTGATGGAGAAGGCGCTTTGGGGATTTTGGCTGAGGGTCGCGACCACTTGTACGGTTACGGAATTGGGATTGGTGATGGGACCCCAGGTAGTCGAGCTGGAACTCTCCCCTCCCGAGGCCGGGTAGAGAGAGCCGAAATTTGCCGAAGTGGTGGAAGCAACCGCCTTGGTAGGGGAGTTGCTCCCGTCGATGGAGACCTCTGGAGCGCTTCTGTTTGGCAAAGTGAATTGCAGCGCGCCTGCCGGGACGATTGCTATCGGATGGTCGGAATAGGCGGGAGATCCCTGAGGGGCCAGCAACGTCAGCATGAGCGCTGTCAGTAAGAGTGCGACCTTACGCAAACCCGGCGCCGCGTGTACGGCTTCCCGGTCCTGGATGCCGTGCCACAACCCTGCTACTGCCGTCGAAATTCGGATGGAAACCAGATTTGACGCTATCCCCACAATCTCTGCTCCTCGACAGCTTCCCTCAATGTCTCCCGGAGTAACCCCAATACTCCCGCTGCCGTTTTAGTAATACGCGGATGCAAAACCACTCCTTCCATAGCACACTCTTTCCGGCAGTTAAAGCTAATTCATATGCACCGGCTCAGAACTGGGTCATGAAAGGCGAAGTGCGACGCCGTTTTCACGTCACCTGGGCAGCGGCCGCCCGTGGACATGCTGCGGACGCCGGTGACTTGCTGGCCGAGCGTTAGGGGTACCAATTTCCCCGTGGCTGCCTTCAGCTTGAAGTTGGCAAGTCACCAGCGTCCGAATTCATGGCCACCGGTACAAGCTGCTCTTACGGATCAAAGCAGTCAGTACAGGTTCCGCTGCTGTTGCCGCCAGCCGTTGTTGTTGTAATCTCACTGCCGGTACTGCTGCCGGTATCGGTAGGGATGTCGACGGAGCCGGTGGCGCCACTTTCTGCGCTGAAAGCCAAACCTGTTAACGCGATCAGTACTGCTGCGGTAATGATTATCCGTTTCACCGTTTTCATCTGTTCCTCCTCCTCTTAGTTTGGGCGCGCCTGTCGGCGTAGCGCCAATGATGATTTCATTATGGCGGTCTAATTTCGCCCCGCAAGCGGATCCGAAGGGTGAAACTCGTCGATTGGTGACCCAGGTCACCAACGTCGCTGAAACACCTGTTTTCGGACCCGGTTCCACTTACCGACCTGTCAAACTCCAGCCTGAACCTAGCAGTGCTGCCAGGGTGCTGCCAGCACTGCTGCCAGGGGGACGCCCAGGGGCTGCCAGGGGGACGCCCAGGGGCTGCCAGGGGGACGCCCATGCGAACATGCGAATCCTTCGGAACCCACTGAAATCGCCGTGAATGAAAAGGTGCTGCGAGGATGACATTCGCAAGTTCCCAGGGGCGTCCCCCGCGTCCTACCTCACAACTGCGATTGGAGTTCCGGCTCAGTTGCGCGCCATCGTCGCGCCCATTGCTGCCTCGGTTACTTCTTGCCAAGGGATCAAATGTGATGTATGTTGATACCAATGGTATCTGGAGGTGGCGATAATGGCAAAATCGAGACAAGTTGGACTCAGGCTTGACGATGATGATGAAATGAATCTGAGGAGGGTAGCTCAGCGCGAGGGCCGTTCAGAGCAGGAGATTCTTCGCGATTCTCTCCGTATGTATGTACGAAGCGCTGATGAACAGAAGGAATTCATCGACTCAGTTGAGCGTGGTTGGTATGAACTTCATTCTGGCCTGGGGGAAGTCGTGAAGGACGATGACGATTTTTTTGACTCCGTTAGCAGGGGTATTCGGACTAAAGATGTTACCGCTTAAGCGATCTTGTGAATATAAGGCTAGGGTAAGATCTTACGCAACTGAACTGGCAGAAAAGTACAGGCCGGAAATAGCGGATGTGTTCCTTGCAAACGTTAAGGCGGCAGAAGGACGAATACGTGATGTCAATGACATAGGCACTGATGCACCGTACGTGCTTGCCGGGCAAAAAGTGATTCTCAAAGAATCACACTTCAATTCGGGGCCAGCAAGCTATTGTCTCATTTATGAAGTGCTGGACGATTGTGTAGGCTTGATCTCGCTTTGGCATGGAATGGGCTCACGGGATACCGGTACGCTGACTCGTATCTGGACGCGAAGGAAAAGTAGAATGGGTTATCAGTAGTACGGCCACCCGGCGGAGCGGCCACCACCGGCATCGACACTTTACCCCAACCACCACCACTACTGCTTGCAGCTATGCCACTACTTCTGTCCGGAGACAATTAGGTTCCTCCTAAACTACTGGTGTGAGAACTCCCGTTTCTTCATCCGCCACGTAACGTGCTGTAATCATTACAGCAGCAAGATGTCTTTTGATATCAGTTCGGAACGTCGTCGGGAGGAACGGGGGTGCCGGCATTAAAGCCAGATGAGCCGGTCAAATCGGACTTGTACCTTGCCTCCCCCTGCAGGGGGAGATAGTTTGTCGAGTTGTACGACAGGCCATCGTAGGTAAAGCTCATGGTCAGGTGCGCCGACTGGGTGCCATGGAGGTTCGCCAGATAGGTAATCTGGATGTCCTGATCTCCTCCTGCCGGGATCGTCGTGGCTGAAGCAGCGCTAGCCGAAACGAACCGGAACTGGGCCGCTCCTGCTCCGGTCAAGGTTTTAGCGCTCACGGTAAGAGGGAGGGTGCCGTTGTTTGAGAGCTGGGCGGAACCCGTGTACGGTATGTTCAGATAACTCTTTGCATTCAATGTGCTCTGACGCAGACTCTACCCCATCCCCACCCCGACCCTCCCCTTGAAGGGGAGGGAGATTGCCCTTGATGCCACTTGATGGGGGAGGTAGAGGGGTATCAGATTAGGAAGCCGCAAGCGCCGTGTTGTGCCCGCTGCCTCTGACGACCAATGCAATTGACAAATTTTAATCTTGCGTGTTAAGCTGAGGATGTCCGATAACCGGACCGGAAGTCTTAAGCCTCTTGCTTAAGAAAGGAGTACGCCCATGAAAAAGTTGCTTCTATTAGGCACAATGCTCTTCGTAGGGTTGGCGTCGGGATGCGGCTCCCACGGAGGGAGCGCGACAGGCGGAGCTTTGGGAGGAGCGGCAGTAGGCGCGGGGGCCTATGAGTATGGCGCTCATCGCCAGATGCAACAGGTTGAATCGGATTACAAGGCCGGCAGGATCAACAAGCAGGAATACGACATTCGTAAGGACCAGATACAGAGAGGCTCTGTTCTAAGGTAGGAAAAGCAGGCAATACACTCCTCGGCTCTCGTTCCTGGCGCCTCTTTCCTGAGCGCCACCAGGTAGTTGGAGAGGCCGCGGGGGAGGAACATATTCCGTTGCAATTTCAAAAAGATGAAAGCCGCCCGGCATGCCGAGGGCGGCTTTTTTTTACATCGATCTTGCCATAAAGCCCCTCCCGCCTCCCCGGGGCAGGGGACCCTCCCATTAAGCTAAGGTCAGTGCTGATTTTTCGCACGCTGCACAAGCCCCCTCTCCCTTGATGGGAGGGGGTTGGGGAGAGGGTGAAAAGCTCGCACAAGNNCCTCCCCCTTGAAGGGGGAGGGAACTGAATAGCTGAAGATTAGCGCTAATCGGTTAACTTAATGGCAGTGGGGTCAAGGGGGTCGGGAGGGGCTCCTTTGCTGCCACTAGATGTTCTGCGCGTCGACTACCGCGATCGCCGCCATCTTGACGATGTCATCCACGCCGTCGCCACGCTGCAGCACGTGCACCGGCTTGTTCATCCCCATCAGGATCGGTCCGATCGCCTCGGTTCCACCCAGGTGGTGGAGCAGCTTGTAGCAGATGTTGCCGGAGTTGAGATCGGGAAAGATCAGGACGTTGGCGTTTTGCTTCAGCTTGGAGAAGGTGAACCCTTCCAGAAGCTCCTGAACCACGGCGGTATCGGCCTGCATCTCACCTTCGATGATCAGCTCCGGTGCGCGCTCCTTGACTATTTCCACGGCCCGCCTGATCTTCTCGGCATGGGGGTGCTTCACCGAGCCGAAGTTGGAGAAGGAGAGCATGGCGACCCTCGGCTCGATGTCGAGCATGCGCACCTTCTCGGCGGCGAGGATCGCCGTCTCCGCCAGTTCCTCGGCGGTCGGGTCGATGGTGACGGTGGTGTCGGCCAGGAAGAAGACGTCCTTCTTGGAGACCATCATGTACAGGCCGTGCACGCTGGAGAGCCCCGGCTGCTTGCGGACCACCTCCAGCGCCGGACGGATCGTCTCGGGATAATGGGTATCGATGCCCCCCAGCAGGGCGTCGGCGTCACCCATGCGGACCATCATGCAGCCGAAATGGGTGCGCGACTTGCGACGCAGGATGCGGCGCGACTCGGTGAGGGTAAGCCCCTTGCGCTGCCGCAGCTGGTAGAGTTCCTCGGCATACGCCTCGGTCAGCTCCGACTCGGCGGGTTCGATGATCGGGACATCCAGCTCGATGCCGAGTTCGGCCATCTTCTCCAGGATCTTCTTGCGGTCGCCGATCAGGATCGGCTTGGCGATCCCTTCCTCCACCAGTTCCTTGGCGGCCCTGAGGATCTTGTCGTTGTCCCCCTCGGGAAAGACGATCGACTTGGGATCGCTCTTCGCCTTGTTGATGATGATGCGCATGATCTCCTTGGATTTGCCCTGGGTCTTCTCGAGATGCTCGATGTATCGGTCCATGTCGAAGATCGGCAGGCGGGCGACGCCGCTGTCCATGGCGGCCTGGGCTATGGCCGGGGCCACGTGCAGCAGCACGCGCGGATCGAACGGCTTGGGGATGATGTAGTCGCGACCGAAGGCGAACTTGACGTTGCCGTAGGCCTTGCTGACCGAGTCCGGGCACTCCTCGCGGGCCAGCTTGGCCAGCGCGTGTACCGCCGCCAGTTTCATCTCCTCGTTGATGCAGGTGGCGCGCACGTCCAGCGCCCCGCGGAAGATGAAGGGGAAGCCGAGCACGTTGTTGACCTGGTTCGGGTAGTCGGAGCGTCCGGTGGCGATCATGACGTCGCCGCGCACCGCGTGGGCCTCCTCCGGGGTGATCTCCGGGTCCGGG
>DNRQ01000025.1 GCA_003499925.1 Geobacter sp.
TGGCGCCTTGGGCGAAATCCCCCCGACCCCCCTTTTTCAAAGGGGGGAGCCGCGTACTGAAGATCAGCGCTAATCGGGTAACTTAATGGCAGTGGGGCTGGGGGGACTTTTCTGCGGCAACGCCCCTTTCAGGGTGCCGTCTTGTTCCTCCTGATTTTCCCGTAGATCACAGGCACCAGTGCGAAAAGCCCCAATAGGGCAAAAGAGCCGAGCACGCGCGGCGACGCGACGTCGCCAAGCGTGTTGATGGCGGCGAGGCTCGACCCCGCGTTGACGAAAACAAAGCCGCCCGGGATGATGCCGATCAAGGTGGCCGCCACGAAGGTCGGCAGCGGCAGCCGGGTAAGGCCCGCCGCCAGGTTGATCAGGAAAAAAGGGAACAACGGCACCAGTCGAAGAAAGAGGAGGTAGTTGAATCCTCGCGCCTCCAGCTCGCGGTTGAGCCTTTCCAGCTTGGGGCCGAACTTGTCGAGGATCATGTCGCGCAGGAGATAGCGCGTCACCAGAAAGGCAAGAGTGGCGCCGATGGTGGCGGCGATCACCGCGTAGAGTGTTCCGAGGATGGAACCGAAAATGGCTCCGGCGGCAAGCGACAAAATCGCTGCGCCCGGAAGGGAAAGGGCGGTCTGCAGTATGTAGAGTGCCATGAAGCCTGCGACCGTGATCAGCTGGTGTGCCTCATAGTAGTCGGAAAGCGACTGGCGGTTCTCCTTGAGCGCCGCCAGGGTCAGAAAACGCCCCAGGTCGAGGTAGAAAAAGAGCCCGACCGCCAAAACTGCGACGAGGAGCAGTATGATTTTTTTCACATTCATGGGCAGCAAACTCCGGAAAGGGTTATTAGGTCGGGGCGCACCCCTACCCTCTTTGCCACCTGAGCCAGGCGGCCAAAAGCGTCTTGACGCGGGGGGTAAGGCGGCTGCGGTTGTAGGCATCGGCAAGCTTCTTGATCGCTTCGCCCTGGGTCGGGTAAGGGTGGATGGTCCTGCCGATGGCAGAGATGCCGAGCCCGGAGCTGATGGCAAGCGAGAGCTCGTTGATCATCTCTCCCGCATGGCGGGCGACGATGGTGGCGCCGAGAATCCTGTCGGTTCCCTTCTTCAGGTGCACCCGCGCGAACCCTTCGGCCTCCCCGTCCAACACGGCACGGTCCAGTTCGGCCAGGGGCACGGTCAAGGTGGCGACCTGTATCCCCTGCGCCTCGGCATCCGCCGGGTACATGCCGACGTGGGCGACCTCCGGATCGGTATAGGTGCACCAGGGAACGGTCAGCGCCGAGTTCTTCTGCCTCCCCTTGAAGAGCGCGTTGGCTATCAACATGCGGGCCTGGGCGTCTGCCATGTGGGTGAACTTGTGGGTCGAACAGATATCTCCTGCCGCATAGACGCGCCGGTTCGAGGTCTGCAGGGTGTCGCTCACCTTTACGCCCGTCTTGTCGAAAACCACCCCCGCCGCTTCCAGCCCGAGCCCCTCCAGGTTGGGAGCCCGGCCGATTCCCACCAGGATGCTTTCCGCCGGCAGATCGAAGGCAAAGCCGTCGCGCTCCAGATGGAGCAGCTTCTCGGCGCCGCGTGATTCGACGCCGTTGATCTTGACCCCCAGCTCCAGGTTGATTCCCTCGCGCAGGAACGCCTCGCGCAGGATGGCTGCGGCATCCCGGTCCTCGCGTCCCAGGATCTGCGTCCCCCGCTCGATCAAGGTGACGCGGCTTCCGAAACGGGCAAAGGCCTGGGCCAGTTCACAGCCGATGGGACCTGCGCCGATCACCGCCAGCCGCGGCGGCAGCGTGGTAAGGGAAAAGACCGTCTCATTGGTCAGATAGCCTGCTTCTGCAAGGCCCGGTATAGGCGGTGCTGCGGCACGAGCACCGGTGCAGACCGCCGCCCTGGCGAAGCGGAGCCTCCTGTCACCGACTTCGATCGACTCCGCTCCGGTGAATTTCCCCTCCCCCAGGAAGACGTCCACTCCCAGTTCATCGCGAAAACGCCGCGCCGAGTCATGCCCGCTGATGCCGGCTCTGAGCCTGCGCATCCGCTCCATCGCCGCTGCAAAGTCGCAATACACGCCGTCAAGGCCACGCACGCCGAACCCGCCGCTTGAGCGGGCGTCGAAAACTGCGCGGGAGGCGCGGATCATCCCCTTGGAGGGGACGCAGCCTACGTTCAAGCAGTCCCCGCCAAGAAGGTGCCTCTCGATCAGGGCGACCTTGGCACCGAGCCCCGCGGCTCCCGCGGCACAGACCAGTCCGGCCGTACCGCCGCCGACCACGACCAGGTTGTAGCGCCCCGAAGGCTCCGGGTTGATCCAGTCCTGCGGATGAACGTTGGCCGACAGGACCCGATTTTCCTCGGTATCCGGATATAGCGGCATAGTCTTCGTCATGGCAGTCACCTCAAATACCGCGGTTGGTGCCGGTTTCGCGCTCGGTTCGGCCGCATGGTATTATCATCGGGCCGCTCGAACAAGCATTATTTCGCCATCAGCGCCGATCTGCAGCCACACCCCCCCTGGAAAGGGGTCACGTCCCTCCCCCTTCAAGGGGNNCCTTGAAGGGGAGGGAGTTTTATCGGCGGAAGATTATCGCTAGTCCGGTTAAGTGTCTCGTTCCCAAGCCCCAGCTTGGGAACGTAGATGGTCCAGAAGCTCCGCTTCGCTATAACCCAGAGCTGGCATTGGGGGACCTGCCCTTGGTCCCATTGAAAAAAAATCGGCCGGGCACCTTCAGTGCGGGGCGCATTATAGTCGGCATTGCAACGCGGTGGAACAGTTTTTTTCGTAAAATCAGCATATTAGAGTAAACTGAGTCACCAGGGGCCAAAACCGCCAAGCCGAGTTGGCGAAGAAAAAATTCTCCGGGAAATCCCGGACAGGGCGTCAGCAGACCAGGGTGACACCGATTTTCCTGTCTTCTAAGCCACTTGACAGCCGTCCTCCGAGTGATCTGCCTCCCTTCGACCTGCTGATTATTAGAAGTGCAGTTTCGGGTGAAATGGGTTATCATTTTCATGTCCAGGGCCGGCCGAGGAAGGCGAAGGGTGATCCGGAGGCGCAGAAACCGGGGCTGCCGGAGGCCAGGCACAGCTGAGAGGAGTCATGGAAAGTGAGATGGAGATCGGTTGGGAATCTGTAGGGATCGGTTGTCACGCGGAGGGACTTAGGTGCTGCTCTGAGGAGCATGGTCGCAGCTCGGAGGAGCTTGGGTGTAAATCGGAGGAGCGGATGAGTGATGACTTGCCCGGAACGCGCTCTCATGGGAGCCAGCAGAAACCGCACAGGCTCATGCAGAGAGCTTTACCCCTTCCCACGGCACTGGGGCTATCGGAGCTGCGCCCCTGTGGCGCCTGCGAAGATGTGACTGCAGCCTTGGGAATGTACACCGACCTCTATGAACTCGCCCCCGTTGGCTACTTTACCCTGGACGGCGCCGGGTTTATCCGTGCCGTAAACCTCACCGGCGAAAACCTCCTCGGCATTGAGCGCTCCCGGCTGGTCGACCTGCAGTTCGAGCGCCTGGTCACTTCTGAGACCCGGCCCGCCCTGGTCGCCCTGATCGAGAAGATCTGCAGCGACGGGGGCAACGGGGCCTGCGACGTCTCGCTGCTGAGAAAGGGGCGCAAACCGGTCTTTGTGCGGATCGAGGCGATGTCCAGCAACTCCGGGCTGGAGATCAGGCTCGCGGTATTCGACATCTCGGAACGCAAAGAGACCGAGGCAGCGCTGCTCGCCTCCGAGGCCCGCTACCGCAGGCTCTTTGAGACCGCCAAAGACGGCATCATGATAGTCGAAGCGGGCACCGGAGAGATCACCGAGGTGAACCCGTTCCTGGTGGAGATGCTCGGCTGCCCACGAGAGGAGTTGATGGGAAGGACACTCTGGGAGGTCGAAACCTTGACAGGTATCGCGGCGAACCGGGCGGACTTCGAGGCACTGCAGCACAGGGAATGCCTGCATAAGGAGGATCTGCCGCTGACCACAAGGGACGGTCGCCGCCTGGCCGTGGAGGTGGTGAGCAACAGCTACCTGGCGGACCAGACCAAGGTGATCCAGTACAACATCCGCGACATCACCGTTCGCAAGCATGCCGAGGAGGCGCTGTTAAAAAGCGAGGAACAGTGCCGCACCATCGTCAGCAATATCAACGAATACGTCTACAGCGTCCGTTTCGAGGGCGGCACCATCAGATCGATCTACCACAGTCCCAAGTGCCTGGAGATCACGGGCTACACCCCGGACGAATACTACAGCGACCCGCTGCTATGGTTCACCATGATACACGAGGATGACCGTGACCTGGTGGTGGAGTTTTTGAACGGTATCTTTGCGGGAAAAGATCACGAACCGATCCGGCATCGCATCATACACAAAGACGGTACCGAGCGCTGGATCCTGAACAACTGTGCCGTGCAGAGGGTGGAAGACGGCGCAGACCGCCGTGCCATCTCCCGGCTCGATGGCTTCATCCTGGACATAACCGACATCAAACAGGCGGAGGAAAACATCTTTTTTCTCGCCCACCATGACCCTCTGACAAAGCTCCCCAACCGCAGCACGCTCTACGCCAGGATCGAACAGGTTCTCTCCGTGGCTCAGAAAGCAAAGAGAAGCGTGGCCTTGCTGTTTCTGGACATCGACGGCTTCAAGCAGATCAACGATTCCATGGGACACGACGTAGGCGACAGGTTGCTGCAATCGGTCGCCAGGCGGCTCAGCGACTGCACACGTTCCTGCGACCTGGTGTCACGGCTTGGGGGCGACGAGTTCGTCATCGTCCTTTGGGACTGCGGTGTCGCCGAGACGACCATAGTGGCCGAGAAGATCATCACCTCCGGCTTCGCCATAGAAGAGAGCAATGTCGCCGTCAACACCAGCATCGGCATCAGCCTCTACCCGGACGACGGCAGCGACTACCTGGCCCTGTTAAAGAACGCCGACATCGCCATGTACCATGCCAAGAAGTCCGGCGGCAAGAACTTCCAGTTCTTCACCCACAAGCTGAACGAAATGGCTCACCAGCGCTTCGCCATCGAACTGGAACTGCGCCGGGCCCTGGAGCGAAACGAGTTCGTGCTGCACTACCAGCCCAAGGTCGATCTGGTCACCGGCAAATTCAGCGGCATGGAAGCGCTGATCCGCTGGCAGCACCCCGTCAGGGGACTGATCCTGCCGGAGGCCTTCATCAACATCGCCGAGGAGAGCGGCCTTCTCACCCCGATCAGCAAATGGATCATCCTCACCGTCTGCCGGCAGATCCAGCAGTGGCAGCAGCAGGGGATCCAGTCCATCTCGGCGGCAGTCAACCTCTCCGCAAGCTTCTTCCAGCACCGGGACTTCGAGGACACCATCGAGAGCTGCCTCCTTGAGACCGGCATTGCGCCGGAATGTCTGGAACTGGAACTGACCGAGGCGACCATCATGAGCGATCCCCAGAAGGTCCTGGGGAGCATGGCCGCCATGAAAGCGCTCGGGTTGCAACTCTCCATCGACGACTTCGGCATCGGCTATTCGAGTCTGAGCTACCTGAAGAAACTTCCCGTCGACAAGCTGAAGATCGACCAATCGTTCATTCACAACATAGCTACTGATCAGGACAACGCTGCCGTGGTCCGGGCCGTGATCAGCATCGGGCGCAGCATGCAGCTTAAAGTGATCGCCGAGGGGGTGGAGAACGCCTCTCAGCTCGCTTGGCTGCAGGCCGAAGGTAGCGAAGAGGCCCAGGGCTATTACTTCAGCCACCCGCTGCCGACCAAAGGGATCACCGCCCTGCTGAAGCAGGGGCCTAACTTCCTGCACAACCCCCGCGGCAAACATCAGACCAGGCAGAGCTAATCGTAGCGCCTCCCTCTCTGCACTCCCCACTCTGCAAAAGTCCTCCCCCCTTTGTAGAAGGGGGGTCGGGGGGGATTTAGCAACGTTGGCAGCTGCGACAAAATGCTCCGCAGGACTTTCCGCCAAGTAGAACCATGCCTGTTGAAAAGCGTCAGGCTGGAAAGCACGACGGATAGCAACCGCCGTACAACCAGCCTGTTCCTTGTTTCTAACTGTCGAATTCCAATTGTGCCAGAATTCCAGAAACTGAAAAATATCCCAAGAGGAAGTTCGCAGTATCCTGCCGTCAATCTTTCCGACTTCTTGGCCTTTCCTGTTATTTCCTGCCATTTCCTCATTACTGCATCTGCATGTGACCCGGGATGTGACCCGGAGTGTTTTTGTCGCCATCTTCATCATCAATATAGCCGCCGGCACCGTGGTGCGGCATCTCCATCTGCATCCTTTCCATCTGCGCTGTCATCTCGGCGCGTTGCCGAACCATCCGGGCCACTATGTCTGTCAGGAGAGCAAATTTCCTGTCAGGATCCGCGTCTCTCATGGCCTGGACCTTCTGATTCAGTTCGGCGTCCTCTGTTTTCATCTTCTGCAGCATCTCTTTCATCATGGTGTGATGCTCCGGCATCATCTCCGGGCACTGGCATCCGTTGCAGCCGTGCATTCCTTTCCTCCCGTGCACCCCTTTGCCGTGCATCATGCCACAGTCCATCCCCTCACACCCCTCATACATCGCCTCAAGGTGCCGGATCACTTCTTGCGAAGGGATCCGGTCGCCTCGGGTCAGATCCTCCAACTCCCTCAGGTGGCTCTTCACGTTGACCAGGTGCTGATCCATGGTCTTCTGCATCTCATCATGTGCCCGCACATCCGCAGGCACGTTGCGCATCGCTTCGGCGCGATATTTCTCCATCTCCTCCGTGCTACGCCTCATCTCGGCAACTGCCACTCTGGCGAACTCACGGGGTACCGTCTCCCCCTGCTTGGCCACTTTCATAAGCTTGTGGCCGAACATCATCAGGTTGCTGTGATATCCCATCATCAGCAAGTACTGGGGGTTGGCCATCATCTCCTTCTTCATCTCGGGATGCCCCGTAGCACCCGTCTCGTGCGCCTGTACCCTGGCGGCAAAAGACATCGCAGCGACGGCAAGAACTGCTATTGCGATAAACAAACGATTCATAGCTATCTCCTTCTCCATTCGGCCTGAGCGAGACTACCGGCCGCAGTCTGTTGCAGGGCGGGAGTCAATGCATGACAGATTCCCGCCGCTTCCGCGTTGTCAGGCGATCGCTACAAAGGTCGCCGACCCTGAATCAGGTTGACCACGATGATGATTACTGCGATCACCAAAAGGAGATGAAGGAAGCCTCCCATGGTATAACTGCTCACAAGTCCAAGAAGCCAAAGAATCAGCAATATCACAACTATTGTCCACAGCATTTTGTCCTCCTTTCTGGCCGTTGACTCCTGCTTTTATCGGGCCAGCCGGCCAGCCTTGTTTGTTTTTGCCCCAGCCGGGGCCGGAGACCGTTGCCGATCACTTCCCGACCCGAAGTCTGGTGAGATTATCCATGAGTCCGAAGACGTTCAGGAGCCACAAGACCACGACGATGATCACAACGGCATTGAGTATCGACTTGATGGAACCCGCCATCGGTATATAGGTATTGACCAGCCACAGCAGCACACCGACGACGATCAGAACGAGTACAACCTGTATCAACGGCATGACAGGATACACCTCCCTTTTGGGCGACAGTCAAAATCATCCAGTTCTCTAATCGCTGCCCTCTCGCTTTTCAGACACCCGGATTGATCCGCGATGCCCCGCACACCGATCACCAGCAGAGCGATCGCAGCCACCAATCGGCCACCATGGATTCTTTCAGATCGGTGGACAGCCGCACCGGCACCGGCCGGTGCAGGACACCTGTGCGGCTACCTCTTCAGATCCCTCTCTGCATTTTTCTCTACATCGCCGACTTTTTTCTGCACTTTGCCGGCTATTTTTTCAGCCCTGCCCTGATGCTCCATCGACGAGCTCTGGGTGATTTTGCCGGCGCTCTCTTTAACTTTGCCTTTAACCTCGTGCATCGTCCCTTTTGCCTGGTCCTTGGTACTCGGTTTCATGATCTACCTCCTGATCGCTTACGTTGTACTCTTGCTGCAGGTGTAATGGTGACTGCGGTCGCTCTGCTGGTCATCGACCCCTTGCGCCTTTGTGCAACCCAATGATAGGCCGCGAAACGAAGGTCTTCCTGTACAGCCCATATTAGCATGAACGATTGTTAATCTGAACCCCTTTAGTGAGTAGCCATTCAATGCTGGTAGCGCTCAAAGTGCCGACAGCCGTCTTTTCAATTTCCGATGGCCATGGTAGAATCTCAACATTAATAAACGCCAATCATTCAGGCACGAAATAGCTCCCTTCGTCGACTGTCCAACAATTTCGCAGAGGTATATCAGCAGGAGGCTGATATGGTAGACAGTAACATAGCTTACATCAGGACAGAGCCGATCACCCCGTCAGTTCCGTGCAAGTACATAAGGGGGCCCAATTACAGGTGCACCATAGAATTGATAGACGGCTCCACCATCATGAGATGCGGCGTCACCGCACAGCACGCCCTGGCCAACGCCATAGCCTGTTACAAGACGAGCGGCAGGCCGAAAACCACCCCGCGATAAAGTGACCGGCATTCGGCGTAAAAAAGAAATTAAGTTGCCTTTCGGCACCGGTGATTTTATAGTGAACCGACGCCTATCCATTGGTTAAAACCTGCCGAAATGAGCCCCCTGACACCCTATGCACGATCTCCTTTCTCTTACTCCTGCAGGCCATCTGGTCATGCTGCGCCGAAACGGCTCGGAGCCCGCCGCGGCCGCCGGAACCGGTACCGCTCGCCCTGCGGCAATTGCCGAGGCCTTTGCCGTCTGCCAGGCGCAGGGGCTCATCTCCCTCGCCGGTGGCAGGACCGACCCGACCTGGCCGCTTCCCTGGTCTTTCTGGCGCGAGTTCGCCGCACGCTACCTGACGGCGCTCTGCCAGATGCCGCCGTCATCCCGGCAGATCGAGCCGATCGCCCCCCCGGACCAGACCGAGTTATCCCGCGTCTCCCTGAGCATCCCCCCGATGCCCGGCGCCGAGTACTGCAGCGTAGAGGTGCTCCGGGGCATATGGAACGGCCTCCACACCTGGTGCTCCGAGCGGATCGGAGGGGACGAGGACGGGCTCGCCGGGTTCCTCCAGGCGCATGCACCGGTTTGGCGCCAGGTCGGCAGGGTCTGCTTCCACCTGGCCGAAAACCGGAAGGACCCCGAATATCCCTTCGCCTTCCTGGCATCCTACATTCCGAAGCTCGGCAAAAACGCACGGGCCCAGCACCAGCCCCTGAACCAGGCTCTGACCGAGTATGCCGGCACCCGCAACCGCGCGGCGCTCCTAAGGCTGCTGGAGCCGATCCGGGAGGCCGGCGCCCGCCTCCCCTGGGTCGAGGAACTGGTTCAAAGCGGCGACATCTACCACCCCCTGGCCTGGAGTCCCGAAGAAGCTTACCTGTTCCTGCAAAGCGTCCCCGAACTCGAAGCAAGCGGCCTGGTCGCGCGCCTCCCCGACTGGTGGAAAAAGCGTGCACGTCCGCGGGTACAGGTGGTCATCGGCAACGCCCGCGGCAGCGGTCTCGGCGCCGACGCGCTCCTTGATTTCCAGGTACGGCTCACGGTGGACGGCGGAGCTCTCAGCGACGCGGAGATAAAAGCCCTCGGAGCTGCCGGGGCGGGGCTCACGCTGCTGCGGGGAGAGTGGGTCGAGGTGGACGGCGAGAAACTCCGGCAAACCCTGGAGCACTGGAAAAAGGTGCAGGCCGGGGCGGGAGCGCACGGACTCTCCTTCGCCGAGGGGATGCGCCTTTTGTCGGGAGCCCGGCAGGATCTTTCCGGGGCCGAAGAGTTACAGGGTGATACGGGGTGGGCCTATGCCGAGGCGGGCGACTGGTTGCGCGGCGTGCTGGCAGGGCTTCGAGACCCGGCCCGTCTCGCCGCTGCCGACCCCGGCACCGAGCTGAAGGCGACCTTGCGACCGTACCAGAAGGACGGCGTCAGCTGGCTCCTGTTCCTGAGCGAGCTGGGGCTCGGCGCCTGCCTCGCCGACGACATGGGGCTCGGCAAGACCGTCCAGGTGATAGCACTCCTCCTGGCGCTCAAGAAGCGACGCAGCGACGCGCCCCCCAGCCTGCTGGTGCTCCCAGCTTCGCTGGTCTCCAACTGGATGGGGGAGCTGGAGCGCTTTGCACCGTCGCTTCGCGTGCTGAGCCTGCACCCCTCGGAGCTGTCGCGGGCCGAACTGGACCGCATCGCCGGCGCGCCGACCGCCTCCCTTGCCGGCTGCGATGCCGTGCTCACCACCTACGGCATGCTGGGGCGCCAGGAATGGCTCTCGCAGCAGAAATGGGATCTGATCGTGCTCGATGAGGCGCAGGCCATCAAGAACCCCTCGACACGGCAGGCCAAGTCGGTCAAGGCGCTCCAGGGGCGGGCCCGGCTGGCACTCACCGGCACCCCCGTGGAGAACCGGCTGGGAGATCTCTGGTCCCTTTTCGACTTCCTCTCCCCCGGGCTGCTCGGCTCCGCCTCCCGTTTCAAATCGTTCGTCAAGACCCTGGAAGGGGCTAATCCCCCTTCCTATGCGCCGGTCCGCAGCCTGGTGCAACCGTACATCCTGCGGCGCATGAAAACGGACAAGCGGATCATCGACGACCTGCCGGAAAAGGTGGAAATGACCGCGTGGTGCGGACTCTCCAAGGCCCAGGCCGCACTGTACCGCCAGGGGGTGCAGGAGCTGGCACTCAACCTGAAGGAAAAAACCGGGATGGAGCGGCGCGGCTTGGTGCTCTCCGCCTTGCTGCGCTTCAAGCAGATCTGCAACCATCCGAGCCAGGCCCTGGGCGATGGCGAGTACTCCGAGGGGAACAGCGGCAAGTACCAGCGCCTGAGGGAGATCTGCGAGGAGATCGAGTCGCGGGGAGAGAAAGTCCTCGTGTTCAGCCAGTTCCGGGAAGTGGCCCTGCAACTGACCTCGTTTCTCGGCGCCGTTTTCGGACGTTCCGGCCTGGTGCTGCACGGAGGGACGCCGGTCGCCGAGCGCCAGCGCATCGTGGAGCGCTTCCAGCACGAAGACGGCCCGCCGTTCCTGGTGCTGTCGCTTAAGGCCGGCGGCACCGGACTCAACCTTACCGCCGCAAGTCAGGTGATCCACTTCGACCGCTGGTGGAATCCGGCGGTGGAAAACCAGGCCACCGACCGCGCCTTTCGCATCGGGCAAAAGCGCAACGTGCTGGTGCATAAGTTCGTCTGCCGCGGCACCGTGGAAGAGAAGATCGACGAGATGATTCGGGAGAAAAGCCGCCTCGCCGGGGATATCCTGGAGGGGGGAGGCGAGATGCTCCTGACCGAAATGGACGACGACACCCTGTTGAATCTGGTGGCGCTCGACGTGGAAAAAGCCAACTTCTAGAGAGGAAGGGACCGATGAGCCGTTTTTACGGATGGACACCGTACGTGCCGGTGGCGCAAAGGCGTGCCAGCGCGAAAGCCGAGATGGAGAGGCTTAAGAAAAAGAAGGGGTTGATCGTCCAGCCGGTGGAGATCTCCGGACGCACCATCGCCGCTTCCTTCTGGGGCAAGGGGTGGTGCGACCACATGGAGTCCTTCCACGACTACGCCAACCGGCTGCCGCGGGGGCGGACCTACGTCAGGAACGGCTCGGTCTGCCACCTGGAGATCAAGGCCGGCAGTATCGAGGCGATGGTCAGCGGGTCGCAGCTCTACAACGTCGTCATCAGCGTCGCCCCGATCGCGAGGATGAAATGGGATGCAGTCAAGGCATCCTGCGCGGGTCAGATAGGCTCCCTCATCGACCTGTTGCGCGGCAAGCTTGCCAACGGGGTCATGGAGGTGGTTTCCCATCGCAACACCGGCCTCTTTCCGCTCCCCGGTGAGATCCGGTTTCACTGCGACTGCCCGGATTCCGCCACCATGTGCAAGCACATAGCGGCCGTTCTTTACGGAGTGGGTGCCCGCCTGGACCACGCTCCGGAAAAGCTCTTCCATCTGAGGGGGGTGAACCACGAGGAAATGGTCGACGTGTCGAGTGCGATAGTTGCGGCGACCGGAGCCGGGGGATCCCGACGGCGCCTGGCCGCCACCGGGCTGGACGACATATTCGGCATCGATATGGCAGGCAGCGGAGGCGATAGCGGGGGTGCGACAGCCGGCAGGGCCGCGCCTTCGAGAAAAGAGCGAAAGCCCGCAGCAGCGCATCCCTCCCCTCCAACGGGGAAGGCGAAAACTGCGGCGCCGGCGCAGGGCGCCAAACCCGGCAAGAAGGCGGCAAAGGATATTGCGTCCGTGGCTCCCCCTGAGCCGAAGCCCTTTCCGAAACGGCTCACCGGGGCAGTGATCCTTTCCTGGCGCAGTTCCCTGGGGGAGACCCAGGGGCAGTTCGCCTCGCGCATCGGCGTTTCCGCAGGATGTATTTCGCAATGGGAGAAAAAGCTGAGACAGGCCCTGCAGGTGAGGGAGCGCGCGCTGGAGGAGCTGAAAAGGGCATGGGGCGAGACGCATTAGGAGAGCACACGATTGGACGTGATTTCGTTGCTGCGATCAAGCAATTTCTCGGCGTAGTGTAAAGAGTGCCTATGCTTTCCCGCGCCCGGATCGTCCGCTCAGCGACCTCGATCCAGCCCGAGTTGCTCCCACAGGAAGCCTAAATCGAAGGGCGCGCCCCCCTGGTCGCGGACGCGGCGCAGCTCGGCATGCTCATACGATCTGAGCAGATCGATGACGGCTCGGCGCCCCTGCTCGGTCCCGACCGCCTGGCGCGGCGTCTTGTCGCCCAAGGCCGGAATCGGGGTGTCGGCCCAGTTACCGTAGAGATCGGTCATGAACCCACGCAGCACGTCGTCCGGAACCGGCGCCGGGGCCTTCCTGCCGCACGAGCGCGCAGCCGCCTCCAGGACTTTGGGAGAACGCGGGTCCGCAATCTCCCGCACCCTGAATTTCAGGGCCGTCCTCGCCAGTCGCTCCAGCCATTTGCGGCTCTCGTCTGCCAGTTCCAGGGTGCGGCAGAAGACCTCCAGGGCATCGGCTCCCTTGGCGGTCAGCGTCGCCCGGGCGCGCCGCTTCTCGCCTCCCATTTCGACAAAGCGGACCCAACCGCTGCCGCGGTCCCCTTCCACGTCGGGCTGCTCGGCCAGTATCGAAGCCAGGGCGTCCCAATCCGTGACCCGGTAATGATCCGTGGTGAGCCTGATGGTATTTTGCGTGGAAGCATCGACCAGGGTCGGCAGGGGGCGCTTGCCGCTCAGGCTCAAAAGCCAGGAGTCGATGATGTTGACGGCCACCACCTCGCGGGCCAGGTCGCTTTGCCACTCCACCCCCTCCATTTCCCTCAGTATCTCATCCCTTAAGGCGAGCCCCGCATCCCGGGCCTGAGGTTGAGAGCCTCGTACAGCGGCAGCCAGGCTGCGTCTTCAAGGTCGCTGCTCCTGATCGACAGAGCGGGACTGAACTGGTACCACCCTTGGCGCAGCCGCTTGAACAGCCTGCGATTGTAGGCGTAGTCCCGGTCCATCTCGTTTCGCGACAGCACGCCGGAGAGATGCTGCCGCTTGTTGCGCTCGGGCCTGATCACGTACGCCGGCAGGTGCTGCCAGGCCTCCATGACGGTCCGGGTATCGAAGGCCGCGGGCTCGTACCATTCGTTGGCAAAGCGCCCCTTGAACAGCGCCCAAAGGGGCTGAAACAGGAAATATTCCGCCGTATGCCGGTCCAGCCGCAGCAGCCGCTCGCCGACCATGAGGTCGATGCTCGGCGGCGCGATCAGGTCGTAAATGACCCCGAAGGCTCCCTTGGCGTAGAGAGGTGACCACCCCGCGGATCTCCTCGAAGGCCTGATGCGCCTCCAGTCCCTTGAACTGCTGCCGCATGCGGGCGAACCAGCCGGCGAAATCGCGCCAGGAGGCTTCCCGCCCCTTGGGCACCCGGATGCTTTCCAGGAATTCGCGGAAAGGAGAAGAAGGTGGTGTCCTGCCCCTCCTTTTCGAAGCCGTTGGCGTAGTAGAGTTCACGGGCGCCTTGGGCCAGGTAGGCGGAAAGGGTGACGTAGAGCACCTCTCCCTCGGCGTGTTTGAGTTTCTCCAGCGTGAGCGCGGTCTTGCCGCTCCCCGCCGAGCCGACCACGATCAGCGGCGGCGGCAACAGGTAAACGGCCTGCTGGGCGTCGTCGAAGGAGATCACCTTGTCCAGCAGGTGGACTTCGCGCCGTTTGGGATGGATATAGCGCACCGGTTCTGCCTCCGCGGCAGCGCCGGCCGCATCGAGGTCCGGCAGTTTGTCCTCGTCCGGCTGCGCACCGCGCAGGAAGCGTGACTTCTCGTAGGCGTGATTCTCGATCACCTCCAGCATCAGGGCGTAGACCTCCTCGCCGTGACGGACCAGGGTGAACAGCAGACGGTTGGCGTGATCGAGCTTGGCCCGGTAGAACTTGCCGTGGGACAGGTTGGTCAGCTTCTTGACGTCCGCGCTGCGGAAATCGCCGCATTCCAGGGAGGCCACGACCTTCCGGTACTGGGATTTGTGGCGCGAGGCGTCGAAGCCGGCGTATTCGAGGATTTTCATATGGGGTGACTCGGATGTATTGGATGTCGGCAGACAGAAGTAGTTGCATCAAAGAACGTTGCAGGTTTGTGCGGCACTCTAGCACCGCTCCCCAAATGCAGTCAACATGAACCTGGCCTCGCAGTTGCTCCCTTGCGCCGTCTGGTTCGACCTCCCCCCCTTCGCGGCCGTCTGATTTATCTCAATTTTCTCGCTTCCTGCCATGCGTATAATCTTTGCCGATTAGCGCTAATCTTCAGCTATTCAGCTCCCTCCCCCTTCAAGGGNNTGAAGGGGAGGGAGTTTTATCAGCTGAAGATTAGCACTAATCAGGTAATCTTTAGGTAGCGGAGGATGAACGTCCTCGGGGGGAGGTGAAGCCATGAAGATTGACGGTACGGAATTCGGCAGCATCACTATCGACAAGGTACTGTACCCTCACGACGTGCTGATCCGACAATCCGGCGCCATCGAGAAAAGGAAGAAAAAGCTCTCCAAGGAACCGTATGGAACCTCTCACATACTGTCGCTGGCGGAGGCGGAATTCATCTACCAGGAAGGGGGGAGGCTGCTCATCGTCGGCACCGGCCAGAGCGGCAATCTGGAGCTTTCTCCGGAAGCCGCAGATTTCTTTGCCCGTCACGATTGCAGGGTTCTTGCTGAACCTACGCCGCGTGCAATCGTCAGCTTCAACGAGGCCTGCGCCCCGAAAATCGGTCTTTTCCACGTCACCTGCTGACCGGACCATGCTGCGCAAAAGGAGGCATTACCGTGAAACTATTGTCGAGATACGGAGCGCATTGTTACGCACTGATGCGGATCATCGCCGGATTTCTCTTTCTCTGGCACGGCGCACAGAAACTGTTCGGGTTTCCGACCCCGATGCCGGCCGGAGTCCCTGCGTTCATCATCTATGGCGCCGGACCCATCGAGCTGGTTGGAGGGATCCTGATCATGATCGGGCTGTTCACGCGCTGGGCGGCCTTCGTTGCCAGCGGCCAGATGGCAGTGGCGTATTGGATGGTGCACGGGACCAGGGCATTGCTGCCGATCCAGAACGAAGGGGAGCTGGCTGCGCTGTACTGCTTCGTCTTCCTGTTCATCGCCAGCCAGGGGGGTGGGATCTGGAGCATCGATGCAGTTAGAGAGCAATCAGCCGAGTAGTCAGCGGCGCCGGCTTCGGCCTAGCGCTCCTACCAGCTTTCCCCCAACCGCCAGACCGGAATTTCCGACCGACTTGATTTCAGAGAGATACCTAGTATTATGTTTGAAATTTCTAAGGAGGTGTGCCGATGAGTTACTTTGATGGCGTACACGATGCCGAGATCATTCCCGCAACAGCATCCATCGTTGTTGCCATGGCCAAAGACCCTACCCTCTACCAGAGCCTGCTGTCGCTACTTCCGACGCAGCGAGAGCTCGCGGAGATCCACGAGCGTCACAAGTCCTTGTATAACGAGGTCTTGGGCGGTGACAGTGGGAAGGCAGCGCAGCTTGATGAGGAGCGCAAGGAGTTGAACCGCAGGTTCTCCATGTTTATCGGCATGGTCAAGCTGGCCGCCCCCGGAGACCCGACTTTGCCCCAGAAGCTGGGCCTTGCTCCGCAGAAGGCAAAGAAGTCAAAGGCCACGGCTCTCCCTACGTGGCCCGGCAATTTCCAGATGCAGCAGCACAGAACCGAGCACGGGGTTTTCACAGGAAAATGCAACCCCGTCCCCAGAGCAAGAGGTTTTGAGATGGGGGCCTGCGAAGGCGACCCGACGATTGAATCCAACTGGAGGTACGCAGCCATGGCAGTGTGCGCTTCCAAGTTGGAGGTGCGGGGACTTATTCCCGGCACGGTTTACTCATTCAGGGTAAGAGCCGTGGGAGCAAATGGTCCCGGACCGTGGTCGTCGTTTGTCACACTCATGGCGACATAGCCCCCCCATATCCCAGGCAACAGGCTTCCATTCGGCGAAGTCGTCGGATGGAGGCCAGCGTCACTCCTTTCTCCGCCTACGCACCACAAATTCCTTTCTGAAACTCGCCGAGGCTCCCTGATAACCTTCCCGCAACATCCGACAACTTCCCGCAACATCCGACAACTTTCCGTGGGATCCGACAAATTTCGGTTAGATCCTACAGATTTTCGGCGGAATCCGACAACTTTGGGCAAATCCCAAAAATTTCAGGCGAAATCCTACAAAAACCGGGTCAAACCCTACAACTTTCAGGTGAAATCAGCTGTTTTCTCCTAGAACAGATACAGTTCTAAGATCGCCCCCCATGTAATCGTGGATGATGGCA
The DNA here is from genome assembly GCA_003499925.1 of Geobacter sp. Lineage (GTDB taxonomy): Bacteria > Desulfobacterota > Desulfuromonadia > Geobacterales > Geobacteraceae > Geomonas. Next base: position 16,768 of record DNRQ01000025.1, read on the forward strand.
TCGCGCATTCCAGCCATCTTGACACGCATTAGCGAGCGGTTTTTTGAGAACCCGGGACTTCCATGCCACCCTGCACCGGCACCGTGCCGCCTCTCACTATTTCCCGACGGAAGCCCTCGGGTATCCGCGCCCAGTCCTGCAGGTCCACGAGAATGGGAAGGTTGCTCTCGGAAAGCGCCTCACGCAGTTCGGAAAAATTGGCCTGGGGCCGGCTTGGGTCGCTCGGGTTGCGCACCACCAGGTCGAGGTCGCTTCCGTCGTGGGATGTCCCCTGCACCCGGCTCCCGTAAGCCCAAACCTCGGCATCGGGGATATGGGCGGCGATAAGGCGCCGCACGGTCTCCAGCCATTCCGGACGCAGATCAAGCATCGACTCGCCCCAGTTTCTCTCGTAACACGGTTTCCAGTGACCGGGCATCGGCAACAAACCCGGGAAGCAGCTTGAGGGTATCCTCGGCAAACCCGACGCCATAGTCATGGGCGGTACTGTTGCGATTGTCGCGATAGACGAACCATCGTTCCACGGTCGCGGTGTCCATCAGGTCATGTTTGGCGGCATGTCGCAGCACATCCTTGAAGGTAAGACCATCCACCTCGCGCGGGCTCCCGCTGTAAGCCTTGAGCGCCTTGCGCAAAAGCTTGCCGCCAGTTTCAAGAGCCAGCTCGAACCCCTTGACCACGGCATTGCGGAAAATCTCGTAGTCAATACTCTCCGGATCTGCACCGTTGAGAAGGGCAAGCGAGCTCTCCAGGGTTTTGATGCAACGTTCGAAATGGTCGGTATTGAGATGCATCGACTCCTCCAACTGGAACTGATGGATCTGTAAGAACTTCAACAGTAAGTATTACAGGTAAACGTGCAGGAATTAGGGCAGGTAGAACGGTAACACAGAATCAGCACATGATAAAGAAAAAGGGATCGGCTATTGCTAGCTGATCCCTTTAACTTTCTGTGACTACGTAGTCACTCCCCCTCCCCCATCGGCAGCGCCCTTCATGGTCCTGCCCTGAATATCTACAGATTGAATCAGCGCGGCAACAACTCCCCCAGGAAGGCGATCATTTCCGTTCCCTCGCGCCCCAGATAGAACCGCACCATCTTCTCGTTAAACTCCTGGCGTCGGGCAGCCGGGATGCTGATGGAATCGATGCCGCTGGACATTAGTATTCCATTCATCACGGCCCGGGAAGTTCGTTTGTTGCCGTCGAAAAAATACTGCTGCAGCGCCCCGTGCAGGAAGAAGACCACTCCCCTTTCAAAGGGATTCGTCACGCGGTTTTTCAACATCCTTACGGCCCGGTAGAAAGTTTTTTTGAGTTCAGGGGCGCCTGCGACGGTGGGGAGCGGTTTGTACCGGCCATGTTCGCCGAGAGCGACCTCCGGCGTGTAACCTTTTTCGTCCCCTTCGCCCCGGAAATGTCCCCATTCCAGCGCCTCATCACGAGCGATAATGCCCTGGAATTTACAGAATAGTGGTTTGCTTAAGGAAAATGTACCGGCCTTCACCATGTCCAAAAGAAGTTTAGAGCTTTCGGCCAGGTTCAGTACCTGTTCCTGATCCGAGAGTTTGTGCCCCCCCACCGTAATACCCTCCAACAGGGTCTGGACTTGGGGATATGTAAAGGGGTTTCCCTCGAGCATGCTGGCGTCCCACACGTATTCCGCCAGCATCTGTTTGAAACGGAAACAGACCCTCTCAACCGGATAGACGGGCACGTTGGCTAACACTACTGACCGATCCCAGCTGAAACCGATCGCCTCGAAAAGTTTCTCGTCTTCCATCACTATCTTGCTCCTCACCTAAAGGGAAATACCGTCATACGCTTCGGCTGCCTCCAACCTCTCAATTTCGACAAGAAAGGCGCCCCCATGAAGCCAATCGTGCCGCCTCAAACAGGGGAGCATCCTTAAGCTGCCGGGCAAGGGATTCGACGTTATGGGGCCAGTGGCGCTTCCGGAACTCATCGGGTTCCTCCGCGGCCAGTTCCTGCAACCGTGCCACCATGACGCGCATGACCGGTTCGGTCAGATAATCCCGTGCGCAGCCAATCAGCACATCCCGAACGCCGTAATCATCGCACTGGATCATTTTGAAAACGAGATCTCCCAGCCGTTGTTTATCTGCGCAGCGCGCAGCATAGGCAACAAAGAGATGTGCAACCAGTTTGGTCCTGAAGCGGCCGATGTTATCCCTACCTGCCAGCTCCAGCAGGGCATCGGCCAACCGGTCGGCACCAAGTTCCAGCATCTTACCCTTTCGTTCCGTACTCACCAGATGCACCTCCGGAACCTCAGTCCAACAGTTGCAAGAACTCCCGTATCTCCGGAGAGCATCAATCTTTCGGGTCTTTTACCACAATTACGGGGCGCTTTTCCAAGTCGGTATCCGGGACGAAGACAATACGCATCCCCCACCCCGAGAAGGTGGTCAGCATGCTGCCGAATTCTTCGAGAGTAAACTCCCTGTCGTCGATCTCAATGACCGGACGCCGCCCCGATTCGTGATGGATCACGCAGCGCAGCACATCCCCGCGCGGAACCCACTGGTCGCACTGCTCCGAATATCGCACCTGATCTTTTCCGGGCGGAACCTCCACTGCCCGGTGCTTGTACGAAGCAACGGATCGCTGCATGGCCAGGAGTACTTCATTGTGGCAGTCGAGGATTTCCTGATCCGTCATTCGGGCCACTTCCGGTCCGATTTTCAGATTCACACCACCCACGGTGGGATCACGATAGGTGATATCAGCAAAGTCGCCATCGCGTGCAAGGACGACTTCATCGAGGGTTGCGATTTGCGGCTTTTTCATGCCTGGCACGCTGTCGCTCCTCCGTAACGTTCCTAAGACATAGCAACGGTCTCAAAAGCGCCGTCGACGGCCAGCCGACACAAATGGAGTCAGTCCCCGTTGATAGGCGCGCCGGCCCAGGCCTGAAACTGCATGGCACGCCGCATGAACTCGTCAAAGAGCGGCACGGTAAAGGCGAGCAGGCCGTGCTCGGGGCTGTAGACCATGCCCTTTCCGATCAGGCTGGCGCGAACCGGGCTCAGACGCCCCGGCTTTATGCCCAAGATCTGCGCCACGTCGCCGAGACGGTACGGCCCCACCCCCAGTTCAGCCATGGCCCGCAGGCACTCCTTTTCCTTTGGGGTGAGGCGATCGAAGCGTACCCTGAAGAAGTTCTGGTCCAGGCGCCTTATGATATTGGGGTGCGCCTGCTGCACCGTCTCCAGAGTTATGGGGGAAGAGTCGGCCTGGTTCCAGGACTGATAGCCCCACTCCTGAAGGAAATAGGGATAGCCCCGGGTGAGCCGGTAGATCTCCTGAAGCGCCTTGTCGGTGAACTCCACCCCTTCCTCCCGAACCGGGTCCTGCAGAGCTCGGGCTGCGTCGGTTTCGTTTAAGGGGCCGACGATAGGATACTGGAACAACCGCTCGGCATACGACTTCGATTCTCCAGCCAGCGCCGGCAGTATCGGGAGCCCGGCTCCGATCAATACCAGAGGGAGGCTATACTGTTGCATCCTGTGCATCGCCATTACCAGCGCACTCAGTTCTTGGGCCGCGAGGTATTGCACCTCATCGATCAGTATCGCTACCCCCACCTTTTTTTCCTGTGCCGCCTCGGCAACGGCGCTGAAGAGACCCGGCAGGTCCGCTTCAAGGTCACCACTGTCTGCGGCGCCCTGTTCCGGTTCGATATCGAGCCCCGCCTCGAAATCGCCGTAGGATATCTTAATCGCACCCATAAAGCTTTTCAGGACACCGAGACCGCGACGCGCCAAATTTCCGGTTCCCGCCAACCGGTCGAGATCGAAAAGCAGACGGCGTAGCGGGGGAGCAAGCAGCACGGAGAGCGGTTTATTCTCGTGAGCCTCGACCTGAAGCGTGCGGTATCCGGCTTCCGTGGCCCGACGCTCAAGCGTGTTCAAAAGGACGGTTTTACCGACCCCGCGCAGCCCCGTCAGCAGGAGGCTTCGTTCCGGTCTGCGCGCCAGCACGCGGCCAAACAGGACGTTGGCCTCTTCCAGTATGCCGTCGCGGCCTACCAATTCCGGCGGAGGCGAGCCGGCTCCCGGAGAAAACGGGTTTCTGATCCTGTCCATGATAAAGCTCCCAAAGAGGAAATAGATTCCGTCGAGCATAATATACTGAGTTATACCTATTTATACAACAGTCCATGTATAAATAGGTATAACTCAGTATAAATCGATAAAGTGTCGGCGGGGTCGGTCATGTCACCCGAACACAAAAAAAGGGACCAGCTTATGAGAGCTGATCCCCTTAATTTTTTATGGTGCCCAGAGACGGAATCGAACCGCCGACACGAGGATTTTCAATCCTGTGTGCGGCACGCTAACATGCTGATAAAATGTAGGTTTTACCGATTCCAGCGTAACTACGTAGTCACTCCCCCTATCAGCAACTACTCCGTCAGTCCCAGTTCCCTTGCGAACAGCGAAGCTCTATGCGACAGGACACGGTTGCCAACATCTTTCTGCCACCGATCAACCTTTACCCCCATATCGGGACCAGAAGCTGCTTTTTCTGCCGTGATTGAGCTTGATCCCCTGCAGGTAAACATTGTGTAGTGCTATGTTGCGCCAGTCGGCGACTGCCTGGGCGAGTCGCTCCAACTTACGTAGATAGCGAACCCCGTGTGGGTAGCTTTTGGTATGCCCCCGGCGCAGGATCGAGTCGAGAAGCGCCCGATAAACTACGGAGGCGCACAGAGGTCGCCCGTCTTGCTCCATCGCTTCGGCCAGGGGGAGCAGACTGCCGTAGAAATCGCCATTGATCTGGTCGGCAAGGTTCATTACATACGTTTCCGCTGCCTCCCACCTCTCCATTTCGACGAGAAAATCGGCGTCCGCCGGAGAAAACATGGTCGCCTCCAGAATGGCACCGATCTCTCCAGCGAGCACATCACCCTTTTTGTCTTGGCCTATAACATCCAGCAAGTGCGCCAGGGATGTGGCGCTGCGCCCACGTCGAAAAATGCGCCATGCAGCCTTGATCTGTTCTGCCAGATTTCCTGACCGGCCATAGATCTCAAGCAACAGACTATCCCTATCAGCCGACATGAAGCTATCCCCTGCCGGGACTTTTTCCAACCAGGCTAGCGCTGTCAGCTCTTTGCCACACTCCAGATAGACACGGGCGATGTCCACACAGGCAGCGGTTGAGAGACTCCCCCATGAGGCCAACCTTGCAGCCTCAAACAGAGGAGCATCTTTAAGCTGCCGGGCAAGGGATTCGATGTTATGGAACCACTGGCGTTTCCGGTACTCATCGGACTCTTCACCGGCCAGCTCCAGCAACCGTTCCACCATGACGCGCATAACCGGCTCAGTCAGATAATCCTGTGCGCAGTCAATCAATACATCCCGAACACCGTAGTCATCGCACTGGATCACCCGTATAACGAGATCTCCTAGCCACTCCTTGTCCGCGCAGCGAGATGCATAGGCGACAAAAAGATCCCTGGCATCATGCCGGAACAGATCCCCAACATCGCCGTTGGAATCGTCACAATTAGCAAATATGACTGAATCAGCCTGATAGAAAGTGGCCACCAGTTCAACTCCGGTCCGCGGGTCGGTCACGCCGGCCCGCAGGTCCTCAAGCAGGTATTCCAGTTCCCGGGCATATTCGGCGGTCTGACGCCAATGGACAAAGGGTCGACCCAGTTGCAGGGCAGAGAGTTTGGCCCTGAAGCGGCCCATGTTATCCCGTGGAGTTGCAATCAGCCGTTCTACCAGATCATCTGCAAACTCATCCCTACCTGCCAGTTCCAGCAGCGCATCGGCCAAGCGGTCGGCACCAAGTTCAAGCAGCTTACCTTTTCGTTCCGTACTCACCTGACACCTCCGGCACCTCGGTCCAACATTGGCAAGACTCCCCCATCCCCGGAGTGAATCAACCTTTTGGGTCCCTTACCACAATTACCGGGCGGGACCTCCACCGCCCGGTGCCGGTACGAAGCAACGGAGCGCTGCATAGCCCGGATTACGTCATTGTAGCATTCGAGGATTTCCTGGTCGGTCATTAGGGCGACTTCCGGCCCGATTTTCAAATTCATACCACCCACAGTGGGGTCGCGAAAGTCAATTACCCCACAATCGCCATCGCGCGTAATGACGACTTCATCCAGGGTTGCGATGTGCGGTTTTTTCATGCGTGGCATGCTGTTAACTCCTCTGGGACGGTCTGATGTCAGGACATTTCCCCGGGAATTCTCCTGACGAAACGAATTTAGAGGCCCTGCTTCGCTACTGAAAATCAGTTCAATTTTCTCGCTTCCTGCCACGCGGCAAACTCCGACGGCCGGAGGCGATAGCGGGCAATAATCCCCGGATGAAGGCGCTTGATCTCATCCTGCACCATTTCCACAAAAGCGGCCCGGTCACCCCCGCCAATGTTCTCCTCTGCGTACCGCTCCACAGCCGGAAGAAAATCAGGCTCCTTTTCGCGGACAATGTCCGCTACCAGTTCGTGCAGTTGACGACGGTAGCGCAGCCGCAGCGGCTCGGGCTGCGCCAGACTCTTGCGAATGACAACATATTCCTTGGCTGAGCGCTCATAGGCCCAAACAAACAGATCACGCAGCAGTTCAACCCGGTTCAGTTCATACACCCCAAGCATCGCATCGATGTAAGCGCGCTCCGGAACATCGATAAATGTCAGAGGGGATAAGTTATGTTTGATCAGCGGAATGTTGGCACCGAGCCGGGAAACCCGTTTGTTCACGTCCTCGAATGGCTGCAAATAGGGGATATGAACCATGATGAAAAATGCCTGTTCAAAAGGATCACGGATGTCACCGGCCTTGCGAAGTATCTCGTAAAAGCATTCCTCAATGGTCTGAGGCACTGCAAGAGGCACGAATACGGTGCCTCCGATCTGAACAGGGTGGGAACGCAGGCGCCCGCTGGCGTCAGGGTCTGGCATGAGGTTTTCCGACAACAGACCGTGAAGGCTCAGGAATGTGTGCGCATCGAACCCAATGGTTGCGGCATCGTCTACCAGCAGTTCAATGGCTGCCTTATGGTTCAGGACCATCTGGGCATCCTGCGCATCTTTCCCCTCCGGATAACGTCCGAACTCGATCAGATTCTGCGTGTCGAGGCGGGAGTAGGTGTTCCCTTCCAAGCGGCATGATGCCCAGGTAAGATCGATAAGCAGGCGGTTGAGCATGGCTCGACCATAGGTTCCGGCCGGTCTTTCGAGATCACCAGTATCGCCAATGCGGTGCAGGTGATTTCGTGTCATCTCGCCCAGATACCAAGTCTCGTTTGGGAGGTAGGAATCGAGAAACTCACGCTCGTAACCCACGGGGGCTCGTGCGCCCCGCGGTCGACGAACATGGGAGAAGATCTCGCGCCCTTTTTCGGAAAGCGGGATGTATGATTCATAGCCTTCTTCTGCACCCGGTGCATCTGATCCAGTTGATGCTGCAGGAACGCCACTCGACGTAAGCAGCTTGTAAATTGTCGCTTTGCCTTTGCCAACGGCAGCAATATGCCGCCCAGTCACCAGTTCGGCAAGCGAGCGCTGTACCGTCCGCAGGTGTGGAGGGTTTTTCAGACCGCTGCGAATTCCTTCACTGTTGAGCCCATCCGGGTTGCGGGTCAGTAGAGCGAGGATTTCTTCCTGTTGGTGTGTCAGCAACGTATCAGACATGTCCGTGTCTCGCTTGTAAAAGGGTACTCACAACGAATAACCACAAGCATTCTGTCGTAAACTGTCGCGAATTGCAAGCCATGTTGTCGCGAACTGTCGTGATTGACTGCGGCCTCGCGATTTCGCCTCACAGGAAGAGACCCAGGCGGAGTTCGCCTCTCGGATCTGCGTCTTCGCCGGATGTATTTCGCAGTGGGAGAAGAAACTGCGACAGACCCTTCAGGTGCGGGAGCGCGCGTTGGATGCACTGCAAAAGGCATGGGTCGACACGCATTAGAGTAACTGATTGGCTGCAATCTGCCGTCATTCCGACAAGCAGGAATGACTATTCACCGGAAAAGAGTCGGCCACCGAATCACCTTAACTACTTGATATTATTGAGTGGCAAGAAACCCAGTCAAGCGCCGGCACGAGGATATTCAACTTCAGGCCAATGACCACAAAAAAGGCACCTGCGAATTAACGCAAGTGCCTGAATTTATGGTGCCCAGAGACGGAATCNNGGAATCGAACCGCCGACACGAGGATTTTCAATCCTCTGCTCTACCGACTGAGCTATCTGGGCAAGAGACCAACTTTATACTTCGATTCCGCCAAAGTGTCAATCCCTTTTTTCTCTTTTTCGCCCTGCCTATCGCGTAAATTTATGCGCGGGAAATGAAGCGGCCATCCCTGGTATCGACTTTGATCTTCTCACCCGACTCCAGGTAAGGGGGGACCTGCAGCCGCAAGCCGGTCTCCAGCAAGGCCTCCTTGGTCTGGGCGGTCGCGGTGGCGTTTTTCATGGCGGGCGCGGTCTCGGTGACGGTCAGCTCTACGGTCATCGGCAGGTCGACGTTTACCATGCGCTCCTGGAAGATGCCGAGCTGCACTTCGGTGCCGTCGAGCAGAAAGGGGGCGAGCGACTCGAAGTTGTCCGCTTCCATTTCGAACTGCTCATAGGTCTCCAGGTCCATGAAGATGCCACGGCCGCCGTCTGCGTAGAGGAACTGCCCTTTGTGCCGCTCGAAATCGGCCTCCTCCACCTTGTCGCCGGAGCGGAAGGTCTTCTCCAGCACCTGCGCGGTGATCAGGTTGCGGTACTTGGTCTTCACCATGGTGTTGGAACCGCGGGCGGTCGGCGACTGAAAGGTTACGTCTACTAGCAGGCAGGGGGCGCCGTCGATCTGGATAACGAGCCCCTTTTTGAAATCATTGGTTGTGTACATTGATGGTGTCTCCTTTACGAAATGTCTCTTTTTTAGCAGAAAAACGTGATAAGTTCAACCGCCCTATGCGGGCGAATCGATTTACGGAGGATGCATGAAGATAGATACAGAATTTATCAAGCTGGACAGTTTTTTGAAGGCGGTGGATGTGGTCTGCTCGGGTGGAGAGGCTAAGATCATCATTTCGGAGGGTATGGTCTCCGTGAACGGCGAGGTGGAACTGCGCCGCGGCAGAAAACTGCGTCCCGGCGACCGCGTGGAACTGGGCGGCAATAGCTTCGAAGTAGAATAGGCGGATCAGCCGCCGGCCCGTTTGGCCTTGTAGCCCCGCTTGACAAGCTCCGCCAGCAACAGCTCACCGTGATCCCCCTGGATCTCGATGACGCCGTCCTTTGCCGTGCCGCCGCAGCCGCAGCGTCGCTTCAGTTCCCCGGCAAGCGTGGTCAGTGCCGTGGCATCCAGCGGAAGTCCCGTGATCACCAGCACCGTTTTGCCGCCGCGCCCCTTGCTCTCGCGCCTGAGGCGGATCACGCCGTCGCCTGCGGGCGCCGTTGAGCTCTTGCGGCAGACGCAGCCTTTGACGGGCTTGCCGCAACCGGGACAGATCCTGCCCAGTTCGGAGGAGTAGACCACAGGTGCATCGTTTGAACCGGTTTTTTTCATACCGCCTTTTTAGCAGAAAAGGGCTTTTAGTTTCAAGACAAAGAATTTTTGCCACGGAGACACGGAGAAAAAACCGGAAGATCGGTCCAAGTCCTCCCCCCTCACCCCATCCCCACCCCCACCCTCCCCTTGAAGGGGAGGGAGTTTTCCGCGAACCCTAACCCTGACAAGGGCTCGCCTCACCCTCCTCCGCCCCTTCCATCAAGGGAGGGGAGAAGACCAAGCGGGAGATCGGTACCAATCAGCGTCCCACGCCGCCGTTGGCGGCCCTGTATCAAAAGTAACTCCTGCCGTCATCCCCATCCCCACCCTGTCCCTCCCCTTGAAGGGGAGGGGACCTTGGGCTCCTCCCCCTTCAAGGGGGAAGGCTGGGAGGAGGGTGGGGCGAGATTGGTGGCCGCTATAGTTTCAGCTAGTTAGCCTTCAAGTTACTCAGGAGGTATGCCTTTGTCTCCTCCGTGATCTCCGTGTCTCCGTGGCAACTGCTTTAGATGTTGAGTTCCACGGGCTTTGGCACCTCGTTCTCCATGATGGGGCGCGGGGTGAGACGGTCCGGGATCTTCAATACTGTCACACCGGCCGGTGGCTCGATCTCGTGGTACAGCGGGTCGCTTCTGCCTTGGTAGATCTTGGAAAAGTGCATCGGGAGCACGTAGCGCGGCCTGAGCCGGTCCAAAATGATATTGAGCTCGCTGGTGCACAGATGGCGAGAAAGCCGCGCCTTATTCTGTTCTGCCGCCAAAAAGGCACACTCACACACCAGAAGCGTCACTCCCTCAAGCAGCCCCGCCAGCTTCTCCAGGTTATCCGGCGAAAATCCGATGTCTGTCACATAACCTATGCTTGCCGGTTTCTCGATTTTCCTGATCCGCTGATAAAGCGCCGCCGCATCCGGCTCGCTGCGCTCCTCAATAGAGCTACCGGCGGTTGCTGCTGCATATTGTATGGGATTTCCTTCCAATCTGCCCCTATGGAACAGCTTCTCCAGATCCTTGAGCCACTCTCCCCTGACCACCCCGGCCTGAGCCATGCGCGCCTCATCAAGCACGAAGGCGGCCCCTTCATCGACCCTGAAGGCAAGCACGGGTATCCTGTGCTCGCAAAGCACGCCTTTCACCGTCAGGTAACTGTTACCATAGATATCGCCGCTGCGTTCGCCGTCCGGACGAGCCGCGAACGCCTCCGGCCCGCAGTAAAGGGTGCTGACGATGCGCCCCTGGCTCACCTCCCCCACTCGGAAATTCCCCCAGAAGGTGTCGGCGAGATTCCAGTCGTAGCAGGCAAACTTGTGCGCCATCCTGCCGGATAAGCCGGGAGGGCCGAAGATGTCGACGGTGCGAGGGGAGGCATGGCTGTGGCGGATGACGCTGTCCATACCCATGAAGTGGTCCATATGTGCGTGGCTTATGAATATGGCGTCGATCGAGGTATAGACGCGTTTCGCCAGATGATGCATCTTGCCGCAGTCAAAGAGCAGTGCCCTTCCCGACGACCGCACACGGACCAGCAGCAGCGGGTCGTCGAATAAACCTGCGAAGAAGGTAGGCTCAAGGTAGCGGAAAGGTTTCGGCATGCTAGATTTTACCATTAGATTGATCTGCCTGACTAAAGGCGTTAAAGTGCCTATCAAGGAAAGAGCGAAAAACAGAAAAGGAGAATACTATGTCAGAGAAAAAGGGTGTGGCACTGGGCGAAAAACTGAATTTGGGGGAACTTGCCGGCTATCAGGAAGGAGCGGTTGTGAGCAGGACGGTGTTGGACAAGCCTGTCGGTACCATCACCGCGTTTGCCTTTGATGCCGGAGAAGGTTTAAGCGAGCACTCGTCCCCGTACGATGCCTTCGTGCAGGTATTGGACGGCGAGGCGGAGATCAAGATAGAAGGGAAGGTGCAGACTGTAGCTACCGGTGAAATAGTCATCATGCCGGCCAACAAGCTGCATTCGCTGAGGGCGGTGAAGCGGTTCAAGATGCTGCTGGTGATGATCAGGGCGTAGGATCAAAAAGGATCTGCCCCCCTCTCCCTAACCCTCTCCCGCCAGGGGAGAGGGGACTTCAAACCTCATCCCTTCCGTGGCTGAGGGGGACTTCAAGCTCCCCTCCCCTCTATGGGAGGGGCGGGGGAGAGGGTGAAAAGCTCGTGCAAGCCTCCCCCTACCATCAAGGGAGGGGGAGCGAGCAGCAGGTAGGAGCTTAACTTAACCTGATGAGCGCTGATCTTCCGCTGTTCAGGTCCCTCCCCCTTCAAGGGGGAGGTCAGGAGGGGGATGGGGGTGTTTTTGGAACCGGAGCTGCCCCCCATCCCCCCCCCCACCCCCCCCC